>JAFGIK010000104.1 GCA_016929645.1 Candidatus Dojkabacteria bacterium
GAGAGTATACAACAACATGAGACCTCATTTAGGCCTTAATCTAAAGACTCCTGCTGAGGTTGTTGCATATGTCTTGGGACATTAAGCCTCTAAAACCATTATTTTTCATTATAGGCTTTATCAAATTGAATTATTAATTACTGATAGATTATAAGTTATGGGGTGTATATTCTCAAGTACATATTTGATTCAACATCCCAAAACTTACAGATACAAAATGCATTACATTCGCTATTATCCAAAAAATAATCCTATGCCGAATCTTACAATTAGTATTTCAAACAATTACATAATAAATAATTCCTGTAGATTTTTTCAAAATTACATCCCATATACATAATATAGCGGGCCATCTTTTATAAGAAGAATAAACACAAATCCAACCACATAATCTGCTATAATTAAAAAATATTATCAAATATTTTAGCCTCAACCATGAAGAAAGAAATATTACTAGTTATTATCATATCATCAATATTGGTTTTAGCTTTGATAGCAACATCAATCGGCTTATTCATAATTAATAACAACCAAGATAATAAAAAACATGACCCAGCGGATAGGCCAGCAGAGGAAATTGTATGCGGGAAAAGTGGTATGACTTACTGCGAAACAGACCAAGACTGTATTTGCGTAGACGGTGCAGGATGCTTTATGGGAAACAAAGAATACTACGATAAATGCGAGGATAAAGAAATGATATGCGACGACTACTGCGAGGGATGGGGTCAGAAAGATGTTAAGTGTATAAAAAATGAATGCAAAAACATTTATTAAATTGATATTGTAGATTTAGATACATTACTTCGAGAAAGCGACATAATCTCATTATCATTACCACTTAATGAAGAGACAAAAAATATGATCGCAAAAAAAGAAATATCAAATATGAAAAAATGAGGCACAGAATATTGTTAATTAATAGCAATTTATTAAAAAAGCTTGATTGAGGGAAAACCTTCAAAGATAAGGATTTGAAAATCACTACTGGCATAAAGGACATGCAAAACTTCGTCGATTAAAAGGCAAAAGTAACTACAAATTTCAAATCTTAACACCAGTACTCCACAAATAATCATAAATGCTATCAACAAGATCATGAATCATCTGGTCATTAATAATTACACCGATAAATTGGCCCTTAGAAGAAGAGTAAAAACTTGTTTTAGATCCATATAACACAAGGCTCGCTTTAACCTTCAAGTTTGCTTTAATAATTCTTGCTTCTTTAAGGGTCGCACTGTTCGATACCTCTGGATGAGTAAGCACTTCATCAACAGAGTCTTCATCAAACATAAGCCTGATGGAAATCCCCCTTTTCACACGCTCTGGAATAAACCATTTCATGTATTCATAGTAGTCACCTGCATTCATGCGCGCAGTTCTTGGGTGTGATAACTCTTTTATCATTGAAGTATTATTCAACAATCGATCTTCCATCCAAAGTTTGTATCCGGAAAATCCTTGAAACGTTTCAATATTATGTGTGGATTTATCAGTCTTCTGAAGGCTTGATATAATTTTTTGAATCTGGTCTCGAGCCAAAATCAACTCCTGCTCCCGTTTTTCCCATAAATCATGCAATCGAGCAGGATCATGTGCATAAAATTTTTGATTTCTGGTTTTCCCTGATGTATAAACTAATTCTTTATTAATAAGGTTTTTTAAAGCAATATATGTTGATGACTTGTCCATATTTTTGCTTTTGTAAATTTTGTTGCCATAGCTTCCAGAATTTTCAAGCAAAAACAAATACACGTTTACTTCATTATTTGTAAGGTTTAATTTTTCAAGAGATTTGAAGTTATCCATACTTGATTATACACCTTAGTAGATTTGTATTCCACTAAGCCAAACTATAATATTTGGGCATGAAAATAATTAAATATTTTAAACTTCCTGATGGAAGAAAACTTTGCAGAATGGGCATTGGAACATGGGGAATCGGCGGATATTTTATGAAAAATAAATACAATGATGACGAAAATGACATCAGCCAAATAAGATACCAACTGTCTAAAGGCCTAAATATGATTGATTGTTGGAATAATCAGGCAGATGGCCACACGCTTCAATTAATAAGAAAGTCAATTGAAAACTTTGATAGGAAGGATTATTTCCTTATCTGCAAATTAGATGTGCACAAAATGCAAAGCATTAAGGAAGTAAGAACAGCAATTGATGAATATCTGGAGACTCTTAATGTAACGAAGCTTGATGCAATACAGGTCCATACCCCATCGATTACAGAAATTGATATGAAAAATTTAGCAAAAGAGCTCGATTTGGCAATTAAAAACGAACTATCTGACTATATAGCTGTGGCAAATTTTAACAAAGATCAATTAAACGAATTTCAGAAATTACTGAAGAATAAGATTCTTTTAAATGAGATTCAATATTCAGTACTTAACAAAGAATATCAAAAAAACGTGACCATAGATTTCTGTAAACAGAATAATATCTACGTCATGGCCTACAGAGTTCTAAATAGAGGTTATTGTGGAGAATCATTTGAAGGAAACAAAATAGTGGAAGTCTGGAAGGATAATAAAAATCTAACTCCCGCACAAATAGCATTTAATTATGTTCTGCGGGATCAGGAAATGCTATGCTGGATGAAATCAGTAAATAGGTCGCATATAAATGAGAACATTGGAGCGTTTGATGTTGAGTTGAAGGAGAAGGAAGTTGAAATGTTGGGTCAAACAGACAAAAAAATCTAGTATAATATTCTCGATGATTCCAAATAAAAAGCTGAAACAGCTTGCGAAAAAATATTTTGAATTACATGAAAAGCTTCATGGTAAAAATACTCAAGAAAAAAGAGAGATACTCACAAACAACACTTCTTTCGATGAGGTC
Organism: Candidatus Dojkabacteria bacterium; assembly: GCA_016929645.1. Lineage (GTDB taxonomy): Bacteria > Patescibacteriota > Dojkabacteria > SC72 > JAFGCJ01 > JAFGIK01. Next base: position 2,866 of record JAFGIK010000104.1, read on the forward strand.
GACGACATCATATCTATAGGAAATACAGATTCCATAGCTTTGCTTTCGAAGCAATGCGATATATCAGACGATCCAGCTTATCTAGAAAATATTGGTGCCGGACCTCTTGAAGATTTTCTTGTCTACTTTGGAGAAAAGAAGCAAAAAGAAATTGACAACTTGATAGAAAGTAGTACCAATGCACAAACGGCATTAACATCCGTTTGGAAAATCGAATAACAGATCGAACCTGGGCTTACGTTCAGGCATTAATTGCTGCAAATAGATCGAGGTTATAATTAAGATTAAGCAGTAATTGGAACCAATTCCTCATTGAATAACTCAGATAAAATTCAAATTGTAAAAGTCCAAATGTTTGATAGAATAAAGATATGACCCAAGATTTTGATACAGCCTACAAATTGCCAGAAACAATTAAAGCTCCAACAGGGGAAACAATATCTGCGCTAACAACCGAGATTATGATCGGTATTATGGACAAAAGCGGAATAATACCAGAGGGCATCCATAATCAAGATGATTTAGATCAGGCTATGAGATTATTTATTCGAAATCAAAAAAGAAATGCCGCAGTACAAAGATTACTCGATGATACTGAGCAAAAATCAAAATTGTGCAGAGATAATTCAAGAACTTTAATTGGATTAAGCAGAATGTATCAAAATCAAAGTTCAGCAATAGAAACACAACCCAGTAAAAAAACCGATCAAACAAATATTCAAGAAGATACATCAATTTACAATATAAATCTATCAGAAAGTCTTCGAGTGATAGATCTTGGAATTGAGCACTCAAACATAGCAAGAGGTTTTTTAAATTCATTTAATGCTTTGGTTAAATTTTCAAAAGGACAATCAAGATTTGATAACATACCAAAGTCAAACCTAGCATATCAATCTGAACTTGGAAAGATAGAAGAACTGGCTCATGCAGCACAAGTCAACATGTTGATTTTTTTCAAATCTTTGCACGAAAATTATGGCATTTCAGAAGTAGACATTTACAAGTTGTTTTATACGATTTTTGAGGAAAATGGCCTTCGCAAAATGATTTATTCATTCAGCCCAAATCTTGTAAATATCGATCGAGGGATACTCGCTGCACTTGAAGGGTACTTCGTGACAAAGAAAGATGAAAGATGGTCAAATCAAAACCTTTATGAGGTAGCGTTCGGTTCTCTTGATGAAGATAGACAAGGTCGCGATATAGTTGTTTATCGTAAAGATAATGCAGGAAAGAGAGTTGAAGTCGTAGCCTCGATGCAGGTCAAAGGTGAACATTTCAAGGGTGGCCAACAAATCTATGGTAGAAGACAAAATAATTCGATATATGACCTAAGCGACACAACTGCACGCTATAAACTATATGAACAAATACGACAAGGAAATCACAAAGGGGATGTAAGCACAATGAATGCACTTGTAGACGATCTACAAAGAGATCTTAGTTTCGCAGCCTGGTATATCGTACCTACTGACATTTACACGGTTATTGATAATGCAACAGGTAAACAATTATACAGAGATCGCGAGAGAGCAAGAGAAATGGCGCTATCAGATCTATTAGGTATGCATGAGATCGCTTCCCAAGTTTTAATAAATGAAGGAGAATTTACAGTCGCAAGTGCGCATAGGTTCATCGCTGAGTTTTATGACGTGTGTATTAAAGACCCATTTTATTTTGATGATCCAATAACCGCACAACCAGACATGGAAGAATTTGCCCCAGACCCTGAACAAGAAATTAGACCACAACGAAGGAAATATATAAGTGACAGAAGAAATAAGCTTGAAGCAGAAGTTAAAGCCAAGATTGTTGCTCCTTCACTGACAAGATCAGAACAACTAGGATATGTTGAATTTGACACATGGATTCAGGAGCAAGCAGGAAAAAAACAGGATCCAAAAGTCCTGGTTGCAAGTGTCTCAAGCCGAACATTCATAAATGCGCTTGCTAAGAAATACCCAAAACTGGAAATGACAGTTATGGAAAGCCTTTTATTTGGGAAACATCCAAGAACAATTGTACCAAAAAATATTGAGTTTACCGATCAGGACTTTCTCGGACTTCCCCATGTGGGTGATGAGGCTGATCTTATCCTATGCTTCAATACTATGAAGGCGTTTCCAGTAATTGCCAGATTTCTTAATTATAAATTAAGAGGAAGTGTTAAAGCTTCATCTATCCTTGGCGAAAGCATTATTCAAGTCTTTCATCAACAAATATTAGACAGTCTTGCATTGAAGCTTGCACCAGGAGGACAATTGTTAATCTATGAGGATGATGCTTCATTAGTTGATCTTATACCTGGAAGTCGATTTGCTTCTCGAAAAGGCAAAGAGAATATCCCTGCAGACTCAATAGCTGACGCTTATTATGAATCAATACTGGGTCTTTCAAGACCACTTGAAGCGCTTGGTATTAAGGCTGAAATGAGGACAAGTCCCGATGAACATAAATATATACTTGTCTCAAGGGAAGATAAACCTGATCAGATATAGGGGAATATTAGTGGCAAAACCTCACAGATCATCAATCAAGCTTCTCAATATAAGAGTCAATACTAAAATACGTAATTGGAATTAAACATTCGGAGAATGACTGCGAATAAATTCTTACTGTCACCGATTTTTCATCAGTAAGTCTATTTATTACAACCTCTGGACCGAGAGTTCCGACAGAAAATCTAGATCCTTCTTGCAAACAACCAATTTTTCTACCATTGAATTCGAAAACCGGAATATCAGCTAAAGCGATACATTCTCTACCTTGAAAAGATTCAACACGATTGATAAGAGTTTCTCCTGTCAATCTATCATTTCCCATAATTAAAAATTCAATTTAAATTAATAAAATGTAAATTACTACTCCATAAATGATCAATGCATACACTCAATAATTTTAGCACAAAATGCAACACAGACCCAACTAATACCAATTTCAAAACACATAACAATAATGATCGATCGGGTAACAAAATGTATCATCACCCATCCCTACACCAAAACGCGCAATCGTTGACAAGATACCAGAGAAAAACAATACCAAAAATACCCAGGAAGCTCAATCCAAATTAATACTCCAATTTTTAACCTATGTAATAATATTTACTCGTAAAGTTTTTTAACTAGCGAAGGATCATTTATATCATAATGTGAAACAAATACAGAGTTGAACAAAAATCTTTTGTCTTTTAAAGCAATACGTACCATCTCCTCAGAATAAAATCCCGAGTAAGAATTCTGTAATCTACAATTTTCCTGTTCAATACAAAACTCCATACCAGGCGTTAAAAAGCCCGCCCTTGTACCATCCTCTTGATAATACTCAATTAGACCCAAAACCTCAAAATTATCACCAAACGAAACATTTTCCAGATTATTATCTTCCATAACTTTCAACACAATTTATTAATATTCAAACAATCAACACGATTAATAGTCGTTACATAGATTATTAAGTTTCACTTTTTGACTTCACACAAACCTTTATTATATAGAAAAGTCGTACTTTATGTGTGATTCCAGATTATACCTAACATCTTTGTCTCATATCAATCTCACTAATGTATAATGTAATTATGACCAAATCAGTATTAGTCTTTCTTTTACAGAAGGATAAAAGTAATAAGAAGTATATCTGTCTGGGCCGCAAAAAGACAGGCCATGGTATTGGTAAATGGAATGGATTTGGGGGCAAACAAGAGAAAGGAGAAACATCCCCTCAAGCAGCCAGACGCGAAATTTATGAGGAATCAAACGTAAAAGTAAATATAGAAGATCTCCACCTGACAGGAAAAATAAAATATTTTGAACCAACAGGTAATTGGAGCGTAGATGTATACATTTGCGAAAAATGGGATGGCAAAATAAGCCCTACAAACGAAATGGAGCCTAAGTGGTTTCTTTGCTCTGAGGTTCCATATGAACAAATGTGGCCAAATGATAGGATATGGTTACCAAATGTGTTGGAATCGAGGAAATTTAAAATTCATTTTTTTCATGATATTGATGGAAATTTGCTAAAGAAAGTCGAAAAGCCTGCTGATTTCTAAAAATAGACTCGGGCCTTAACACTAGCACCGGCCTAGCATATGGCATATCAGGAGGTCCAAATTTTATTCCGGCTGGAGTATATTCAGGACCAGATGGCAATGCCCCAAGATTAATCAATTGCGCAGCTTGTCCATCAATAAACAGTTGATCCTCGACATATCTTAGAACATTTTAAAATACTTCACGGACAAGTAATTCCAAAATTATCCTTGATCAGTATCATCTGGTTTATACTCTGTTTCGTATCCAGGATTCACGTCAGGCCTCAGCTTGTTTGGATATTCAATATCAGTCTTTATATCAAATGAAACATCTTTAAGAAGTCGTACAATCTCATAAGGATTTTCAATACCCAAGAAAAAATCATTCTTAGCATATATCCCATTTTTTGATTGTTCGAATTCTCCACTAAAAATTGAAATCGACCCAGTATTACCACCTCCAAGAGTTTTATCCATAAGACCAACATTTACAGAAATATTATGTATCTGGTCAAAATCAATAAATTTGTAATCAACGCCAATAAGTCCAGAAGCCATAATTACACGTTTATTAGTAATATAGTATTTGATATTTTTATAACTAAGAAAACCAATCAACGGTGACAATACAAGAAAAATACCAACAAGAACAAAAGGTATACCAAAACAAGGAAAGCCTGACGATACAATTTGAGGAACAGCATCCAAAGAATCCCCTACTGTTTTAATATTTGCTACCGTACCAATACCAATTGCTGTTGCTTCCCAAATAAGTGTGAATAAAAGCCAGAAGCATCCAAACATTAAAACTGGAAAATTATTTGCTAACATGTACAATCTCGACTTAGGTTTTCCCTCCCAGATTATTGTTTCTCCTGGATCTAAAACAGCGTTAATACCGTCCATAAAATTCTTTATTTGTTCAATAAATTATTTAATATGCTCTAATTTACCTCATTTGAAAGCATTTTACAAACTCGACGTATTTTTAGAGTTTATCCGTCTAGCACCCCAGAAAACCCCAAGTACAATCAAAATCAATCCAACTACTTGAGCAATAGAAAACGATTCCCCGAGAAGGAAAATCGATAATGGTATATAAACTAACGGTTCTAAATACATAAAAAGTACTGCTTCTGAAGCTTCTATTTTGTTTATGCCGTAATAAGATAAACTTAAAGCAATGACTAATCCAAATATTGAGGTAAATAAAAGTACAGGGAATACATGATCACCTGCTAACGCAGAAATCGAGGGCAAGTCATTTTTCGCAAATAAGTACAGGAAACATATTATAAAACCTAGCAATATATGCAGATTTGAAATCAATATTTGGGGAATATTGGTATAGAATTTCTTTAATAAAATAGTAGTTAATGTATAGATAAAGTTTGTCAAAATTATCAATACAAGTCCCACAATAGAAACATTGTTTTGAATATTACTACCAACAAGTGGTGCAACCAATACAAACAAAGTGCCAAGTACAGATAGAAGTAAACCTAGCCATTCATGTTTTTCTTGCCTCTCCTTCAAAAAAAGAATTCCCGCAATAGTTACAAACACGGGACGTGCTTGTACAATAAGTGAGGATTCAATTGACGAAACAAACTCAAGTCCAATATAGAGAAGCACAGTATTAACTGCGGCAATAGATTCAACAGCCAGCACGATGATGAGCTTATTAAGAGATAATTTGATCTTCTTAATATTGCGTAAAATAATAATAATTACTATTGGAGTAGCAAACATGTATCGCAAAAATAGGTATTGAAATGCAGAAATGTCCTCATAAATTAATTTAGCAAGAGGAATTGATGCACCCCAAATAAGCTCGGAAAGGATCAATGCCAAATATGCTTTTTTTCTATCTGAAATCATAGACGTTTATATATATTTATGATACGTTGGTAGAATATACAAATTAATAATAGCATAACAATTCGTCTACACAACTCCCATGAAAATCATTCACAATCTTGTAGAATTTGTAAATTTACTTGCAGGCTATAGAACAGAGGATCATACCCCAAAAGGAAAAAGGAATATCATTATACGATCAATCATACTTGTCTTGATGTTATCTACATCAAGCTTTATTACGGTTGTCTCTGTACTTTCAATTAAGTGGAATATATTTCATTTAATTATATATTTCGTATTTATACTCTCCCTTGTAACTTACTTCATATTAAGCAGAAAAATATGGTCAATAATTTGGGACAAATTAACAAGATCAAACATTAAAGACGAGGAAGTAAACAGAAGAGTCTATATGATTAGAGCGTTCCTTTTAAGTGGAATTCTTGCAATTTCTGGATTTGCTCTAATTTTTCTGGGACTTAATCAAGGTTGGGCAGTACTTATGTCTCTCTTCATAATAATCATCTTTGTAATGACTGTTGCTTACATTGGATCGCAAACACGGTTCTGGAATATCGTCTCATATCTTCCAACAATCGTAATTCTATGGGTAGGTGTAAGATGGGTATATGACACATCTGGAGAAGCTATATGGCACACTCCTGATAACTTGTTATCACATATGTCATATACATGCGCAGTTATACTTTCCTGTTTGTTTCTAAAAAGACGAAGTCAAGTGATTACTTATTTCGTGATGATCGGGATAATATATTACACTATGAAAGATTTTGGTGTATTTGATTTATGGGTGTTAGCTCAATTTTCGGTTTATTATTTCTTGATTTATGTATTTCTTGGATTTTTATCATCTCAATTCCAAAAGTCACTTAATAGATCAAGAAGTCTACAAATATTTACTCAATCAATATTAGATAGCTCCCCTGGTCTATTTTATGTATTTGATGCCCAAGGTAAGTTATTCCAATACAATATTAACTTTAAAAAATTAACGAAATATTCTGATACTGAGCTTAAAAACCTTAAGATCGAGGAACTATTCAAGTTTGAAAAAGAAGAACAAAACAATAACATTAGAGACTTGATATTCGGTAAAGAGCTGAATGTACTTGAAGCCCAAATAATCCCAAAGAGAGGAAGGGCAATTCCTTGTTTAGTAACTGGACAAGAAACAATACTATCGGAAAAGCAACTCTATATAGGCGAAGCTATTGATATTTCAAAACAAAAGAAGGCAGAACAAAAGGCAAAGGAGATAAATGACATGAAAGACGAATTCCTAAAGATCATTTCGCATCAACTTAGAACTCCGTTAAGCGCCATAAAGTGGAACCTCGAGTCGCTCATTTCTGGCGACATAGGTAAAACTAACAAAAAGCAACAAGTGTTTTTGAAAGGTGCATACGAATCAGATAAAAAAGTAATTAGCAGAATAAATGATCTAATAATGATTCTTGATATTGGTAAGGAGGAAATTAATATAAGAAAAGAGACTGCTGAAATACAAAAAATTATTGAAGAGATCATAAACAATTTGAAAGAACGAGCAAAAAATAAAGGCCTTCAATTAATATATAATCCACCTCAACGCAATATTCCAAAGATAAATATCGATCCAGAAAAGATTAAATATGTGTTAAATCATATCGTAAATAATGCAATAGATTACACAATGAAAGGCACAGTTACAGTTACCGTTGAGCTGGAAAATGACAAAATTCATCTTAAAGTTACAGATACAGGTATCGGAATACCAAAAGAAGATCAGAAAAATATATTTAAACCATTTTTTCGAGCACAAAATGCATATCAAATAATCCAGGATGCCTCAGGAATCGGACTTGCAATTTCAAAATTTTTTATAGAAGCACACAATGGAAAAATCGGATTTAACAGTAAAGAAGGACAAGGTTCAACATTCTGGGTAAAATTACAAATTGAATGATGGACAACCTAAAAGAAATTAAAAATAATATTAGAGTTTTCCTCCATGATCTCTATTCTTGAATCATTTCACCATCTACAATCCACTTGTGGCTGCCACCTTCTGGACATTTTCCAGACATAATATACCTCCAATTGAAAAGATTTTTAAGTTTACTATCTCATCGCTTCTTTTGCCTGTCCTATTCTGACAAACCCTGAAAAAAATTCCACAATATTTTTCACATATATTACCCAAGTATTCCAACTTATAGGGTTTATTATTTACTTCAACTTTGTTACAATTATCTAGTATAAAATATAGATAATATTAATTGTATAAAATTAATGACAACCCCAGATAATAGTTATGGGACAACGGTACCAAATGGTATAGAAGTTAATAGGGAACAAATTGAACATCTAGAGCCTGGATTCTATGGATTTATTATAAGTGATGGTGGAGCAGGAACTCTTTATATCATCGGTCATAACCTTTATGAAGACAGACCAGAAATAACACTTGCACAGCAAGCTTATTCAATGAGAATTAGTAACCCAGTCGGAGGGATATGTGGATTGATAATAACAGCTTATGACAAAGCCTTACTTTCATACGAGTTGCATGAGCAAAGTCTACCATATGCAACTAAAGGACAATTTAATCGCACTGTAAATTCAGGCAATATTGAAGTCGTATACTAACGTATACTAATTTGTAAAAAACTATACATACTTACCCTCGAGCAAACTGCTGATTTTTTTCAACAATAAAATCGAAAACATGCCAATGTTTATCTCGGCCTGATGCATCAGGCCGATCTTTTTCAAATTCTTCAAGTTTAATTATGTTCAAGTTATTAAAAATATTCACCGCTTGTTTTTTTGATAAAAATGTTTCTTTTGCAGTTGGTTTATTCCAACTATCATGCAATCCAAAAAACTGACCTACAAAAATTCCATCTTGAGACATTGAATCAATAATTCTATAGATACAGGGGAAGAATTCGTCTTTACTTATAAAGGGAAGAGAATATTGAGCATTTATCAAATCAAATCGATATTTGGTCAAATCAAATTTCTCTATCGAATCTATAACCAATCGGAAATTTTCGGATTTTAGCAATTCAGTAGGAATAAACTCTGCAACAGAATTGTCACTATCAATAGCCAAAACACGAAAACCTTCTTTTAGAAGAAAAACAGAATCTTTTCCAGCCCCACATCCAATATCCAAAGCATTTCTTTTATTTTTGCAATACTTTACAGCCTCAATAAGTAGTTTGGCTGTAGTGTTATATTTGGTGTTTTGGTAAAACTTTTTCCAGACTCCCATAAGATTTCTTCAATAAAATTGTTTCAAAATATATTGTACAACAAAAAGTGTTAAAAAATTATGTCAAAGATAGTATAATTATAGGATTAATATTTCAATAGAAGTATTATGTTTGAAAGGCAACGAGCAAGAGAACGCGAAAACGCAGTTCCTGTATCGCCTGAAATTGCAGGACAATTGGGTAATGGAGGCAGCCATAGGTTTGTATTCCATTACCAAAACGGCCCCTTTTGGATCCAAATGGGCGACTACGCCGAACAGACGCTTAATACCCACAAGAGAATGGCACTATCCCAAAGTATTGAACTAAATGAAGCATTAGGTGGTTACTGCATTTTAATTAGAGACAGAGATGGAACATACAAGCTAACGTATACAGGTGGGGCAATATCAATCTACGAAGCATCGCTTGAGCAATTTTGTGATGCAGCAGGAAATCGCGAGATTGTTGTCATCGAATAGGTGGATTTTTATAGAATGTGAGCCGCTGCGGTATACAATTCCTTCAACCGCCATTTATTTAGTTATTTAGTGAAATTTCGAAAGCAAAAAAATTCTTATAGCCACTATTGACCATAAAAATTATCTATCTGGTAAACCTTTTATTACAAGAATTATAGGATTTTCCATTTTATCTATCACATCAGATAATTCCTTTGACGGATTTCTAACTGTTAGATAATATGGTTTACTTAAGCAATCTTCTTCCAGAATTTTATGAGGTATTATTGCAAATCCTTTTGATTCTACTTCTTTTCTAAATTTTACTGGAAATTTAGCTTGAAATTTATGCCATAGATTGCTAATTTTTTCATTAAATTTGTGAACTTGATACGAAACAAATTCATTTTCCTGAAGAACAAGAAGGTCGTCGTAGATGGGGTCTATCCGAATCTGATTATTTTGCATTGATATAATCAACCTTCATTTTTAAATTTATTATCCGTATAAAGATTTACTCCAAGAAGATTTGCCATCTCCTTAAGAGTTAGATCAAGAGCTACAGAAATCGATGTAAGCGTTTCCTTCTTTGGGTTCCTTATTCCGTTCTCGATTTTTGCAATCGTACCTCTTCCAAGATTTGTAGCAGACTCGAGATCAGTTTGAGTAATATTCTTACGTTCTCTATAGAATTTAATTTGTTCACCAACCGAGATTTTTTTTACGTCTTTGGTCATAAATTAGCAATTATAAATTATTTTAGGTTACATCAATTCTGAAATTTGATATTATTTCAGAATTCAATATAGGAAAAAGTTGGCTAGCCCGATTAGATTACATTTACTAGACAAAGACCGAAGATCTTATCCGTTTTATATGGATAATAAAAAGGAACACGGTGATAGCTAGAATAGTTTAAACGTCGGGCTAGCCATTTTCACCCCCATTTCATATTACAACAGTAATTTATTATCCTGCTAGACTGGTTATTTAGGGAAAAAAGGAGATGAAGATGTATAATAAAATATTGGTATATTATCGATTTCGAA
>JAFGIK010000105.1 GCA_016929645.1 Candidatus Dojkabacteria bacterium
ATTACTTAACACCAATGGAGATGTATGATAAATTATCTGTCAACAATTCTCTCTCTTGATTTCTGCAATATGTACCCAACCTGTACAGCACATTGACTGAATCAGCACTAAGGTCTATAATAATAGATGTACTTCAACTTCTTATTACATTGAAAAATGCTATTGAAGCAAGGTTTTATTAAAAAACAAATGCTAATCTGCTTCAAACCCTATCTTATTGGGTAATTTTTTCATTTCCTAATAAATTTCCATTAATCTAAATTGATATAATCATAATACGCGATGACAATAGGTAAAAAGTATGAAATAACAAAAGAAGGGTTAGACAAACTACAGAATGAACTTGACGAGAGAAAAAATAAAATGCGCAAGAAGCTGCAAGATCAATTGGATGCAGAAATTAAAGCTGGAGATATTAGTGAAAATACACAGTACTATAGAATCCAGGATGAAATTGGATCTAACGATAAACGTATTGAAGAACTCGAATTGTTAATTAATACTGCTGTACTATTCAAAGCTAGTGCATCAACAAGCTTAATCGCTGGACTTGGATCTACAGTCGAGCTTAAAAAGGATGGTACGAAGATCCAATACAAATTGGTAAGTGCTCCTGAGGCCGATCCGACAAAAAACAAGATATCGATTGAGTCACCAATGGGTAAAGCTCTAGACGGCAAGAAAAAAGGTGACGAGATTTCTGTAAAAACTCCAATGGGAGAAGTTAAATATACAGTAGAATCAGTAAACTAAGACAATTGTACAGGATATTACTGCCCAGTAATATCAATCATTAAATACATTGTTGTACAGTAAAAATAAAAAAGAACATTCTATCAGAACGCTGTTACTAGTTTTATGCAGTCTCGCTCTGACTATTCCATTACCAATTTACTTGTTTGTCACAAATACTCAACGAACATCAAAACTTCAGACCGAAGTTAATGCTTCTGATATAACAGCGGATGCAGTCACAGCGGAAAATGTCGACTACGTATATGACGAAGATCAAAATCTCCCAGAAACACAGGAACAAACATCAAAGAGCACAATTGAGATTAAGGAATTCTCAATTGAAATTCCCAAAATTGAACTTGAACACGATATAAAAGAAAACGTAAATCCAGCACAAAGTGAAATATACATGCCAATTCTTGATCAATATATTGCCCACGGATTAGGAACAGCATTACCAGATGAATACAACGGAAACACTTACCTATTTGCCCATAGTAAGAATTCTTATGGATGGACAACACCAGACGGAGGTTGGTTTACAAGGCTTGATGAGTTGGTATTGGGAGACACTATATATATCCGGTACAACGGCACTTTGTACAAGTATGTTGTCGAAGATATTCTTATTGTCACACCAGAAGAAACTTATGTTTACCGAGCAAATTCATGGTTTGATGATACATCTTCATTAACACTTCAAACCTGTTACCCTCGGGGAACCACAGATAAACGCTTAATTATTATTGCAAAACAGTCGTAAAAATATTTACACAAGATGAACCATTGTCCAGATTGAATTATACATGGATAAGAGTTCCATCAATTCGTTTTCCTCGTAAAATCATCGGAAAATTCTCTTTCTTTTCTGCTGCTCCAAGAAGACATTTTATATTGTTGTTTTTGGCAAAATCAGCAGCAAAAAGGTCAATTGGCAAGTTGGCCCCAGGTTTATGAATAATACCTTTTTCACCAACCAATGTTTCATAATCAACCCAAGAGATATCTTCGATGGGAACAGCAGTGGGATTTTCTTTGGGATCAGAATTATAAATGTATGGAATATTAGATAGCTTGTATACATTATTAACACCAATTTTTGAAGCAAGAAGAAAAGCATTATAGTCAGTGCTTGCACCATTTAAAAAACCACCACAAACAAGAACAGGAGTATTAGATGAAAGCCAGTCCTCAAAATATTTAGTAATTCTGGATTCACCTTCCTTACGATCTTCTGCATATGCTCCCACACCCAAAACCAATGGATGTGCAATATCGCTAAGTATTGATCGGAAAAGCTCGGCGTTAAGCCATGTCGCGGCAATTCCTATTTTATGAAGATCAGAATCACTATCTTCGTGACATCTTTTCGCTGCATCTCTATATTCTCTAGAAATATTTCCCCCACCCACAACAAGAATCAATCTTCGACTAAGGTTTTCTTTATCCTGATAAAATTCGACAATTTCCTTACAATATGAATTTACAAGATCCTCGTTAAGCAGGCCTTCCTTTGGTGAAATAACAGAACCTCCTAATTTAATAACAAGATACTCCATATTTATAGATATAAAAGTAAAATAATAGACATAATAGCAAAAATCACATATTCAAACATTACCTGCCAGCTAAAAGAACCTTCAAGTTTATGATGCCAATAGACATCCACTAAATAAAATCCAACTGTAAGTACAAAAGACAAAACAGTCACATTAAAAACACCTAAGATGATACATATAAATGCCCAAATTCCTACAAAAAGTGCAGACAGTACAATTCCAGAATATATAAGAAAATTTTGCTGATCAGAAAGAATTGTCATTAAATAGATCAGCAGTACTGTTAGAACAATAACTGCAATGAAAATAAGGAACAGCTGAGCACCAAAAAAGAAAACTACATTAACAAATACATCAATGACAAAGAAAAAGATTATGATGTTACAAAAATCAAATATATATTTATTCCTTCGAGATGCACTGTATAACTTTTCGTATGTTGAAGAGATATTAAAAAACAACAGAAAAAAACAAACGGTAAGTAAAACTATAGCAACCTGATCAAGAAGCTTAGTTCTATTAAAATATAAGAAAAAAGCACCAGAAATATATAACAGAGAAGGTAAAACAAAATGATGAATGATATTTACTCCTTTAAAATCAAACGTCAACAGTTTAGATTTATTTGATTTAGAACGTTTTGTATCATAGATTCTGGAAGATAAAATTTCAGCAATAACAATTAGATAGCCAACACCACAAATCATCCAAAATACATAATTTACCCCTGCATTTAGAGGTGTCAGCAAAAACTGAAAAACAACAAAGATTGATATTGAATAAAATAAACTTCTTTTCATAAGAACTTCATTGAACAATCCCGCAGTTGTTTTCATAACACCACCTGCTTGAATTTCATTTTCTAACGATTTTGAGGGCTTCAAAGAACCTCGTTGTGACAAATTCTTAGATCTTTTATCAAAAGTCTTTTGGTTCTTAGCCTTTGACTTCTTATTTTTATTAGCCGTTGATCTTACCATCAATAAGAACTTATAATTAAACTATAACCCCACTTGAACTTACTAACATACTTATTATAACCGCTAAAAGCCAGATCCCCATTGGAAATATTGTTTTACCTCGAGTTTGAAATATATTTAGCCTAAACAAATAAAAGGCATCAATAAAAATGACCACAGAAAATCCTATCACGACAACGAAGTTAAAAACATCTGTAACACTCGATAATCCTATATTTCCTAAGAAACTTACTGCTGATGGAACGTTTTGCCCATAAAAAGACAGGAAATCCTTTGAAATATTTTTTTCACTGCGATTGCCAACCTCATCTATAGCAACAATCTTGATAATTGAATCTTTTGAGATTTTTAGTGGACGTACATTTACATAATACGTTAATCCGTCATTACTCATATCTTCTGAGTAATCATCAATCATTAGTCGAACAATTGAAGGATCCCCGCTTATGCTACACTCGACTTTGACACTGTTAAAAACACTATTCGATGTAACCCAATTATACGCCACATCCTCTACTTCGGGAGCAGAATAATCAACACTGAAGATCGATGTATCAGAATTGTTTGTATCAGAATCAATAACTTCAACATTATGTTCACCATTTGACCAGCCACCATCAGGTCTATACGACCACACACCATCTTCACCAATAGTCTCACCAATAAACTTCTGATTATCATAAATTTCAATGCTAGTTGAGTTCCCGTCAACGCTCCCAGAAACATCAAAATCGTAATCAGGTATTACTTCGCCAGATTCTGGGAAATCAATTGAAATCGAGCCATCAGAGCTGCTACTGGACGTCGGCAAATAGCTAGGTGAATAATTCTCCAAAGTTGCTCCAAATATCTGCACAACCAGAATGACATCACTGCCAAGCAAATCACCACGAACAACAGCGACTCCAATCTCGTTATAATTCAAATTCAAGATATTATCTTTGTGCGTTTGGCTTGCCATCCAAGCATTCACAACACCTTCAGCAGTATTAAACCCCTTTGCAAGATTCTCTCCTGCATAGATATAGTCATACCCGGAGGACAATATAAAATCCCATGGAGTCTCACCATCAGGACCATAATGTGACCAATATTGTTTTTCGAAAATATCATTTGCTTTGGCGTATGCTGCAGCAGTAAGCATAGAATTCAGTTCTAGTGGGGGTAGATCATGACTAAGGCGTTCCTCGTTCGTAAGTTCAATGATATTATCCTCCGTAATTGAGCTCGCAAAAGTATTTAGGCCGATAGTGTCAGAAAAAACATTTACTGATACGAAAACTATCGTTATGAACACAAGAAATGGCTTTCTTAAAAGAAGCGGATAATACGAGTTTAAATAATTAGGTATGATACAATTCTTAAAAAAATTCATAATTCACTAATTATTTTACATATTTATCCACACAATACAAGGATAATTTACATAGAATTTTATTCCATGAATTAGGAGGAAATGAAATTACAGAAATTCGAAACATACAACAACACACTCCGTTTGAGCTGTTAAATCAAGATTAATTCATATCATAACATCGTATGAATGATCTATGATACAAATAGAAAAATTTACTGAAAATAGGACATCTAGATAGTTATAAACAAAAAATGCACAAAACTGTTTATTTGAAAAGATAAAGAACATTATCCAAAACTTAAAAAAAACACTCTACTGGAGATTACCCGATTATCTATTTTATTCACTTTCAAACACAAAAACCCTTATATATCAACACGAATCGCAAGGGCTCTTCTTAATGATTACTAAAAATACTCATATTTCAATGTCTTTGTAATCTATACTAATCTAACATTGAATTCTATTCACTTTATATTATCGTATCAAAATAATGTTAAATTTCACATTACGCATTTGTAACAAATACGCTATACAATTACGGCAAAAAATATTTCATTTATTACAAATGTTAACCTACATAGACGATCGAAATGCTCTCTCAGTTAAAATACGCAGAGGTATTAAAATTCGATAATTATGATCAGATAATCATGAGTATAAGGTCAGGGGGAAAAGAGGCAGCAAAAGGGCCAGCTTATTTATTGTCAGGGGATTAATTTAACAATAAATAAGCTGGCCCTTATTGTTTGCACAGTCTACCGGCTTATTTAACAGCCATTTTCAAAGCTTTACCAGCTTTAAATGCAGGAACTTTTGTAGCAGGCAAGGTAATCTTCTCCATTGTCTTAGGATTGATACCCGCTCTTGCTGCTCTTTCTCTAACTTCAAATTTACCGAAACCGGTAAGTAATACTGCATCTCCCTTGCTAAGAGCATCAGCAACGGTTGATAATACAGCTTCTACTGCATCATTTGCAGCTTTCTTTGTGAGACCTGTCTTCTGAGCAACAGACTCGATAAGATCTTTCTTAAGCATTGCCATAATTTAAATCCTCCTTTCTTTAAGAGTTTTAAACAGTCTTAAAAATAATTAAGACAGAAAATAGCTTATACTATTTCACTCATAATTTAGCTAAATAATAGGATAATGTCAATACTAAAGTACTTTGTTGACCCTTTTTATAGATTTACACAACCTATCATCACCTATTTCAAAAAGCACACTATCAAAACGAATAGGTCCATTTTCCTCGATTTCATAGGACGGAGCGTATGGGTACTTCATTTGCTGAAAGACTATATCAGCCTGAACCCACAAAGAAGAGTTCATAGGACCAACCATACCTACATCTGTGATATATCCAGACCCTTTAGGGAGTATACGTTCATCAGCTGAGGGTACATGAGTATGACTACCAATAAAAGCACTTACATTACCATCAAAGTGAAGGCTTGGAGCAATCTTTTCTGAAGTAGCCTCTGCATGAATCTCCACAATAAATCCAGATAAATCATCGATCTCCTTTACTTTTTCAATCAAATTTTCTAAAGGCCTTATCATATCAGTAATTACTTGATCCTGCATGAATGCCCTGCCTTGAAGAAGAGCTACTACAATTTTACCTTTAGTCCCAAGATCAATAATATCAAAACCTTTCCCAGGAATATCTTCTGGATAATTTAGTGCACGTATTATCGGATACTGACCTTCAATAACATCCCAAAAATCAGATCTTCTCCAAATATGATTTCCACCTGTCATAAAATCAACACCATAGGACATAACTTCTTTTATAGTCTTCTCTGTGACACCCCGACCGTGAGCAATATTTTCAACATCACATAGAACAAGATCAATATCGAGATCTCGTTTCATTGAAGGAAGCACCTGCGAAATAGCTTCACGACCAGGTTTCCCACAGACATCACCGATAAATAGTACTTTTATCATAAGCTCCTTTTACCAATATTATCTACACTTAGTTAGCCATACTAACCGCTCTACTTTCTCTTATTATTGTAACCTGTACGGTACCTGGATAAGTCTGTGATTTTTCAATCTCATCAGAAATTTTCTTCGACAAGATAACAATATCATCATCGTCGATCATTTCTGGTTTGACAATAATCCTAACTTCTCGACCTCCATGAATTGCATATATCTCTGAAGCCTTGTTTCCCGCAATCTTTTGAGCTGCTGTTTCTATACCTTTAACACGTTTAATATAGTTCTCATAACTATCTTTCCTTGCACCAGGTCTGGCACCAGAAATAGCATCAGCAAGGTAAACAATGACTGCTTCGATAGATTGAGGTTCAATATCTAGGTGATGAGCCTCAATAGCATTGACAAGTTTTTCAGGCAATTCATACTTTCTTGCAATTTCTCCACTGATATGATGATGTGATCCTTCAACTTTATGTGTTAAAACCTTACCGATGTCATGCAGCAAACACGCTTTCTTAACAAGATCAACATCAGCTCCAACTTCTTCAGCTAATGCCTCTCCAAGTCTGATAACCTCAATAGTGTGACGCATCAAACTTTGACCATAGCTGGTCCGATATTTCATCTTTCCAAGCAATTTCAATAGACCTAAATCAATAGCCGGCCATCCAGCCTCTTCAGATAATATTTGACCATTTTTCTTAATTTCGTCAGATACCTCTTTTTTGGCTTTCTGTACAAATTCTTCAATGCTTCCTGGATGAATACGTCCATCAGAGATGAGTTTTCGTAATGCAATTGTAGCGATCTCTCGTCTTAATGGATCAAAAGATGACAACGCAATAGCATCAGGGGCTTCATCAATTATTACATCCACTCCCGTCGCTTTCTCAAAAGCTCTAATATTTCGGCCTTCTCTACCAATAATTCTACCTTTTATATTTTCATCATCTATTTTTACCGTGGAAACAGTTACCTCTCCGACAAAATCCGTAGCAATGCTTTGCATTGTACCAACGAGTATTTCTTTTGCTTTCTCATCTGCTTCTTCCCGAGCTTTTTTCTCTGCTGAGCGAATCGACTTGGCTTGGAATGTTTTGACATCTTCTTCTATCTCAGACATCAGTTTCTTCTTTGCTTCCTCCTTTGATAACCCAGAGATTTTCTCGAGTCGTGTCTTCAATTTCTCCCGGATATCAACGATTTTTTCCTTGTAATCAGATAACTCTACTTTAGTTTCTTCTACCTCAGAAAGTTTTTGCTGAATCAATCGTTCTCTCTTAATTAAGTTTTGTTCCCTTTCTACAATTTCAGCATCTAACTTATTAACTTCCTGCTGAATCTTGCGGGAACGAACTTTAGCTGTTTCAATAATGTTATCTGCATCTCGTTCAGATTTTTCAAGGAGCTCTTGAACTTTGCTACTAGCCATCCTTAAAGCTTCTTCTTCAGAAATTTTTGGTTTATTGTTCTTTTCGTTATTGTATTGAACAAAAAAATATACACTTAGAGAAACTCCAGAAACACAGATAAGACCTAAAAATATATCTAATAACATTTCATATACCTAAGAAAACTTATTATTGAATAAATGAGAAGAATCTACCTGAAAAGGATTTAATTAACGAAAAAAAACGACGTAAAACCATATAACAATGTATGAAAACTGCCAAAACTTAAGACAAATATCATATAACGTTTATTGGTTAATCTTTTAATTTTTGTTATTATATCAAGATAATTTACTTTCAACATAGCATTCTCAATATTTTATTCAACTATCAAATGATACCATTAGTGGTGTATCACGGTCAATGACAATCCTTCGAGACTATAGGGCATCCAAAACATAATCTCTTCTTGCAGGGTTAAATCTTAACATTTTTTTTCAACAAGTCCTGATAGTAATATAGATTATGAATAGTTGCTAATGTCTTACCCAAAATCTCATTATTTTTTAATAAATGATGAACGTATGCACGAGTATAATTTCTACATGTCTCGCATCCACAATTCGAATCTATAGGATTGGTGTCTAGCTTATATTTGGTATGTTTAATTCGAACAATTCCATTGGAACTATACAATATTCCATGACGAGCATTTCGTGTTGGGATAACACAATCAAACATGTTATATCCAAGTTGAACACATTTTTCAATATCCTCTGGTTTTCCAACACCCATTGCATATCGTGGCTTGTGAACAGGCATCAGATCTGCAACAAGCTTAAGAATATCCTCAACTAAAATACCTTTATCATCGACAGGCCATCCACCAAAACAATACCCGTCAAAATCCATTTCAATAAGTTCCCTAGCACACCTCTCTCTTAAATCTTTAAAAGAGCCACCTTGAATTACTGCAAAGATTTTCTTGTTATTTGGTCGAGTATTTTTCTTATCAAAATGATCCCTGGCACGCCTTGCCCAATCAATTGTGTAATTCACAGATGTTTCAGCATCTCTCCTTGAGACACCACTATACCTACAATCATCTAGAGCAATAAAGATATCTGAATCTATCGCATACTGCATATCAATTGAAATTTCTGGGGTTAATAATGTCTTTGAACCATTTACTGGAGATTTGAAATACACTACATACTGAGTTATTTTCCCAAGGTTACTTTTTTTATGTATTAATGAATAGACTTGAAATCCACCTGAATCAGACAAAATATACCCATCCCAATTCATTAATTTTTTAATGCCACCAAGTTTTGTTAAATTTTCAATTCCTAATGTCAGATACAAATGATATGTATTAACAACGACCATTTTTGTATTAGTATTTTTAAGCTGGTCAGTAGAAACTGCACGAACAGTACCCAGAGTTGCATCTGGCATAAATATTGGTAAATCAAGAGAAAATAATTTCATTGCTCGTCAGTCCCAACCGTATCAAATAGTAAATTTTCATCATCAGATTCTACATCATTGTTTGACAAATCATACCCCTTATCCAGTTCTTTTTCATCGATAAAATTAAGATCACTTCGTTTATACATCAAATCAGGATGAACAGCACAAAAAACAACGTTCACAGTACCTTGAGCCACATTACTAAACGAGCCTTCAAAATATGCTGTACCATCAAGACTATATGCAGGAACTATATAAGAATACTTACTATCGACATAATACCAATATTTATTTGACTGCTCTAGCTCAATATTTGTTATAGAAAGACTTGTCCTTACGGAGACAGGTAAATCATCGTAGTCATCCGAATTTATTTCATAAATAATTTTTTTAGGAAAAGATTTCAATGAAATATACTGAGAGATTTCTTCTGTGGAAATTGTTGGTAGGGATTCATAATAGGAAATATCCGATATTGCGAGAAACCATAGAGATTTTAGATCACCAAATTCTGTAAATTCAGCCTTAATTGCACAATTACCACAAGTAACACTAGCAATATTTGCATCATACCCAACTTCTGTATAAACAGCAGAGACAAAAACATTTCCATTTTGTTCACGAACTGAAGTGACAGTTAGATCTGGTAAATCTACAAGATATTTATCATAAAAATCCAGAAAATAGCCTTGAGCATTATCTTCCTGAACTGTCGATTCCATAGGGACATCCACATCTATCGCCTTATCAAGATTCAAACTGATGAAATTTTCAAATTTATTATACATAACCGAACCAGAAGAAATTTCCCATGTTTTGATTTGGTCGTTGTCTGTAATGGTTGAGCCTAGATCAATACCTAAACCAGCAATTATTGCTTTTAATTTAGACTCTGATATTGATTTCGAATCAAAGATCGGCTCACTTTCATCATAAGACTTAACACCAGTTGCAATAACAATGTCATAGCTATATTCACCATAAAAAGGAGATGGAATAGATTCAAGTTCTTCTCCTCGAGAGAGAAGGAGGTAGATTATAAATAAAATTACGGCAATAATTGTTACAACTATAATCTGAAATCTATATTTTTTAAATAAACTAACAAAATCCATTCAATACTATAAAAAAAATTAATAAAAACAGAAGCAACAATTTATCAGCACCGACCAATTTTCCTACTTTGAATAAAGGTTCTTGGTGAATAACCACAGGTATTTTCCAATTGAATTAAGGCATTATAATCACCTCTTGCAGCTTGGTCTATCAAACTTGAACTGCAACCTTTACTTAGTAGCGAAGAAGATACAGAAGTCCCAGACATAGCACCCTCAATAGTATAAAAACAGTATGAGCCACCATTTCCAGAAACATGCTCAGCTCCCCATTCTGTGACATTTCGACGTTGTTCAGAACCCCAATTTGGCCAGGTTCCTGCATTTCGAATTTGAATGGTATGAGTCATCTCATGCCTAAACAATGCCGTAAGTACAGCGTCAGACGTGGCAGAAAGCTTTTCGACACGGCAATAAACAGTAGATCCGGCATTATAACACCATGCTCCACAGGAACAACTTGCACCTTGAGGGCCACAGATATATGAACAAGCCTGGCTACCACAATCTGAGCCATTACAATCAACAAGAGTCAAAGATGTACCTACACCCATTTCTGACTGTACCTGGGCCCAAATTTCCTGAATCGAACCACTATATGTCCCACTGTACTGACCTCCACCAATATCTCCCTCATCAGCTCCAGATGACAAATCAAAATCAGTTAAGGGTGGATTGAGACTACGAAACATTGTAAAACCGGCATATTCTCCGTTAATAAATCCTAATCCCAAGGCATCACTAATCCCAACCATACTAATCAAGAAGTATGCAAATCCACCCAAGAAGATAAGCGCAACAAACTCCAGGAATGGCTTCATTAATCTTTCCCAAACGAACATACCAAGCCATAGTGCAATATCAACAGCAAATCCAATAACAAACCCAACTCCAGGTAAAACTGCATTTCCTAAAACTTGCGTTAGAACACTAATAAGTACTTGTTTTAATGCCTCCTGTAAAGGCAAGCCGATAAGATGTTGAAAAGATCGACCCAAAATTTTTTCCAACCCTTTTATAATATATTTTGCCATCTCTTGCTTTACCTTCGCTACAGTTGCACCAAAACTTTTAGCCAAAAGACCACTAACGGCATTAAAGGCTTTATACATAAGTTGTTTGGGTGTTAGCCCAGCCAAACCCAAAAGAGCCTTTTCTGCAGGAGATCCACTAGCAAACATCTGTGATATTCGAGCATATAATCTACCATCCCACACAAGACCTTTTACAAGATTGACTGGGTGTAAATAATGCCATGCTTCACCAAACTTACCCAAACGCGTACCATCGTTTTTCCATAAGGTATAACCAGCAAGACCAAACTTCTCGCTTTCGTCTTTATAATCTCTTTTCCACAACTTCAATCCGGAAGTCATTTTTTCAAAAGCATCAGTATCACCAACGAGAAGGAAACTTAAAAGCCTACCACCTGACATATCCTTCATCCAATTGAAAATATGCTGAGTTCCACCAACAAATTTTCCAAAAGAACCAAAAGCACCAAGTGGTCTACTAGAATCCGTATAAGAATTAAGAAAACCGATCATCCTGTCTATTCCCCTAGCTTTGGAATGATCACCAGCTTTTTTAGCGTCATCTCTAATCAATTTCAATCGTTCAATTGTTGTTTGATAAGATCTTATACGTAATTTTCGCTCACCTGAATCCCAGCTAAAACCAAAGTCTTTCGTGTCAGCAGCTTTCCCCCAGATTGACTCAGATGTATCTTTTGCTACAGCAGCATTAAAACCATAAGCAACCAGTCCATTTTCAAGGGACTCTGAGCGTAATCTTTTTCTTTCTAAGTTTTGAGAAGAAGCATAACTGACATCAATATTTCCTGCTTCATATGAATTACCTATCTGTGTATGAAGATCTTGTTCTAAAGCTTTTATTTGTGCATCTGTCAATCCTTTTGAGGCTCCTATTTTTTTTGCAATAATATAAGCCTGATTCTTAATCGCTGACTGCTGGGCAATATTGGCCTTAATTCCAGTCCTCTGCTGCCCAAGAATGGAAGAATCCATATTATAGGCAGAATCTCCAATAGTTACAGCTTCTTCTGAGGAAAGTCCAATCATCTTGGCCCAAAGAGCGACTAAACCTGCATCCATCATGCGGGTACCGGCACCGATTAGTGCCATCTTTTTGTTATCGTTATAACGGGAGACCGCCTTAGCTATAGCTTTTCGCGGATTCATGAAGAAACTGCCAAAAGAAGCAGGACCTACCTGAACCTTCATTCCAGAAACCGGTTGTTGCAGAAACACCGACCCTATAGAATCAATCTCATCATTTACATTACCAAGCACTTTTTCAACTGGATATTTCAGAGCATTTGAGCCCATCTCTGCAATACCGCCAACAGCCCCAGTTAAAGGAGGCAGCTGGATGGGTTTACCTGGCTTATCTTTCTTTTTGGGGCTTTTCCTTGAAGCAAAGAAAAAGTCGAAAACTGTATCGTATGATGTTTGTTCTTTTTTCGGCATATCAAAAATTCATTAAATTTTCACAAAATGACAAGAAGACATTACAAGCCTTATAAAACTGCAAAATCGAATTTATAACAATCTTCCCACAATCCATCACAACTAGTTATCCCAATAATCCACCAATAACGGGAATCTGACTTGCAGCTTTTTTGGCATTTTCTGTTGCTGACATAATTCCTTTGTCTTCCTCAGCTTGTAAGAAGCTTTGTACAATTGCTGGAGCACCTGCGGCAAGAAAATAGGCAGCAATAACAAACACTCCTCTTATCTGAATCATTGATGGAGTTTGATATCCTCCACTCATAAAAACAAGTGGTGCTGTAGCTCCAGTTGTGATTGAACTATAGGCAATATATCGTCCAAGATTAATAATAAAGAACGCAACAGGAAATGTAAGAGCATTTGTTGCTACTCTTTTAAGCCAGTTGACAATACCACCAGAACCACCAGGAAGCGAGCCAACAAGTATATAGATTGGACCGAGAATTAAATCAATAAAAAGCTTAAAGTATGTAGTTACCAATGTTCCATAGAGCCTTATCGCTGCATATAAACAAACCAAAGCAAGAGCAAGGATTGCAAGATAAAAAATAACACCTGTAGGTAAAAATGTCTTTATAAATGTCAATGATAAAGAACCTACAGAAAACATACCACCCGCTGAAGGTTTATCAGGATTAGCAGCCTCAAAAGCATATCCCGCCATCCTGATCGGTCCTGTAAACCCAACAATTTCAAATCCAGGAATTCTTGTAGCCAAGTTATTCTGCATATATACACCAATAATACCGGTAAGTAACCTTGCAATATCAATAATAAAGCCAACAATTGCAAAGCTAAATGTCACAAGAATAAGACCTACAATTACACCTGGAATCGTATTTACAATGCTTACTGCAGTCTGACCATTGATTTTCTGCCTAAACATAATCATAAAACCAGCAGCAATCAAGACTAGGACAAATGAAGCATAAGCAATATTTCTAAACATTTCCCAAACAGGCTCAAGACCGATATCATTTTTCAAAAACAGATAGCCATCTCCTTGAGCATAGACTACTTGATCTCCTGTCTGGTCATAGCCAGGAACCCATTGATTAGCTAAATGGTTTGGAAGATTGACTGCTGGAGGATCAACAAGCAAAGCGTAAACTTGATTATCAACAGTATTAACAAGCCCTTGTCTCAATACAACGGGATAATCAACTTCATCTGCACGAGCAGATGCACCTTGGTAAACATCAGTTCCGTACAAGGTTCTTATACCAATAGACATATCAGCAATCGTTTTATCGCCTTGAAGAACTTCAATATTTGAGTTTGAGTCACCATTTGAGACATAGGCACCATCCTCTGATAACTGATATTGCTCAATAGAATCAATAGTAATTGTCTCTTCCTCCTGAGCGTTAGCAATAGAGAAATTCGAAAGAATAAGGAATTGACCAATAATAAAAGTTAATAATAGAGAAAATCTATCCCAGACAGGATTTGTTTTTTTGAAAATTGCAAAAAAAACTCTTTTACCTGATTCTTTAAAATAACTAAAAACCTTTGAAAGCAACATGAAATTTAATTAAAAATTTAAACAGATTGAGTCTGGTCTGCAAAATTAGAGTATACAAACTCTTCGTAATCTTCAAAATTACAAAATCTATCTTTCTCCGGATTACACGGAGCAAGTTGACGGACAGTCATATTCCAGGAATCATACAGCGTATCTTTATATGTACAAACTGCTCCTACATTGTCACCGCATAGTGAAACTTCACAATACGTACCAATAAAACGATCTTCATAATAGTAACCTCCAGGAATTGTACCGTCATTTTTGAAAGTACCCGGCTTACTTGATCCGGCAAGTATCATATCCGCATAAATATCAGCATTATCAGCACCTCCTTCGTTGCTGCCAATAGCATCAGTCACATCAAGAACAAGCATTGCATCATGAACACAAGTCAGATTTTCAAAACATGTAGCCTCAGCTAATGTTCTTGAAAGATTAGCAAGCCAACCTTTTTCATTTTTAGTCTTTTCAAGACATGAGACAAGACCGGGAACAATTCTTGCTGCAGCTGTACATGTTGTAGCCTCAGCATGGGCTTCAATATCATCTTCTGCATTAATAAACGAACCTTTTCCCAATCTAGTGAATACTAAATCTCTTGTCGGATCAGGAGGAAAATACATTGCAAAAACTTTACGACCGGTCTCTTTTGTAGGAAGTACCGGGGAAGGACATCCTCCACTTGCACTAGGTGGAACTATTAACGGTGGATTTTTCTCACAAAAATCAGTACCAGCATTCTGAGCTTCCCCAACTCCAAGAGATGAATCATTGCTAACGTTTGTTGATCCAGCACCGACTATCCTGACAATAAGCTGAATCAATGCAGCCTGCCAACCTGTTGTGACTACATCAGGTTGGCCTTTAGGAGCATAAGTATGTTCCATATAATAATATCTATCTCCATTAGTAGATGCCATTGCCCCATCAGCATCTTCCCTGTATTCTACAGGGCCAGTCTCACTTCCAAAGTATCTTGCTACATCGTAAGATTCACCTTCCCTAACATCAACTCTGGCATCGTCATCAATTTGCAAACCGTACCAACTTGCAGGATACGAAACCATAGTGACATTCATCTTACACAGTTTGTTATAATTGAATATATCAACCCTAGAATCGGATACATTCTCTTCCACATTAGACTCATCACAATAAAAATTGCCTGTACTTGCAGGAATACCTCCACAAACTTCACTGAGATTGGAGGTCTTTGTCGCCCCAAGAACACTTACATTGCCAAGTATCTGACCAGAACTACTAGAGGCTCCACTTGTATCAATTGGAGTCAAAGGAATACTTGATGATAAATATTCATAATACTCTTCACCTAAGAACGTAGAGCATTCTTCTACTGCAAAAACAGGTTTACTACTAAATAAAAAAACTACTGATACGACTAAGGTTGCACTTAGCGATTTCAACAAAAAACTACTAAAAATTGTTTGTGAGATTCTGAATTTCATTTGCAAGTATTATACTGAAAAACAAAGAATAATGAAAATTTTAAGAAAAAAAAACGCACTATAGAATTAACATGCTATCACCGTAGCTTAAAAAGCTATATTTTCGCTTAATCGCAGAATTGTATACCTCATCTATAAGTTGTTTACCAGCAAAAGCACTGACAAGCATTATCAGACTTGACATAGGAGCATGAAAATTTGTAAGAAGTACATCCACTGCCTTAAACTTGTAGCCAGGGTAAATATAGATATTTGTATACCCGGAAAATGCCTTAATTTTATGATCCATATCTGCAACTGACTCAATAGCCCTGACAACTGTTGTACCAAAGGCCCATACACGATTTTTACAACTATTGACTGCAACTGCAGTCTCTTTTGGTATTTCTATGTATTCTTCATGGATTTTAAAATCTTCAACTTCTGTTGTATTCACAATAGCAAAAGTGCCCCACCCTACAACAAGATTTACATACACAATTTGAACACCCTTTGATTTGATTTTCTCTAAAAGTTCATTTGTAACATTAAGGCTTGCTGTAGGAGCTGCAACCGAGCCTTCCTGTTGACTAAAAACGGTGTTATATCTTACCTTATCAGATGGCTCATCTTTTCTATTAATGTATGCAGGTAACGGGACATGACCATATTTTTTAACAATTTCTTCAAAATTATCTGAGGTCAAAACAAAACCTGCTTGTCCTGGATTCCGCTCACTCACATCAATGGAAAAATCACCAATTATTAATCTATCTCCAATTCTTACATGCTTAGCACGACCAACTAATGCATACCAGGTTGAAGAAGATAAAGATGATCGAGCTAAATTTTGTCTCTCAGAGCAATTTGAATTAGAAGATGGAATTTTATTCAATAAAAGTACTTCAACTTTCCTACCAGTCCTCTCAACGACAGGAAACAATCGAGCATTTATAACTTTTGTCTTATTTAAAATAAGAACATCTCCTGCTTCAAAATAATCAACAACATTGAAATACTTTTTATGCAAAATTTTTCCGGTTTCTCTATCAAGCACAAGAAGATTTGACGTTCCTCTCTCTTTAACAGGATATTGTGCAATTAATTCTTTTGGCAAGTTGTAATCAAAATCTGAGACTTTCATTAAAATTTCACTATTAATAAATCTAAAATAAAACAAATGAATTCATAAGCTATGCACTCTAGAGATCTCAATAAAACTTTCATTAAATTGCGACTTATCAAATTTTCATTTAAAATTCAAGAAAACTTTGAAGATTATACTTAATGAAAAAAATAAAAACAATTTTTATAGGAACATCTTTTGAAGCAGTTCCAAGTCTAGAACAACTTATCAAAAGTCCTAATTTTGAAATAACTGCAGTTGCAACTCAACCTGACAGACCAACAGGCAGAAAACAAATCATGACAGCAACCCCCGTTAAAGAGGTAGCACAAAAAAACAACATTAAAATTTACACACCTGAAAATAAACAGGAGATTTATCAAAAGATTATTGATGAACAAAGACCAGAATTAATGATTACAATAGCTTTTGGCGAAATTCTTCCTGGCTTTTTTTTGAAGTTTCCAAAGTATAAATGCCTAAATATTCATTATTCATTGCTCCCACAACTTAGGGGTGCAGTTCCTGTTCAGATGGCAATTCTTCAAGGTATGAAAGAAACAGGAGTCACAATACAAGTAATGGAAAAAACCCTGGATACAGGCCCAATTATTGTACAAGAAAAAGTCGCTATAGAAACAAGAGAAACTACAATTTCACTCAAAGATAAACTCGTACCTATGGGTACTGAGCTACTTATGAAAACCTTACCAGAATGGATCAAAGGCAACATTGACCTTCGAATGCAAGATAATAGCAAAGCAACATATTGTTACACAAAAGATATTGCAAAGGAAAATGCACAAATAAAATGGGAAAACCAAACACCAGCTGAGATCGATCGAATGATTAGAGCATTTTTACCCTGGCCCGTTGCCTGGATGTTTACAGAAAATAACAAAAGATTAAAAATTTTCCAAGCTCAAATTACAAAATTAATTCACAAAAAACGACCAGGAGAGTTGTTCCGATTTGAAAAAGATTCATTTGTCGCAACAAACGATCCAAACTTTGCTTTGAGGCTCGACGATATACAACAGGAAGGAAAAAATAGAATCAGCGGAAACTTATTTGCTCAAAGTCTCGCAAAATAAGAACAGCCAATATGCACATAGAAGATAACTTATTTCGAAACATCCTCGATGAAAATCTCGTATTTAAGCCAAACGACTAAGCAAATCATAAGCCGAATTCTGTTTAGATGATCATCTATCTCATTCCGAAAATTCGGAAGTCCACAATCTGGCTGAGTTCTTCAAACAAAGTCAGATTTAGGATGCAGCGGTTAAACGCCTTGCTCAGAATGGGGGTTGCAACGCATCTATGCATTACTGCATAAACCGGTAGTCTCTTACACTACCTTTTCACCCTTACCAGATCGACTTTAAATCTTTGTAGAATATTTTCTCTCTCCACAAGAACTTAAAGTCAATCTGGCGGTATGTTTTCTGTTGCCCTTTTCTCCGAAAGATCACTCCCTCCCTGCTTCCACAGGCATTCCTCTCGAGTTGTCGAGATAACTATGAGTCCGGACTTTCCTCCTGCAAAAATATAAAAAATGTGCAGGCGATCATCTGATTTACTTAGTCGAGACAGATTATATCAAAATCAATTAAAGCATAGAATCAATATTTCTAAATGAGAATTTATTAGCCATCTTGTTTTACTTTTACGCAACAATACAAAATATCTATTAACTCTATATTTCGTAGATAATAAATTTACCAATTTTAATAATTTTTTAATAATTACCTTCTAGAATGTTAGGCGATGGGTAAATTTGTAAATGTAATTTCGGGCACAACTGTCGGGCTTCAAGCTCTAAAAGTAGATGTAGAGATAAATATTTCTCGTGGTCTGCCAGTGACCAGAATTGTTGGTTTACCGGACAAATCAATATCTGAGGCAAGAGAACGTGTAAAATCAGCAATAAAGAGCTGCGGATATAAGTATCCAAACAAACGTGTAACAATAAATCTAGCTCCGTCAGATCTGGCAAAAACAGGGTCACATTTCGATTTACCCATCGCGATAGGTATAATAATTGCTGAATATTTTCCATTTCCACAAGTACTTGATAAATTAAAAAAGACTATATTGATTGGTGAACTCGGCCTTGATGGTGAGATAAAGAAAACCCGAACTCTGCCAATTCTTTATAATCTTGTTAATTTCATAGATAATTCCAAAATGATTGCATCAGCCGATGCAAAGACATTTCTTCCTGGAAGTAATTCCCTATTTGGAGCCAAAAGTATTAATGAGGTCATAGAACATCTAACAAAACAAAAGCCTCTCGTACAACTTTCCAGCCGAAAATTCATAATATCTAAAAACGATGATTACAGTTCAATAATTATTGACCAGAATATAAAAAGGACAATAGAAATAGTATGCGCAGGTCGACATAACTTCCTAATGACAGGGCCACCAGGTGCAGGCAAGACAACAATTGCACATGCGATTGGAATTCTTCAACCATCACTGTCAAATACTGCACTGGAAGAACAATATAGGATCTACAGCCTAACGTCAGAACCATTTAGCACAAATAGACCATTTAGAACGCCACATAACACAATTAGCAGATCAAAACTTTTTGGTAATTCAATAACTGGAACTCCAGGAGAGATTACTTTAGCTCATCAGGGGATTCTTTTCCTAGATGAACTTCCCTATTTCAAATATATTGATCTTATAGGTATAAATACAATAATAGATAAACATCAGACAACATTACTAACCAAGGGATATCATATTATGCTACCCGCAGATTTTCAGTTAATTGCGGCAATGAATCCGTGCAAATGCGGAAATCTTGGTTCAAGAGTAAACGAATGCACATGCACAGTTAGTGAATTGGCAAGTTATAGGAAAAGAATCCCGTCTTCCTTCACAGATAGGATTCCCATTCAAACAATTGTAGATATTAGGCCAAAAGGGTCAGAAGTGACAGATATCGTTAATGCAGATGAATTAAAAGCTATGCAAAATAGAATCAACAACATTTACACCATACAAAAGGAAAGAAAATTTTGTAACAGTAATATTCCGACAGAAAAAATCGGAAATATTTGTACATTGACAACAAATGCCAATAGACTACTTAAAACAGCAACAGTCAGATTAGAAATTAGCAATAGAACTATAATTCAACTTTTAAAAATTGCCAGAACTATTGCAGATATCGAAAATCATACTGATATCACAGAGGATGATATCGCTGAAGCGATAACCTACAGAAATCTTAAGTAGATATTTGAAAACAAAAGAATTTTAACGTTTGGAGAATTGAGGTTTCTTTCTCGCTTTTCGAAAGAAATACTTTTTTCGCTCTGTTTGCCTTGAATCTCTTGTCAGAAAACCAGCTTTCCTCAGATCAGATTTTTTTTCAGGATCGTATTTAAGAATAGCACGAGCAAGTCCTAATGCAACAGCATCTGCTTGAGAAGATATTCCACTACCTGATACTTTTGCTGTAAAATTAACTTTTCCTTGAAGATTTGATATGCTTAAAACTTCGTTAATTTTTTTAACAGAGAGTTTATCTTTAAAATACTCCTCTAACGGCTTTTCGTTAACAATAGACATGTCAGAACTTTCTTGAATTCTAACTCTTGCTGTTGATGATTTTCTTCCACCTCGACCTTCAAAATATTTCATAAGTAATAATTATTAATCAACTAATTTAGGATTATGCATTTTATGCTTGTGCTCACTTGTTTTGTAAACATGTAAACGACTCATAACTTGATCTCGCCATTTATTCTTTGGCAACATATTTTTGACAGCAAGTTTAATAATATTTTCAGATTTTGTGTCTAACATCTCTGAAAGAGATGTTACAGTTAAACCACCTGGGTACCCTGAATGTCGATAATACATCTTTTGTTCAGCTTTATTACCAGTAAACTTTATCTTATCAGTATTTATTACAACAACATAATCACCACAATCTATATTCGGAACTCGGTTCACTTTACCCTTACCAATAAGAAGCGAAGCGATTTTTGTTGCTACACGGCCAATAATCTTACCACCAGCATCAACAAGATACCATTCTCTTTTTATTTTTTGTTCATTTATCCAAGTAGTTTTCAAGAATAATTTTTAATCAATTTATATTCCAGAACGAGATTTAGCTCGTTGTTTATTTTGTATAGAAGGCCCAGTATTTTTTCGTCCCAAAATAGAATTACCAATTTTAGCAAGGAATCCTTCATCTTTTGCTGTTTTTTCAGTATTTGTTTTATTTGTTTCTGATTTAACTTTTTTCTTAGTAATCTTCTTGCTAGTAGACTTTTTGATTTCTACCATAGATTTTCTATAATCATCTGCCTTAAACAATTTTAGCTCAGTCAGCTCAGAATTATCACCAGATCTGAAACCTACTTTTACACTGGAAATAAATCCTGTCAATGGCAATTCCTTATCTGATTTAATAAAATCAATATATTTAGACATTGCATCTACTATTTTTTTGTAGCCATATCTTCTCATAAGTGCATTTACTCGACTCTCTTTATCAAGAGTAAGAGCAAAATGAATCTCTTTTTCTGCAAAAGTCTTCAAAGTTTTAGCCTTACCAGTAATAGTTTTTATCTGAGCATAACTCAATAGAGACAGCAACAAATTATTTAACTGCGCTTTACTATGACTTTTCTTGACATTTAATTTGTATTTTTTTACTCGCTTTTTCATTCTCTTAATTTCAAACCATAACCATTAATTAATTCTTTTACTTCAGATAATGCTTTGTCTCCAAAACCAGAAAGATTTAGAAGTTCTTCTGAACTTTTCTCTACAATATCACCAACTGTCTTAATACCGGCATCAATCATACTGGATTTCGCTCGTTTCGACACTGGCAAATCTTCAACAAAAAGTGCCTTTATATCATTTGATGAAACATCTTCTGTCTCTGAGACTTTTTCTTCTTCTGAAGTTTCTACTTTTTCGATTTGTTTATCTATTTCTTTTGGTTCAAAGCTTAAAATATCGATGATTCTGGTAAACATCTTTGTCAGCTTTTCTGCACATGAACCAAGAGCATCCTTTGGATCAACAGATCCATCTGAAAAAATTGTCATTGTTACCATATCTAGGTTCATCATCTCACCTTTTCTTGTTTCGTCAACTCTAAAATTTACTCGCTCAATAGGGCTAAATGAAGCATCAAGAGGTAATCGTCCAACTTCAGATCTGACTTCTTCATCTCCAAGCTTGTATCCAACACCACGCTCAACAATAATTTCCATATCGATAGAGGAATTTGAGTCAGTTAATGTTGCAATAATAGTATCTGGATTTAATACAGTTACAGATTCAGTTAATTCTAAATCCGAAGCCTTGACCTCTTTGGCTCCCTTTTCAGACAATCTTACCACTTGAGGTTCATTTGAATCACAATTGAATTTTATACGCTTCAAGTTAAGCTCGATATCAAGAACATTTTCTTTAATGCCTTTGATCGTTGAATACTCATGATCAATACCAGATATCTTAAAACTTGTTATCCCTGCCCCAGGCAAAGAGGATAGCAATACTCTTCTTAGAGAGTTTGCAACTGTATGACCAAAACCTCTTGGAAGAGGTCCAATTTTAAAAACACCAGTCTTTCCATCGTTCGCAACCACCTCAATTGTAAAATCAGCAAAATCCATAATTGCAATTAATAAATAAAATTATCTTGAATAGAACTCAATTATTAAGTTCTCCTTGATCTCCTCTGAAATCATAGACCTTTCGGGAATCGTAACAATTTCACCACCTGATTTATTTTTCTTTATCCAAGCTGGTGTTTTTACATTACTAGCAGGATTTGAAACAAAATTTTTATCGTATAAACTAACTTTATCACCAACTTTCAATACTCTTGATGGAATATTAGACTTTCTGTCATTGACTGAAAATTTACCATGATTGACAGCTTGTCTTGCTGCAGCTCTTGATGGAGAAAATCCCAATAAATATACAACATTATCTAATCTTAATTCTAGTAACTGAAGCATTTTTAAACCTTTATCACCACCAGATTGTTTCGCTTTATTGAAAACATTTTTCATTTGAGTTTCATTAAGTCCATAAACCTTCTTAACATTCTGTTTAGCTCGTAATCGCTGTCCATAGTTTGATAATCTCCGTGAGAATCCAGTAGATTGACCAGGTAAGGTTTGTCTTCTTGAAAGAGCACACTTCTCAGTATAGCAACGATCTCCTTTTAGGAAGAGCTTAGTCTGAGATCTTCTACAAATTTTACATTTACTATCAGTAATTCTTGACATAAACGATTATTACAAAAATATTATTATTTTCTTGGTGCTTTCCGCTGCCTACATCCATTGTGAGGAATCGGAGTAATATCGGAAAGTACGGTAATATTAATCCCTGCTGCGGCTAATGATTTTACTGCAGAATTTCGTCCTTGACCAGGACCTTTTATATAAACTTTAGCCTCTTTCATTCCAACCTTTTGAAGTTTTTCTACGATATTTTCTGCAGATTTTGCTGCTGCAAATGCAGTACTTCCTTTTGTACCAGAAAAACCAACAACTCCTGAGCTACAACTAGCAACACAATTACCTTCAGGATCAGTAACTGTTACTATCGTATTATTAAAACTTGCATGAACATGAATAATGCCTTCTGGAACAAGTTTCTTTTTGCTCTTTTGTTTAGGAGCTTCACTTTTGGACCCAGTCTCTTTTTGTTTTGTGTTTTTTGGTTTTTCCATTATTTATTGTATTAAATAATCATTAAGTTTTTTCTAATGTATGCTTCAAACCACCAATAGGAAGAGATTTACCTTTCCTTGTGTGTGCATTGTGTCGTGTTCGTTGACCTCTAACAGGAAGTCCTAACTTATGACGAATACCACGATAACACCTGATTTCTTTAAGCCTCTTAATATTTCGTAAATTCTTCTGTCTTAATTCGCCCTCAAGAATATATTCTTCAAGAACACCAAGAAGCTTTGTACTTTCAGCAGAGGTTAGATCTTTAGTTCTTATAGATTCAGAAATACCGGCTTTTTCAACAATAGATTTTGCTAAAGTTTGTCCAATACCATGAATATAGGTAAGAGATACCCATACTTTCTTTTCGTCAGGAACTTCAACCCCTCTGAATCTTGCCACTATTTATATAAATTAAAAATTAATAATTATTTACCCTGTCGTTGTTTGTGCTTTGGGTTTTTCTTACAATACACGTAAAGTATCCCATCACGTCGGACAATATAACACGAATCACAGATTTTTTTAACAGATGCTTGAACTTTCATAATTATTTATACCGGTATGTAATTCTACCTTTATTTAAATCATAAGGTGTAATTTCAAGTTTTACTTTATCACCTTTAAGTATC
Organism: Candidatus Dojkabacteria bacterium; assembly: GCA_016929645.1. Classification (GTDB taxonomy): domain Bacteria; phylum Patescibacteriota; class Dojkabacteria; order SC72; family JAFGCJ01; genus JAFGIK01. Next base: position 24,561 of record JAFGIK010000105.1, read on the forward strand.
TTAATATAATGCATCCTCATCTTACCCGAAAGATATGCAATTATCTCATGATTTTCACCATTAATATCAATATTTACTCTAAAAAAAGTATTAGGCAGGCATTCTTCAACAACACCATCAACTTCAAATTTCTCAGTACTCTTACTCATACAATAAATAGCAAGCTATAATCAATAATTTAAAAATTTCGTAATCTTGCAGGATTATAGCAAAGACAAGCTTCTCTTGCAATCATAAAGCAGTTATTACTTCGGGTTTTTCAAATACAGCAATTGTATTTTCGAACAACGCAGAAAGCTTACCATCCTTTGTCTTTGTTGTCCAGCCATCAATTTTAGAAAAAGAGATTTCTGGACGTCCCATATTTATTATTGATTCAATTGCGATAGTTTGACCCTCACTAAGAACATCGCCCTCACCTTTTAAGCCATAACCAGGAATCATTGGCTCTTCGTGAAGTTTATACCCGACCCCATGACCTACCATTTCTCGAACAACAGAATATCCATATTTTTCAACGGTTGACTGAATAGCAAAACCAATATCTCCAACTGTATTTCCAGGCTTTGCTTGATTTATTGCATTCTGCAAGGATTCGTTTACAATATTTAGAAATTTTTGCGAATCTTTTGATATTTTTCCAACTCCAACAGTTCTTGCCATATCAAGAATCACATCCTTGTATTTGATTCCAAAATCAATACTTACAATATCACCCTCTTTCAGTTTCCTGTCATCAGGAATTCCATGAACTACTGTGTCATTCGGTCCTACACACAACACATTAGGGAATCCATCATAACCCTTAAATGCCGGAACAACATTGTTTTTATCACAGAGATATTCAGCAAAATTATCAAGCTCTTCCGTGGTAATTCCAGGCTTAACCTCATCCATCACCTTTTTTAGTATTTGACTTGCAATTTTGCCACCAATCCTCATTTGCTCTATTTTTTTCTTGTCATAATCCATTTTTCCAGATCTTTCAATAAATTTTGGTGAATTTCTTCAATAGAAGGCGTCGAATCGATTTCTATTAAAATACCTTTTTCCTTGTATATTTCAACAATTGGTGCTGTTTTTTTGAAAAATTCAACTAATCTTTCACGGATTGCTTCAGGTTTGTCATCATCTCTAGTAACAAGTATTTCACCATCATTGTCACAAACACCTTTCATTTTAGGTTTTTTGTACTTAATATTATAATCAGCACCACATTTAGGACATATTCTTCTTGTTGACATCCTATCAATAGCAGCTTCTTCAGAAAGTTTGAAATAAATGACACAATCTAAAGATCGATCATATTTTTCAAGAAGCAGATCAAACTTGTGTACTTGTTCAGCAGTTCTAACAACCTGGGAAAAAATCCACGGTTTTGCAACTTCATATTTTTTTAGCCATTCTTCAAAAAGTTCAAATGTAAGTTTATCTGGAACCCATTCACCTTTGCTCCAATACTTGTATGCTGCAAGACCAGATTTTGTCTTTTCCTTATATAAAGATCTAAACATCTCTCCTGTTCCAATTTTCTGATACTCACATTTTGAAATCAGCAAATCTATCTGGGTGTCTTTGCCACAACCAGAAGGTCCTAAAACCATAACTGTTTTGGGGTATTGCTCACAAGTAACTCTCATAATTTCTTGTTACCACCATAGAGTTTATCTGCCTTCTAACGTCAAGTACTGTATTTATAACAATAAGCAAACCTGTTCCACTAATGATGACACTTGAAACAAGACCCGTTTCCTTTGCTATTGATGGAAGAATAGCGATTAATGCTAAGAACGTAGACCCCAATAATGCTAATCTTGTAGCGGAAGTAGTTAAATACTTAACAGTTTTATCACCAGGACGAATACCAGGGATAAATGCTGCTTGTTTTTGAAGATTCTCGGCGACATCAGATGGATTAAACACAACAAAGGTGTAAGCAAAAGAAAACGCAACAATAAAACTAAATAATAAAATATTGTAAACATACGGATTATCAAGCTGCGTCACAAGCCAACTAAGCGAATTTGTTATCCAATCCGGAATATTATCTCCTGTTAAAAATTGAGATAAAAGCTCAGGAAAAGATAAGAGTGACATAGCAAAAATAACAGGCATAACACCTGCTTGATTCAATTTCATTGGAATATGGCTTTCTGCTACAGGTCCATTACTTCTAACCCTCCTTGCATATTGAATATTAATATGTCGTTCAGCCTCTGTAATAAATATAACTCCTACGAGAACAAGCAGAACAGATACTATAAAGACAACAATTTGATTGGTTGTCGTAGAACCAAAATTTGTTTTTAAGCTTCCTGGAATACCTGCCAAAATACCGGTAGCAATAAGAAATGAACTTCCTCCACCTAGACCTTGCTCAGAGATTAATTCACCGAACCACATCATCAGTAGAGCACCAGCGGTCAGGGATGATATTAGGTTAACAAGGTCCAAAACCTCTAATTTATCAATAATTCCATATCGCTGCAGTATGGTATAGATAATAAATGACTGTAAAATAGCAAGGGGAACCGTAAGTATACGAGTATAAGTGTTAATAATTTTTCTACCCCTAGCACCTTCTTTCTGCAATTCCTCCAATTGAGGAATAAGAGAACCTAATAGTTGAAAGATAACAGATGCATTAATATAAGGGCCAAGTCCTATGGCAACCAACGTTGCGTTTTCTAGAACACCACCTGAGACCAGAGACATTACCTGACCAAAATCACTACCACCAAAAAATTTCTTTAGAGAATCCAAAGGTAACCCAGGAATTGGTATAGCAGCCATTATGCGGAAAACAAGCAAAATAAGCAATGAGAACCATAGCTTATCTCTTATCTCTTTATTTCGAAAAATACTGAGAATTTTTTCCCTAAATTCGTCTAGTTTAGACATAATTATTTATAAGAAAACTATAAAATCTTGCCACCCATTGACTCAATTTGCTCTTTAGCCTTTTGTGAAACCTTAACACCACTAAATGATAACTTCTTAGTTAGTTTACCCTTACCAAGAATCTTGACATATTTAGAACTTCTTTTTATCAATCCTTTTTTCCTAAGTGATTGGATAGTAACTACTTCTCCATCCTTAAAAAATTTATTCAAAGATACAAAATTTACAGGGGCATATGTAATTTTATCAAGACTTTTAAAACCTCTGTATTTAGGAAGCCTTCGATATAATGGTACATTTCCACCTTCAAAACTGATCATTGATCTACAACCAGTTCTTGTCTTTTGTCCCTTGGTTCCAAAGGATGAAGTATGACCACCTTTCCCTGAACCATAACCACGACCAACTCTTTTATTTTTTAATTTTCGATTTTTTCTTAGTTTAAGATTGTTTAGATTCATGTTTATCGTCTTTCTTTAATTTTGATTTCCTATATTCAGCCCTCTTTCGTAAAATTCGTGATTTATCAAGATCGCATAATGCATAAAAGGCGCAGTATGCATTAGACAATGGATTCCTTGAACCCAATTGTTTAGTCAATACATTCTTTATACCAACAACTTCAAGTACAGATCTTACTGCACTACTTGCTATAACCCCAGTACCAGGTCCAGCAGGTTTAAGCATTACTCTTGCTGAACGGTATTTTTTTTCAATTTCATGAGGTATAGTGTCACCAATAATATCAATTGATTTCATATGTTCCTGTGCATATCGGAATGACTTATCTATAGCAGCCTTGGTATCCAAACCTCTACCTAAACCTAATCCTACTTTTCCTTTCTTATCTCCAACAGCAGAAATTACACTGAACCTAAGTCTTTTGGCTCCAGCTGTAACTTTTGCGACTCTTCTGATATTGATTACTCTTTTTTCAAAATCATCAACATCCTTCCTTCTCCTAAATTTTCCGCCTCTTGAATTTTTCTTCAAATCTTGCACAGTAAAAAGTTTAAAAATTTATACCAGCTTTTCTAATACCTTCGGCAAATGCCTTGACTCTACCATGAAATTTATAACCACTTCGATCAAAAACTATTTTATTAATCTTCTTTTTCATTAATCCTTTACCAAATTCCTCTCCAATTCTAGCTGCTCTTTCAACAGGTTTTTCTCCGGATTTAATCATCTTCTTTTCACAAATACCAACAATAACCTTTGATAAATCATCATCAACCGCTCCAGCATATAAATATCTATTACTTCGAAAAACACTAACTCGTGGAGCAGACCCTGTTCCCCAAAGTTTTTTTCTTAAGTGTAATTTCCTTCTTATTCTTTTTTCATTTTTTGTTTTCTTCATACTTATTCTTCTTTTACAGATTTACTTGATTTTCTTCGAACAATTTCATCAGAATATTTGATCCCTTTACCTTTATAAGGTTCCGGTTTTCTAATACTTCGAACTTTTGCCGACCATAACCCTACTAATTGTTTATCAATACCAGAAACTTCAATTACAACAGCATCTTTAACATCAAATTTAATACCTTCTGGAGCTGGGAATTTAACAGGATGATTCCAACCAACATTCAATACTAATGTCGTACCTTCCATAGCAGCTCTGTAACCAATACCCGAAATTTCCAACTCTTTTTTATATCCTTTAGTGACACCTTCTATAGCATTTGCAATTAAAACACGTATTGTACCATGATTTGCTACTGCTTGTTGTGAATTACCTTTACGAGAAACTATAACATCAGAATCTTTTACCTCTGCTGAGACATTTGAAGGTAAATCAATAATTAATTCACCTAAAGGACCTTTTACAATAGCAGATTGGTCTTTAATTTCGATTGTAACATCTTTTTCAATTTTTACTGGTTTAATTCCAATTCTTGACATGATTACCAAATTTTACAAATATATTCACCTCCAAGGTTCTGAGCTTTAGCTTTTCCAATACTCATAACACCCTTAGATGTACTTAAAATACCAACACCTCTCCCATTAAGCACTGGTTTTAATTCATACGAACTAACGTACATTCTCTGTCCTGGCCTTGATACTCTTTCTATATGGGTAAGAACAGGACTTCCCTTCACATATAGAAGTGAAACTACAATATTATTATCTTTTTTTTCAAAATCGTTTATAAATCCTTCGCTTTTCAAGATTTCTAATATATGCATATTCATCTTATGATCATCTACAGCGACTTGTCGTTTTCCAACAGCTACTGAATTTCTCAATTTTGTTAACATATTTGATATAGTATCCATAAAAAAACGCTAAAAATTATATTACCAACTCGATTTAACTACTCCAGGAATTTCTCCACTATGAGCCAATTGCCTGAAGCAAATTCTACATAACCCAAATCTACTCATATAAGCACGTGGTCTACCACAACGCTTGCATCTATGATATTTCCTTGTCTCGTATTTTGATTTTTTTTCTAATTGTTTCTGTTTCGCAATATTAGATTTTTTTGCCATCGTTATTGAACGGGAATCCAAACTTAAGTAAAAATGCTTTAGCATACTCGTCTTTATTCGTCGAAATCACCAACGTAACTTCCATACCTCTTAACTTTGTAACCGCATTTGAGTCAACTTCTGGAAATACTGTATGCTCCTTTATACCAATGGTATAATTTCCATTACCATCAAAAGATTTACTAGAAATTCCTCGAAAATCCTTAGTCCTAGGAAAAACAACATTTACGATTTTATCTAAAAACTCCCACATTCTATTACCTCTTAACGTAACAGTCAATCCAACAACATCACCTTTTCGAAGCTTAAACCCAGATATTGCCTTTTTAGCTTTAGTTAAGACAGGTTTCTGGCCACTTAGCATCGCAAGATCCTGAGTCAAAGCCTCAATATCTGTCTTGTCAGTATTATCAGTATTTAAACCAGTATTTATTACGATTTTTTTAAGAGTTGGAATTTCCATAACATTTTTTAACTTCAACTCTTTGTATAATTGATCCTTAAATTCTTTATTATATTGTTCTTTTAATCTTGGTATATATTTTTCCATTTCTATTTTTTATCTTTTTTTGATTTAGATGTTTGTTTTTTATCACTACTTTTAGATACTGATTTCTTAACTGAAGGAACAGAATCAACTTGCTTACCACATTTCTTACAAATCCTTAATTTCTTACCGTCATCAATCTTATACCCGACTCTTGTTGCCTTTGAGCATGAAGGACAAACAATCATAACTTTGGATACTTTCATTGGTTTTATAATATCAATAATTGCAGACTCTTTATCTTTTCCATTACCCTTGACACTTTTCTTATACATATTTAAACCTTCAACAACGATCTCTTTAGTAGAAGGAATTACCTTTAAAACCTTACCTGTTTTACCTGAGTCATTTCCGTATAAAACTTTTACTAAATCATCTTTTTTAATCTTCATACTACCTCTAAAGCTAATGAAATTATCTTATCGTAACCTCGTTCTTTTAATTCTCTTGCAATTGGACCAAAAACTCTTGTACCTTTAGGCTCTTTCGATGTTTTAGCGGAAAGAATAACTCCTGCATTTTCATCAAATCTTACATACGAACCATCCGCTCTTCTATACTCTTTTTTTACTCGTGTTATAACTGCTGGATTAACGGTATGTTCACTTACAAGTCCATGAGGAATTGCCTTCGTTACAGATACAATTACTAAGTCTCCCAGACTACAACACAATTTATGAGAGCCACCAGGAATACCAATTACCTTAGCTTCTCGTGCTCCAGTGTTATCAGATATTTTAATTATTGTTCCAATTTTAATCATTTCAATAAATTTCTAACTTTTAATTATTTAATATTTCTACAACTTTCCATCTTTTGGTCTTTGATATAGGTTTTGTTTCCTCAATTATTACACTTGTTCCAGGCTCAACTTTATCTTCTGTATGAGCGTAATATTTCTTTTTTAATGATATAACACGGTTATACATTGGATGGGGCAACTTTCTATGCACCTCAACAACAACGGTCTTATCCATACTGTTCTTTGATACAACTCCTTCTAATCTCATTTTACTTCCCATTATTTTCAGTATCACTTAAATTATCTAATTCGAGAGTTTTAATTTTCGTTAGGATTTTAGCATATTCTTTCCTTAATTTCCTGGGTTTTCTTACATCAGACATTTTCCCAGTTCTTAATTCAAAGTATGCATCCCTAATTTCCTGTCGCCTCTTTTCAGCATCCTCTCTCAATGATACTAATTCGCTATTTTCTTCATTTTTGATTGTTTCTTTTTTTGCCATATTCTTGATTGATTATTATTGTTTAACTATAAATCTAGTCTTAACACTTAATTTATGAGATGCAAGTCTAAATGCCTCTCTTGCAATATCTTCTGAAACTCCTCCTATTTCAAACATCACCCGTCCAGGTCTTACAACAGCAACATTATATTCAACATCTCCTTTACCAGAGCCCATCTTTACTTCAGCAGGTTTCTTTGTTATTGGTTTATCGGCAAGAATTCTGATCCAAATTTTCCCCTTTCTTTTCAAATAACTAACCATAGCACGTCTGGCTGCTTCAATTTCTCTTTCATTAACCCATCCACAATCTTTAGATTGAACTCCGAAATCGCCAAAGTCTACTACATTACAACTATTAGCGACACCTCTTCTTTTACCTCTAAATTGTTTTCTAAATTTTGATTTCTTTGGAACTATCATAATTTGTTAATACTGTTATTATTTTTCGCTTTCTTTTTCATTTGAATTCTTTTTAATATCTCCTTTATAAACCCAGACTTTTACACCATGTTTACCTGCATTTCTAACTGCAGCAGCTTCTTCTGCAAAATCAATATCGGCACGGAGCCTTTGTAATGGTGTCGTACCAAACTCCATTTTAATTGTTCTACTTTGCTTTGGTACACCGAAATCTCCAGAGATCCAAATCTTAATACCAAGTGCACCTGCCTGCATTGCTTTTTCACGTTCAGTGATCATTAACCTTTTCGGTGATTGTCTTTTCTCCATACCTGTTGCAATATTGTATGCAATAACTTTTGCCGATAATTCTGGTTTTTTAACCTCTTTAATCTTAATATCAATATCTTTTCCGAATCTTCGCTGTAATTCATTTTTTAATTTTTCGATGCCTTCACCACCTCGACCAATAGCAATGCCTGGTCTTGCAACATGTACATCAACATTTGTCTTATTCAAAGATCTACTTATTTCAACATTATCAAGTCCTGCAGGTTTTAACTCTTTATTTATAAATTCTCTTATTTTTATATCTTGATGAAGATTTTTTACATACTCTTCCTTCTCAGCATACCAAAGAGATTTCCAATCTGTAGTTATTCCTAATCTTAAAGCTGTTGCGCTAATTTTTTGTCCCATATTAATTAGATTCTATTAATTCAACTAAAATATGTGATCTTCTTTTCTTCTTCCTTGCAACATTACCACGACTTACATATTTAAATCTAGGTAATTTTAATCCTTCATCCACAAGAATAGATTTCACAACTAGATTCTTGATATCCATATTGTTATTATTTTCAGCACTAGAAGCAGCAGATTTGATAAGCTTCAAGAGAATACCAGCAGCCTTCTTATGTGTCAATTTTAAAATATTTTCCGCATCAATTACTTTTCTTCCTCTGACAAGATCTGCAAGCAACCTTGTTTTCTGTGGAGTAGACAAGACATTCTTAGCATAAGCAGATACTACTTTCTTTGTTTTGCTTGTTGTATTAGGTTTTGTAACAGCTTTTTTAGCCATTAATAATTACTGTAAATTAAACTATTCCTCGAACCTACCAGAACCTCCATAGATCTTAGAAATCTTACCTTTCTTGGCGTGTCCTTTAAAAGTCCTTGTTGGTGAAAATTCTCCTAACTTATGACCAACCATAGATTCTTCGATTAAAACAGATATATGATTCTTTCCGTTATGAACACCAATTGTCAAACCGACCATATCCGGAGTTATTGTTGAACTTCTTGCCCAAGTCTTGATTGGACTTTTATCGCCAGCCTTTGCTTTTTCAATCTTCTTTTGTAATTTTGGATGGACGTAAAGTCCCTTTTTAAGCGATCTTGCCATAATATTTTTTTTAAAAACTAATATGTACTTTTAGTCTCTGGTCTTCTTCTTGTAGTCTTTCTCTTTATAATATATTTCCCTGTTGATTTATTTTTTCTTGTCTTAACACCAATTCTATTTCCCCAGATATCTTTTGAGCCATGATAACCACCACCAACGCCTGTTCTACCTTCACCAGCTCCATGTGGATGCTGCTCTGCATGCATTGCCGTACCTCTGACTGACGGTCTAAATCCCATCCTTCTTTTTCTTCCAGCTTTCCCAAGTTTAACGTTCATATGATCCTCGTTTCCTACTTGACCAACTGTTGCATAAGATTCAATTGGTACTAATCTGATTTCACCTGAAGGCATCTTTAATTGCATATATTTACCTGTTGAATCCTCACCTTGAGCAACAATTATAACCCCTGCAGATCGTCCAAACTGGCCACCCTTACCAGGAACAATTTCAACATCAAACACTGGTGTTCCTGAGGGAATATTCTTCAATTTCAAAGTATTTCCAACTTCTGGCATTGCATTTTCTGAAGTAATTACATTATTTCCAACTTCCAAATTTCTTGCAGCAAGAACATAGCGTCGTTCTCCATCAGCATATTTTATAAGAGCAATATTGGCAGAAATATTTGGATCATACTCTAATGCTTCAACAATACCTGGAATATCAAACTTGTTTTTCTTATGATCAATGAGTCGAAGTTTCCGTTTTACTCCTCCACCTCGATGTCTGACAGTTACCCTACCAAGTCGATTTCTTCCACTTCCTGCGATTTTCCCACGAACCAATTTCTTTTCAGGTTTCTTTTTACTTAAGTTGGACCTATCCTCTAAATGAGTATGTCTCAACGTTGATGTTTTTGGATTGTAACTTTTAATCGCCATAATGTTTATTTAAAAATATCAATTGTGTCTCCAGACTTTAACGTAACAATAGCTTTTTTAGTATCATTCCTATATCTTACCGTACGCTTCGACCAATCAAATAGCTTACTACCTTTTTTATTTAAAATATTAACCTTCAAAACTGTAACTTTGAATTTGCTTTCTATCTCATCTTTAACCTGTTTCCTGTTTGCAGCTTTATTGACTAAAAATGTATACACTCCTACATCAGCAGAATTAAAGCTTTTTTCTGAAACAACAGGTTTTATTATAACACTACTTAATTTCATTTTAATCTTCCTTCAATTTCAGTTATTGAATCATTTAAAACCAAAACTTTATCTGAATTCATTAATTCAAAAATATTGAAATTTAAAGAATCATTCAAATTAACTTTTTTTAGATTTCTAACACTTCTTAATAAGTCTTCTTTTCTCTCTATTTTTTTATTTACAATAATTAAAACTTTTGAACAAATATCCTTACCAAAAAACGATTTAATAAAATTATCCATATTCTTAGTAGAAGACAAAACACTATCATCAAACCCTTCTATAAAAGAAACACTTCCAGAACCAATCATCTCTGACAAAACACATTTTATTGCTAATTTATTAATCTTCTTTGGAATCCTCTTCATTTTTTTATAAGGAACAGGTCCAAATGTTACACCACCTTTAATCCACAAAGGAGATCTTATTGATCCCTGCCTTGCTCGTCCAGTACCTTTTTGACGCCAAGGTTTCCTACCACCACCTTGAACATCTCCTCTTGTTTTAGAATGTGCTGTACCTTTTCTTTGATTGTCAAGATAAACATTAACAGCCTGGGAAACAACACCCTCATTCATAGAAACAGCCCATACAGCTTCATCAAGATCAATACTTGTATCTAACGCTTTTCCTTTTTTATCAAATAGTTTAATTTTCATTTGTCTTTTGAGTTACTTCAATTTTTATTAATGTGCCATTATTTCCAGGCAAAGATCCAGACACTAAAATATAATCGTCACCAATTTCTAAAATTCTTTTATTAACAAAAGTCACTACTTTACCACCCATTCTTCCGGCCATTCTTTTTCCTTTAAGAACTCTACCAGGATCAGTACCAGCACCTATTGCACCTGCAGCTCTATGCCTATCAGATTGACCATGGGTTTTGGGACCACCATGAAAACCATGTCTTTTAACAACACCAGCAAAACCTTTAGATTTCGATACAGCAGAAACTTTTACTAAAAAATCCTCAGAAACAACATCAGAAATATTTAATTTGTCGCCAATTTTATATTCAGACTCCTCAGTATTATCTACAACCCATTCATACCCAGGAACAAACTTCAGTCCTTTAAAAGATCCTGTCTCTGATTGAGTAGGGTTTTTCTTTTGACCAATTCCAATTCCAACCTTCATCTTTTGTCCTTGCACAGTCTCGACTCGAGTAACAAAATTGTCAGGAAGATGTACAACAGTAACAGGTCGTAACTTACCATCTTTGAAAACCTGAGTCATTCCTTTTTTTGTTCCTAATAAATAGTTCATTACAAAAGAAAATAATTATAAACTACAATATTTCTATCCCAACTCCAGCAGGAACTTGAAGATGCTGAAGAGCATCAATCGTCTGCGCAGTAGGATCAAGAATATCGATTAATCTTTTATGGGTCCTTATCTCGAAATGCTCCATTGATCTTTTATAAACATGAGGCGATCTATTTACCGCAAATTTCTGAATAACTGTCGGTAATGGAATCGGACCAGACACCTTAGCACCCGTTCTTATAGCTGTCTCAACAATACTCTTGGCTGATCGATCAATAACCCTCGCATCGTATCCTTTCAATTTGATTCGAATTTTTGCAGGTGCAGTCATTTTAAATAAAGAGCTAAAAATTAAATTTAGGTGGGGTTGGCGAAGCCAACCCCACCTACTTACTTATTTAACAACTTCCGTTATAACACCAGCTCCAACAGTTCTACCACCCTCTCGAATAGAGAATTTTTGACCTTTCTCAAGAACAACAGGGGCTATAAGTTTACAAGAAAGCTCTACATGATCTCCTGGCATTACCATCTCAGTACCACTTGGTAACTCAACTGATCCAGTAACATCTGCAGTACCAACATAGAACTGTGGTTTGTATCCAGATGTAAAGGCTGTTGCTCTACCACCTTCATCCTTGGTCAAGATATAAATATCACATTTAAACTCAGTATGTGCTGTAATTGACCCTTTCTTAGCTACAACCTGTCCTCGTTCCACATCTTCTCTCTTTGCACCTCGTAACAACAAACCAACATTATCACCAGCCTGACCTTCATCAAGAGATTTATTAAACATCTCAACACCTGTAATTACAGTTGTGATATCCTTTTTATTAAGACCCTTTATATCAACTTCGTCGTTAACCTTGACAATACCTCGCTCAATTCTACCTGTTACAACCGTACCTCTACCCTCAATTGAGAATACATCTTCAATTGGCATAAGGAAGTCTTTATCGATTGGTCTTTCTGGTAATGGGATATACTCATCAACAGCATCCATTAACTTCTTAATTGCCTCAATACCCTCTGGTTTACCTTCTTCTGCAGCCTTAGCATCACCTACAATAATTGGACATTTGTCATCAAACTCATATTTCTTCAAAAGATCTCTAATCTCTGATTCTATAAGTTCTAAAATCTCAGGATCAGTCTCACCAAAAGTATTTATAAATACAATAATCTTTGGAACTCCAACCTGTTTTGCCAAAAGAATGTGTTCTCTTGTCTGAGGCATTGGTCCATCTGCAGAGCTAACAACAAGTATAGCTCCATCCATCTGCGCAGCTCCTGTGATCATATTCTTTACATAGTCTTTATGTCCAGGACAATCTACATGAGCATAATGTCGTTTTGCTGTCTCATATTCAACATGAGCAACAGAAATCGTTAAACTTTTTGATCTAGACTCTGGTGAATTATCAAGTTTATGGTTCCATTTTTCAAAAGTCTCTGCATCTGGAGAGAGAGCTTTAATAATTGCACGGGCAAGTGTTGTCTTACCATGGTCAACATGACCAATTGTGCCAATATTTACATGAGGTTTTGTCCTCTCATATTTTTTAGCATCAGCCATAATTTGGTATTAATTAAATTTATATTAAATAAGATTGTTAAAAGGCTTATTCAGTATCGCTGCGTATAATAACAGAAAATATTTGACGTTGCAAGATAAAGTCCATTTTACCAGTTATTTTGTATTTTTGCTACCAACGATCTCTTCTGTAATATTTGCAGGGACCTTTTCATAATGTGAGAACTCAACATTTGGTACACCTCTACCAGATGTCATAGATCTCAACTGATTGGTAAAACCAAACAGTTCAGATAAAGGTGCTTTCGCTCCAATAAGATGCAGCTTCCCTTTTATCTCAGTTTTTTCTATTCGACCTCTCTTACCACTAAGAAATCCCGTAATATCTCCAACATACTCTTCAGGAGTAACAACTTCCACGCTCATAATTGGTTCAAGCAAAACAGGCTTAGCATTTTTACATCCTTCTCTAAAGGCCTGGGATGCAGCTATCTTAAATGCTTGATCAGAAGAGTCAACATCATGATAAGAACCATCGTATACTGTAACTTTGATATCAACCACTGGATATCCAGCAAGAACACCGTTAAATAAAGATTCTTTAACTCCTTTTTGAATGGATGGTATATACTCTTTAGGTATAGCACCACCTCTAACCTCATCCACAAACTCAAATCCTTTTCCTGGTTCAAGAGGCTCAATTTTCAACCAACAATGTCCATATTGACCTCTACCACCAGATTGATGAACATATTTTCCTTCCCATTCGACAATATCATTTATTGTTTCTTTATATGCAACCTGTGGTTTACCTGTTGCCGCTTCAACACCAAATTCTCGCTTCATCCTGTCCACAAGAATTTCAATATGTAACTCACCCATTCCTGAGATAATTGTTTGACCAGTTTCCTCATCGACAAAAACCTTAAATGTTGGATCTTCCTGGGCAAGCTTATTCAATGCTAGAGACATCTTTTCCTGATCTGCATTTGTCTTTGGCTCAATTGCAACATTAACAACAGGATCTGGGAATTCTATAGATTCTAAAATAATCTTATGGGATTCATCACATAATGTATCTCCAGTAGTTGAATCTTTCAGCCCTACCAAAGCGGCAATATCCCCAGCTCTAATGCCTTCTACTTCTTCTCTATCATTTGCATGCATTAACACGACTCGACCGACTCTCTCTTTTATATCTTTTGCTGAATTATAAACATAGCTTCCAGAGTTCAATACACCAGAATACATTCGAATATATGCAAGTGAACCAATATGTGGATCAGTTGCAATTTTAAACACTAAACCAGAGAATGGCTCTTCTTCAACAAGTTTGCGTGTGATTTTCTTTTCTGGATCTTTAGGATCCATACCAACTACCTCACTGATATCTGCTGGTGAAGGTAAAAGTCGAACTACAAGGTCTAGTATCTTTGGAACAATATTTCCTTTTCTAGAATCACCTGTTGAAATAGGAAAGAATTTTCCAGAAATAACAGCCTTTCGCATCGCTTTCCATATCTCTTCTTCTGTAAACTCAGCACCTTCCAAATATTTCTCCATAAATGCGTCATCATGGTCAGCAATAGCCTCCAGTAACTCTTTTCGATATTTGTCTGCAGTTTCTTTCATATCTGCAGGAATTTCTTCTTCATTCAGTAACTCACTGTCGGCGTTGTTTGGATCATATGTATAAGCTTTCATTGAAACAAGGTCAATAATTCCATGTACATCTTTCTCAATACCAAGTGGAAGATGAACTGGATATGCATTTGGACTTAATCTATCTCTAATTGTCTCTAGTGATAAATTGAAATCACCACCAATAAGATTCAGTTTATTAATAAAGCAAACTCTAGGAACATGATATTTATCAGCTTGTCTCCATACAGTTTCGGATTGAGGCTCTACTCCTCGTCGCGCATCAAAGATAACAAGCGCTCCATCAAGAACTCTCAATGAACGCTCAACTTCTGCTGTAAAATCTACATGGCCAGGAGTATCAATAATATTGATTCTATGATTCACACCATCTACTTTCCAGAAACAGGTAGTCGCTGCGGATTGAATGGTAATTCCTCTCTCACGTTCCTGCTCCATCCAGTCCATCTGAGTTGCACCATCATCTATTCTTCCGATTCTGTGAATCTTACCGGTAAAATACAAAATGCTTTCGGTAGTTGTAGTCTTACCTGCATCTATATGAGCAATAATTCCAATATTTCGAATTTTATTCTGCTCGAATTTAACATTCTCTGACTTTCCCACAGATATTTAGTAATTAAAATTAGTCCATAGAATAAAGGCTTATCATGGAAACAAGTTGGATTATATACAATATAATTATATCTGTCTAACCTTCCTCAAGAAGAAAGAAAAAATATTGAATTAATAAACTTGCTTAAGTGAATTATATCGAAATGATAAACGAAAGTCTATTGACAGTCTTGTCCAATGGGAAATGATACCGAAATGAATAATTAGATCCAAAGGGAAATGATACCCAAAAATGGTGAGCTAAGTCATAA
>JAFGIK010000106.1 GCA_016929645.1 Candidatus Dojkabacteria bacterium
GTAACAGTTGATTTTGGGAGTTGGAATTTATTTTTATGTGGCTGTTTATACACGTTCAATATGCTTTTTGTTTACATATAGGCTTTTGGAAAAGGATAGAAAAACATCTGCAACTTTTTTCCGAGTTTTTACATTATATGTGTATCAGCAAGAAAAAAATAAAAACGCTGATATATGGCTATTTATGCCAGATCATGATGAATACAGATTGTATTTATCATAGGTTCTTTTAAAGTTAGCGGAAAAAAAGGGAATTGTAATTGTCGGAAGCATCGCAAATTATCCTTGAGTTATGAGATTTCCCACGACTACACTGTTGTGATTTTGTTATCACCTCTAGTGGTGGGCTTCAAGCCTATCTTTTTTTTGTAGGTAGGTTAAGAGCTCACCATTTTTGCCTGTTTTCTGGAGATGTAAGTCTTCAGCCTGAACACCTGATTGTAGTTTATATCAAATAGGTGTGACGGATAAACAGGAACGGACTTGTAGTCCTGTTTGGTCACTTGTGTGATCAGATTGCTGGTGAGAAGTTCTGATTTTCCTTTGTGTTGGTCGGCAAGTATTGCCGGTCAAGGCCTCTGAATAAGTTACCTGAAGTGTGGGTAGCAGGAAGGAGGTTGAGAAGGAAGATTGGGGCGGAGATCTTTCATTCTATTTTAAGGAGAAGTGACATGTTAGGCAAAAAACTGGCTTTGGTTTTTATAGCAGTTGCTTTGGGGCTTTTTACTGCGATTGCAGTGTTGGCTGCTGAGGGATCTGGCGCAAGTGCTGCCTGTGATCATGAATCACGGGTATGTATCGGTGTTTCTGGTCCCAGCAGTTATGTGCCGGCCGGTATACCTCAAAAGTATGGTTTAGAAGTCGTGCCATACGAAATTACCTCTACAACCGCGGTACTCGGGTTGGATACGGTTGCTGGCGATTTCGTGATGTCGAGAACCCTTCAATTTTCTAAGGATGTATCTCAATCTGTTGTTCTTCCGAAAGCAGGCGTGTATCTGTTGACATTCAAGTTACCGGAATTTAATGGCTTGCGTTGCACGCTGATGATTACTGCCACATCTTCTCTGTATCTCCCGGTTATCCGTCGCTAACAAACGGCCTAGAGGCGAAAAACTTTTCGCCTCTAGGCCCTTCATTGAAACTAAATAGATCTGTAGTTTTTTCTTGTATAGAGACATTAAAACCTGTTTGTAATATTTCTCTCCCATCTTCGTTATCTTTGTAGTTTGATTTTTGATTTTAAAAATATTAATATACCGACATAATTTTTTTTATTTCCCCGATGAGCGTGATTAATACGACTATGGCTGATGCTATTACGCCGAATGAACAAGTTATTGGAGATCCATTTGAATCGCCTGATTTTGCAGGTAAAAGACATTTATCTCCAATTTATCATACTCTTAGGGCTTTTAATGAGGGGCTCGGGATATACGCTGCTAAAGGTTCGGAGTCACTTCCTGTTTTTGGATTTAATGGGTATATAGATGCGTTAGGTAATATTTGTAACCGTTATGGTTCTCGTAATAAATTTCTTCTTGCTTCTGACGTAGATGGTATCTCTAATCCTCTTGAATATATGTCAACAGCACAGAGAGCAAATGTTTTAGGAGAAAGACTTGACGCTGTTGATCAAACTATTCAAGGAGTCGGTGGTAACACCCTTTACATGACAAACAGGCAAATATCGGGTTATCGAGATGGTGTAGGAGATAGAGGTTTAGTTAGACTCGCATTTGATTCTTTCCTTAAAAATAGCGAGTTGCTTTATGTGTTTCGTCAAAAAGGCTATAGAATATTTGATTATCTTGATGATGAAGCAGTTGGTTATTGTAATGAAGCGGTTGCACCGACTGTATATTTTGGCATGGATCGTCAATTATTTCCGTTTCTTCATAATTCTAATCCGCAGATATTCCCACGAGTGAGAGCGCGGGTCAACGCTTTTATAAATGGATTTATTAATCAGGCCCAACAAGCTGATGTGATTGTTTGGGCTGTTGATTTGCATGGTTTTTCTGGTAGATCTATAGCTGAATATATGTATTTTTGGTCAGAATATCTTGGGTTGGAACCAAGATTTTTATTTCATATACTTTACCAAAATCCTCAAATTAATTGGCGTAGTAAAATAATTTTGCCTATTTGCGTATTACCTGAACGTTCTTGATTTTTGGTGGTATGGTATTTCGACTGTTAGTGTTATTACTTAATGACTTATCATTATTTTTTCTTATCTTTCTCCGAATCTCCACCAAATCTTCTAATTCTCTGGCCAAAGTCACTAATAGCATATCTGAATTCATTTAAATCAAAGTCCGGAAATAATGTATCAGTAAAATAGAGCTCGGCGTAATCTGATACATAAGGCATTAGCCCACTGAGACGTTTTTCTCCACCTGTGCGGATAATCAGATCAGGGTCAGGATAATCCCTGGTATCCAGATATTTTTTAAAAGACTCTATTGTTACTTCTGCTGGTTTGTCATTGAGTATTTTATTAGTTGCTCTGACAATTTCATCTCGACCTCCGTAATCTAGTGCAAATTGGACATTTAGTGTATCAAATTTCTCTGTCGTTTGTTCCATCCGTTCAAGGATTTCAATAATGTCTTTTGGCATTCTGTCTTTACGGCCGATGTGTCTGAATCTCATTTGTTCCTTAACCATAAATTCGGTCCATTGATTTTCTCCTTTGCGAAATAGATTAAAAATTTCTGAAACCTCTGTCTCGTCACGTTTTTTCCAATTTTCTGTTGATAATGCCCAGAAAGTAAGGTATCTAACACCTATTTCCTTGCATTCAAGGTAAAATTTTATTATACGCTCAAATTGTACTGATTTTTCGTGACCTAGCCATACTTGCAGACCTCTTTTTCGTGCCCATCTTCTGTTTCCGTCCGGAATTATGACAATATGAACAGGTATCTGAATTTCCTTTTCTGCTTTTATGAAACCTTTTGTGAAGTTGGTGTAACTTTGTATTTGGTCTTTAATAATGTTCTCTTCTCGGATGATTGAGAATTCATGGGCTTTATATTTGGATGAAATTTCTTTAATTTCATATTCAATGGCATCAACTTGAATCGGGAAACTATCTGTCTGACATAATGTTATAAATTGTTTTATTTCCGGGATCTCTCCTTGAGCAATGATTCTGACACTTCCATTTTTTTCATTTTTAACCCAGCCAGTAAGACCAATTTCGTCGGCAAATTTTTTGGTGCGTCTTCTATAATTTACTCCCTGTACTCTACCCTTTACGATAGCTTTTATTTCTTTCATGATTATCAGGCTAAATTTTAATGAAGTTTGCTTTTAATTTCTTTTTTGAGATTACTTAATGTCGATATTATTACAGAAGGCTCTTGTTTCCAATTGATTTTCTCGCGGATAGTGTGTAATGCGTTTTTTAATGATTTAATTGCGATTTCCGCTGTTGCATTATTGTCAAAGTATCTTGCAGTATCTTGTCTAAGATCATAGATAGTGAGGTTGATCGCTATGAGTTTTTCATAAATCGTATCAAAATCTAAAACAGGATCTTTGACCACAGTTTCGAAAATTGAATTTGTAATATTTGTGATCTCTTCGATGGTAAATGGCTCTTGATCATATTCGAATTTTGCAATGAACAGCTGTAATGCAAGGTAGGATGCATGAATTGATGCAAGTTTTTTGTCTTTTTCTGATTCCCATGCTGACTCATAAAGAAGCCAGTTTGTGATTTCCTCGATGTCTGTATCCATGATTCAATGATAACAAATATATATTAATAATACATAAAATAAACATGACTAATATTTCATCATGATTATTTCTAAAAAATGATTGGAAGAAATCCCTAAACTATATGATAGGGTATTTGTAGAGAGGCATCAAGCCATGCCTTTGCGGCACGGCTTGATGCCTCTTTACTCCCTAAAACCAATATTTCTTACACGACCCATTTGTCTAAATCGGCGGACTCCGTCAATGTCTATTTTTAATGTATTTTCACTTTTCCTGTTATTTAAAATGTCTGAGGTGCTGTTTAGGAAACATTACGATAAGGTGATACAATACGCAGGCCTTGGTATATTTGATAACCAGTTTTTGTGGATAAATTAATAGTGATAATTAAAAATTTATTTAGTTCTACTGCAAGAGTTTTACTTGCTGTTTTCAAGTATATAATTTATCTTCTCCTTATAGGATCAGTATTTATCTTCCTTCCGGTAAAGAGCATTAATAAATGGACCCAGGATAATGTTTTACCTCAAGATCCTTTATCCGAAAATATTGTTATTATTAATATATCAGTAGATGAGAATGATTTACCTGAAGGGGTTACAGAAGAGCAGTTTTTGAAATCATCTATGGAAAAGGTTATTTCTTATGATCCAGAGGTTGTTGGTATAAATGTTCAACAACTACAGAGTGTTGCGGGAAATTCAGAAATTATTAATAATCTTAATCATTCAGAAGTTCCGATTGTCTGGGGAGTGCCTATTAGCGAAATAGAAGAACTAAATTACCAGTATTCGTATGCTGAGCGATCCAATATTAGGTACTCATATCTGCATGACATGGTTAAAACAGAATCAAGTTTAAAATACGTTCATCTTTTTGAATATACAAACAAATCCAGTTGTGTGAATAGTTTCAGCCTAGAGATTATGAATGTGATGATCTCTGATTATAATCCTGAATTGTCGTTTGTTTGTGATCTTGGCGGAAATTTACATTATTCCCATATTCCAATCTCGATTAATTCTTCCGTGCAGTTTTCTAATGTATATGGTAGTCCTGTCATCTACAACATTGATGATATTTATTCTGATAATGTATCCGAAGACCAAATAAAAGGGAAAGTTTTGATCATTGGTGTTATTGATGATTCAGTTGATTCTATTGATCGTCAGGCAGATGTTTTATCCTTTGTTCTTAATTCTATCTTTAAATCAGGTATTGCAAATATTTTGACAGTTGTTATTGCAATGTTTATTGGTACAGTCCTTTTGTATTTTTTTGAAAAAGCTTTAAATTATTGGCAGCCAGCGATCTTTATACTTATTATTCTTTTCTTAGGAAATATTCATGTTTTTTTTGTTTTTAGGAATGTTGCTGAATGGCCTTTTCTACAAATTAACTTGCTTTTGCTTTTAACTTATGGATTTAGCTTGACTGGGAAGTTTTTGTTTCTAACGAAGGAAAATCAGTTTATAAATAAGGCTTTTACAAGCTATATGAATCCTGGGCTTATTGAACAACTAAAGCAAAATCCTTCTGATCTTAAGCTTGGTGGGGAGTCAAAAGAAGCAACGATTTTATTTGCTGATATTAGAGGTTTTACTCATATTTCTGAACGTTATAAAGCTGAGCAGCTGCTAAATTATTTGAATGAATACTTTGGTGTAATATCCAATCTTATTCTAGAGAATGATGGAACAATTGATAAATACATCGGTGACTGTGTTATGGCATTTTGGAATGCTCCGATTTCTGATCCTGATCATGCCAGTAAAGCACTTAAAGCTGGAGTTGAGATGGTTAATAAAATTGATGAGCTACATACTAAGAAACAATTTAAAGATGTGAATATCGGGATTGGCATTCATACTGGAGAAGTTGTTATTGGCAATATTGGCAATTTAGAGAGATTTGATTACACTGCTATTGGAGATAATGTAAATGTAGCATCTCGTATTGAAAATTTAACAAAGAAGTATGGTGTCTCATTGTTAATTAGTAAAGAGACTAAAGACGCAAGAGATAATGGAGTTGATGTCATTTTCCGTCTTGTTGATGAGGTTATTGTGAAAGGGCGAACAGCCCCGCTTAGAATTTACGAGCCTTTGGAAAAGACAGTGGATAATCAAAAAAAAGTGTTTATATACGAAAAAGCCTTTGATTTGTACCAAAAATGTCGATTTGAACAGGCGAAAGGTTTGTTGTCTGAGTTGGAAGATGATAATCCAGCGGCTGTTTTAATTAAAAGAATAGATGACGGAATCGATATGCCTTTTAATGGAGTTTGGAAATGGGATGAGAAGTAGATATGTATTGGATTTACTATTTAGCCGATGTTATGTCAATTCTCGATTAGTACAAAATATCCTTTTGGATCGTATGTGTTGAAATCATTTCCATAGTATTGATTTTGATCATAAATCAGACTTCTATATCTATCTTGGTCGAGATCGCTCAAGATTTTTATGTTAATGTTGTTTTCATGGAGTCCATCAAATATTTCACTTGCAAGCTGTTGATTGTTTGATAAGTCATCATTCCATTCAAGATTTGCTGATTCGACAAGGCATCTGTAACTCACAAGATTCCAGCCTTTGTTAAATTTACAATCTGATTTATTGAAATCTGTTGTTCCTTCATGTTGGTATTCGAATTGTTCTTTGGATTGAATAAAATATCCATTTTTCTGATTTATTGAAAAATCCTGGGTTGCAAATGGTGTTCCATTAACTATTTTGTACGAATACCAATACCCTCCTTCGTAACTTACAATTGAGTTTGGTTTTCCTCCCATCTGACTATAAAGTTGGGATACGACAAGTTCTGATTGTTTGAGAGGAAATGAAATTATCTGATTACCCTTTGCGATTGAGTAACTCATAGTTTGGGTTTGTTCGTCAGGATTTTCATCAGGATTTCCTGTTTCAAAAAAATTTGTAAAAGTTCCTGGTATTTCGAGTTTGACCTCAGGAGCGTTGAATGATGAACCGTTCCATAAAATTCTTGAAAGAACAATTTTATCAGCCTGAACGTGAGCGTTCCAGTAGTCTGAATTTTGTGTTGCGCTTTGCATATCCAGTTGTCCATAGAAAGAACCTGATACAGATATGATTTCTACATTTTTGTATGTTTCTTGCCTATAAATGTGTGTATGTCCTGTAATTATTGCTTTTACGTTGTGATTTGGACAGCTATCAAGGCTATCGATAAATTGCTTTTGAACCGCGAAGTCACCATTGTGTGTGAAAATTAATGTTGCTGATTGTTCGTTTTCCTTACATGCCTCGGCTATTGCCCAGTCGATGCGTTCCTGACTCTGGCTATAGTATGGCATTTGGAGCATTATGAACCGGATGTTTCCCTTAACAAATGAGTATTGTTGAAGAATTATGTCTGTTGGATTTGATACGCAATACATAGGTGCTTGTTGCACATAGGGGTTTAGTGGGCCTACTTCCTGCCATGTCATTTGGCATGATGGATCTAAAGAGTCTTCACAGTATCCCAAACCTTCATGATATGGAACTTTTCCAAAACATATCAAATCTTTATACCATTCTCTCCAGTTTTTGTAGTTGGTATCATCATGGTTACCCATTGCAGCATGGTACTCAAGTGGAGTACCATGCTGCTGTTCTGTCGCCGTTCTCAGGTCTACGATCATTTTTAGAGGTTGTCTATTAGCATTCATTTGATAATTCATATCTCCAACATGGATTAGCATGTAAGGATTGTCTTGAATCATAAGATTTGTCATTGATTGGTAAAATTCTTGGGTGCTGCTTTGCGTATCTCCCACTATTGTAAAATTCCATGGGGTCATTTCATATGCTGCCTGATTTCTTGGGTCAAAAGATTCATTCTGGTTTTTGGTAAAAGCAAAGATTGATGAAACCAGGATAACAATAAGGCCAATTAATATGATATTTTGGTATTGATATTTTGTTCGTTTCATTAATCTTCTTGTTTTTACTTCTTATCAATATGATCTTATTATCGGGTTAGTACTCAAACTTTTCTAGTATCTGCAATGTCCATTTTTCTGCTCTTTCAAGCTCTCCATTGCTTAATGGTCCTTCTGATGCTTTAACAGTAAATCCTTCTGGGGCAATTATGCTTTGAGCCCCAGCCTTTACGAGCTTATTGTTTATTGGCTTTGCTGCATATCCCAAAATTCCTACCATAAAGTTAAGGATCTTCGAATTAACTTGTTCAAGATCTGCTCTTGTATCGAATGCTGCAATTTTAATATGGTCTAGTTGTCCTTTTCTTAGGTGTTTTAAAAAATGTTTAGTGTTGTCGGATGGGCTGAATGCTCTAGTTGGTGATCCCACGATAAGTAGATCAAGTGACGTATTTTCTAGTAAGCTACTGGAAGTGCTTGATATTTTGGCGATATCGCATTCCCAGTTCTTTTTTTGGGATATTGTTTCGTGTATTTTTTTTGATATCTGTTCTGTGTTTCCGAAGTATGAATCGTAAATTACAAGAGCTTTCATTACCTTTTCATTAAAAAATTTATAGTTTTGTGTAACTATAGTATTACATTATTATTTATTGGAGTCTATTCCATCAATTGGCATCTATGGAATGGTATTGCATTTCGCACCCGGTGGGAATCGAACCCTCAGTCTTTAGTTCCGGAAACTAATGCTTTATCCAATTAAGCTACGGGTGCAGGTTTTGTTTTTGACTTTTAGATTATATTTTGAATGGTTTTCAAGCACTAACGCTGGCAAGTTCCTTTTGCTTTGAGATATTCTGCATTTCCTGTAGTAGTATGACAAAGTTAAAAATGCTCATGATAAATGATAGTAAAAAAAATAGTTCAGCGACTAGAGTTCCAGATAAAAATCCAATTACTTCGATTGTAAATCCCATAGATGCTGGCATTGCTATAAGCAATATTAAAAATAAAAGTGCTGTGAGAACTGATGCAAATAGCCATTCAATTATCATTAATCCTGTAAATATCGTTGTAATAAGTTTAACGATCTTATTCTTCAAGAAAAATCCAACGCTTATTATTATTCCTAATGCAATAATAATTATTGCAAACATCGACTAAACCATGGTTATTATAATTTCCGTACCACTTAATCTTATTCCATCTTCAAAATAAGTTTGAATAGGAGCGATTAAATTTGCTCCTATTACAAGCATATTGATTACTACCATAACCAACCCATACGCTTTGCAAAGGATTTTTAATATTTCTTTTAAATTGGTTTGTGTTGAATTCATGAATTTTTATTGAACTTTGATATATTTATTAAACTATTAATAACATAAATTCTGATAACTGTCGACGAATCCTTAAATCTAATTTGTGCTAAAATTCCAATACTTCTGCAAAATGTTTACAGAATGTAAAATAAATATTTTTTCATGAAAAAATGTACCCAAAAGATGATAATCAAGATATGAGAAATATATGTGAAGATTTTCAGGCGATTATTGATAAATCCAAAAGTATTTTAATAACTACTCATTTATATCCAGACCCTGATGCTTTGGCATCGGCCCTTTCTGTTTACTTATTGCTAAAACAAAAAGGTATTGATTCACGAATTGTATTGGAAAGCAAAGCTCCTGAGGGTTTCAAATTCTTACCTTCATATGAAAAGATAGAAGAATCATCAATTCTTTCGGCTGTGAAGAAATATAGTGTGGACTTGATAATAGTATGTGATGTTCATGAATACAAGAGGTTTGTGTTTGAAGACTATGATGAGCTTAGGGAATATATTATTAAAAATAAGATAAAAACTGTATGTATTGATCATCATGAGGCTATTGGTAAGAAAGAACCATATGATTTAGTACTAAATTGGGCAATGGATTTCATGTCTGCTTCAGAGACCGTTTATGAAATTTTTATTCACAAATTGAAATACAATCTAGATCGGGATCTTGCAGAGGTTCTTATGTTTGGAATTATTGGAGATACTGGAAGATTTCGATTTGGCAACTCCAAGACATATCCTCATACTTTTTTAATAGCACTTTCACTTCTTGAAACAGGTATCAGCATTGATCAATTAGTAAGCAAAATGAACAGATTTCCTATTAGCATTATGAAGGTTGTTTCTGAGTTTATAAAGAATACTACGCTGGATGATAATTTTACGTACAGCTACTTATCCGATGAATTTTGTGAAAGTGATGAGTTTTTGAAAATTAAATCTGATCCAAATTTCAAGTTTGCTAGAACTTATTATACTAATAGTTTTCTAACTAGTGTCGAAGATAATTATTTCGGATTTGTTGTCTACAAGGATCCAGATGATCCTTCATTTTATAAAGGTTCTTTCCGCTCAATTAATGGTTATCTTGATACAACTGTTTTTGCGGTCAAGCTTGGAGGTGGTGGATTGAAGCCGGCAGCGGGATTTAAAGTTAAGGCAAAAGATCTGAAGGAAGCTATTTCGATTGTTAAATCAGTAATTCTTGAAAATTTCGAAAGTGCAAAGAAAAGTGGCGCAATCATAGATGCCGATCCATCCGTTGCTTCTGCTTGAGCCGTTATTTTGCGGCTTTTGCCAACAATTCTTTTCATTCCGGCTTCAATTGCTTTAAGTTGTCGCAACGTATGGATCGGCATGTTTCTTCATTCACTCAATAATGCTTCAACCGGACTTATCTTTGATGCTTGGTTTGCTGGTATTAGGGAAACCAATATTGTTATTGCTGCAAGTATTAATGTGTAGATTCCAAGACTGCTCCATGATATGTTCATGAAGATTGATGATTCTATTGTATTTACAACTTCAAACCCTTGTCCTACTGTGTTTGATATTGCGCTGTTAAACCAGTTATATATAAGTCCTGAAATTGAAATTGCTAATACTATTCCTAGTACTGCTCCTATCAAGTAGCCTATCATTGTGTAGATTGCTGCTTGAGATACGAACAATGTTCTGATTCCTGATTTTGTCATTCCTATTGCACGAAATATGCCTATTTCTTTTTTGCTTTCAGATACAAATTTACTCATGGTTATGATTATTACACCCATGCTTAATACAATGAATGCAATTGATATTGATATTGTTATTGTTTGAAGTGTTTGATCAATGGAACCAAACATTTCGAGATTGTTAAAATCCTGATAAGAATAACCTGCATCGTTTATTGCGCTAACAACATCATCTCTGTTGCTAATGGAATCTATTTTCACAAGTATTGTCTGGCTAGATTTAGCCGAAGACTTGTATACAGTAGCATCTGAGTATTGGCCTATGACGTCACCTGTATCAGCGTCTACCTCAATTACTAACCCTGGTATGTTATAACTTTCAGTGTCCGTGAATTCAATGCTGGTTGCATTTCCTGATGTTTGAGAGGATTCATCCGGTCGTCCCATCATCATTGCACCATTACCTTGGGCTCCAAATTGAGCATTTCTCATAATTTGTTCTGTTTGATCACTTTCCAATTCGTATCCATCATACGAAAGTCCGTTGTATACTGCGTTAAGCTCGTCAATGGGAACATCTGTTGTTCTTGCGTCGATTTCTCTTTGTATGTAATCAGTCATGATTTGATTTGCAGCTTCTGTTGGTATGTATGTTGATGAATCTTGTTGGGATTCAATGACCCCGACAACAACTAATTTATATGTAATTGCTTCGTTTAGCTTGTCGTAGTCCCAATATTGACTTATTGAGTCCTGCCTTGTTTGCTCACTTGTTGCAAGTTGATCTTCGCTAACCTTTGTAAATACCATTCCTTCACTACTCATACTTATTGTGTATGTTGCGAGGTCATCTAAACCGTTTATTGATAACTCAATTTCTTTGCCGATTAATTCTGATTCATTGTAATCCAATGCCTGAGTTTTAATTGGCATTTGATTTTCAAGGTTCTCTCTTGTAGTATCCATTTCTTCTTGAGTCATATCTCCCCGGGACCCTGGTTGTCCCATCGCTGACATATCAATAGTAATCTCTTCTTGTCCGTTCCACTCTTCATAAGTCTTTGTGAACGTACTTGCGTTAAGTATTACTGGAATTGCTTCTCCTTCGCTATACGTAAAATCTTGGTCTGTATACAGTGATGCCATTTCTGCGTCTATTCCGACAATTGAATTTGCAGATATTGTTGTGTCGTCAAAAATTCCATCGATTGTCGCATTGGAAATTGGGAGTGATGATGTCATTTGTGTTGCTTTAACGTGTTCGATTGCATTGATAATGTTTAAGTCATATTCAGAGAAGCTTCGGCTTTGAGAATTACTTGAGCTGCCTGAGTTTCCAGAACTTGTAGGAGAGCTTTGTGATCCGCCCATGCCTCCGGGAAATTCTATAGTCTTCTCTATTTTCAATATTGTATTTTGTTCTTGTGCTGTCCCTAGTATTGCTTCTGATGCTGCTTTCTGGAAATTTGCTGTGTGACTTGTAATTATTGTAGCTAACATAACGATCAATGTAATTGGTATTATTAAAAATAATGCCTTCTTCATCTGATTCTTAAGCTTTTTTATATTTATAAAAAACAAACTTGATATTTTCATATATTTAGTTAAATTTTTGATAAAGTTATTTAGTGCTTCTTGTATTTTTTGCAAAATTCTTCATCTTCCCATGTTCTAACCATAGGATATTGTTAAAATCTTTTGCTATGGACTCGTCATGAGTGATCATTATCACGCTCATATTTTCCTGTTTGGCTATATCAGTAAGAATCTTGATAATATTTTTTGAATTTTTCTTATCCAGTTTTCCTGTTGGTTCGTCTGCAAATATAATCTTTGGGTTATTAGATAATGCTCTTGCTACGCCAACTCTTTGCATTTCGCCTCCAGACATCTCCTTTGGCAGGTGTTCTGAACGGTCTTGCAAGTCTACTTTGGCTAGAAGTTCGAGTGCATGTTTTCGTGCCTCTGCTTGAGATTTTCCTGCAATTAGCATTGGTATCATGACGTTTTCAATTGCTGTCAAATATTCTTGTAAATATATCATCTGGAAAACAAATCCCATTGTTTCATTACGAAACTTTGAGATTGTATTATCGTTTCCTGCCCAGACATCTCTGTTGTGAATTGTTACTGTACCTGATGTTGGTCTGTTGATGCCTCCCATGAGTTGCAGGAGCGTTGTTTTGCCTGAACCTGATGGGCCAACGATTGCTAAATCGTCCCCTTGTTCAAGTTCTAGGCTGATATTGTCTAGTGCGACAACTTTCGATCTTCCATCTGTGTATGTCTTTGTTAATGATTCAACTTTAATCATAAGTAAAATTACTGTTGTATTAAATAATTTGATCTCATGGTAACAAAGGGTATGTGAAGTTTCGGTGAAGTTTGTGAAAATTTCTTATTTAGAACATAGCATGATGGAGAGGTTGCTTGATTAGGGTTATGGCTTGGTTGTTAATCATCTTCTTTCCAAATTACAGAACCACCTAATTGTTCAAAGTCTGAAAAAGTTACAGTTAGTACAGTTGTTGGCTTAACTGGTTGTTTGGATTTTACCTGCCAAACTCCTTCTGTATCGCATTTACCCGAAAAAGTACTACCATCAAGTACATAAACATAACCTGTATTAGTACTAACATACTGTTGCCATTTTTGGGGAATTCTTGCAACAATACCTTTTCCTCTTTCAGAGCCTACACTCCAGTTACCACTCCGAAGTTCTTTAGGTACATTATCAAGTGACATACATGCAAAGATTACACTTGCCGTAGGTGAAGGTGCTGCAAAAACGGCGGTATCGTTATTAAATGCATTTGCTTTATCAACATCTGTAGCAGGACGAGGCTCTAACTTGAGAATATTTGGATTTCTTGAACCATGAAAAACATATCCTTGTTTTTCAAATGCTTTTAATTGCTGTACTACAGTTGGTTTAGCTTCTTCAAGATTTTTCGGTGCTTCACCAATTGGTACATTAGGGTTCATCATACCTGTATCATATTATATTGTTGATATTTCTTTCAACATACACTCTTTCCATTCATTTTTTACGCTAGATTTTTATCAACTTGATTTTAGGTCCGATTGTTATGTTTTCTTTTGTTCTGTATCCGACCCAAATTATATTTTTATCTGAATCCTTCATTTTATAGTCGTTTGATATTATTTTAAGTTGATATTTATCTCCAGGCACAATAAAGATATATTGTCCATTTTGATCTGTG
The DNA here is from genome assembly GCA_016929645.1 of Candidatus Dojkabacteria bacterium. GTDB lineage: Bacteria > Patescibacteriota > Dojkabacteria > SC72 > JAFGCJ01 > JAFGIK01. Next base: position 13,879 of record JAFGIK010000106.1, read on the forward strand.
ATCTCCTCCTTGATTTTGTTGTTGTATTTGTCGAGCATTGCAAGTTTAATGTTTGGTACAGGTTGATTGTCTTGATCTATAACTATTCCGACTTTACTTTCTAGTAATCGTTTTCGAATAATAATTAGTACAAGAGCTATTGCAAATCCTATTGTGTAAAATACTGCAGCAAAATCAAGGCCCCACAAGATTAGTGGGACTAATGCACCAATGACTATGAAAATAGGATTCATTAAAGTGAAAGTTGATACAGCTCTTGTTTTAAACTTCTCTATACTTCCAACTTTGCCTTTATCGTCTCTTGGATCCATTGGGATATTAATTTCTAGTGAACGCGAATCATTTTTTTGGATAATTGTTTTTCCGTAGTACAAATTTGATTTATCGCCATCAATTTTTAATGGAGCTAATTGGCTGGGAAATATATGATCTTTTTGTGCAACGTCTATTCGATATTCGCCTTTAGTTGGTTTCATTTCAAAAACTCCTTGAAGATCGGTTACTTGTGTGCTTTCTAGTTTCCCATCCTTTGAGTAAAGTCTTATTACTGCGTTCATGATTGGAGTTTTGCTGTATGAATCGTATACTATCCCGTATTTTCTTTTGACTAATGTTGGCCCAAAAACTGTAAACCACCATACTAATAATCCAATGATATACAACGGAATTGTATTTAGTACGCACCAGGAGTCTTCACATACTGAAGTCGCGATTGTTGTGTTTGAGCAATTTCCGCTACAGTCGCATACTTCTGCATTAAAAAAATATGACCAGTTATCTTCAAATTCTTCTTCTGGAGTAAACGTAACGAGGTACCCCGAATCTGTTTTTTCGATGTCAATGTTTTCGTCATCTATTGTGACGTAACGTTTGGATAACTTTATTATCATGTTCTTGCCTTCTTTTCCCTCCTGATCTGGATATATTTTCAGGGAATTGAGATCAACGTTGCCATTATCTGTTATCTGGACTTCAAGCTTGCTGTCTTTTTCAAGTTTCCACCATTTGGGGATGTTTATGAATTGAATTTCCGGTTTCTCTTTATCGATAGTTGATTCGAGTCGGGTTGCTCTGCAGTATTCTTCTGATGGCTCTTGGTTTCTGAATATCTGGGCTATTGGTGAGAATTTCATTAAATAAATGTTGACTTCTCCAAATAACACAATATAGAAGACAAAAACAAATGATATTATTGCAAGAAAATTTTTCCAGTTTTGTTGAAAAAATGTTTTTAGCTTCAATGTTGAATATTAATAAATTCAGTACAATTTTATTTAATGCCGATTGAATTTCTGTAACTTATTTATAATACTACATTGTTGAAGATAAGCAGATACTTGGTACTGGCTGTGTTCTTAATATGTTTCAGGATTATGTGCTACTATAGAATCAGCTTTTTTAATAGTGGAAATCTATCATACGGCTGATTAAATCTCTCGGACCCCATATGTCCCTCTCCTTTTATGATGATTTGGATTCCCCCAGCTTTGTCGAGCATTCTTCTGCCTTGAACATCGTTGCAACCCCATGGGTCATTATCTGAATTAATAAAAATAATTCCTGTGTGTTTTTTGATATTTTATCCCAGTTATATTCCTTCTTTATGATCGGATCGTTTGGGTCTTCGTCGTTATAACAATAGCCAGCTACCGATATAGCTTGTTTGATTTGTATATCGATGGCTTCGAGTAAGGCTAGAATAACTGTTGCTCCTGCAGAATGTCCTACTATTACAGTATCTTTGTCTATTTTGGCATTTTCAAGGATGAACGGTAGCCATTTTTTTATTTGTGGATTGTCAGCGTCTGGAAGTTGAGGAGTCCAGACTTGATAGCCATCATTTTCAAGCTCATTTTTGAGCCATGGAAACCAGAAACTTTTTGGACTATCGCCCGTTCCGTGAAGGATAATTGCGTTTTTCATGAATTTTGTTTAGGGTTTGAAATATTTATTTTACTTATTGTAGCATCAAGTTGTTTGATTAAATCATTGGTATCTGAATAAATTATTATCGTATTTGCAATTGTTCTCATGTAACCTTCCTTTAGTTTCTTGTTTTTCCCGATAATGATTATTGGCTTGTTCATCATATTTGCCCACCCAATTTCGATACCCATTCCTGTCGAGCATTCACTCATTTCTGCAATTAAAAGATCACAACTCTGTATCATCTTTCTTGAATTTTGACTCTTGTAATTCGGGTTGTCGCAGAAAAATACGAATTCATGGTTTTTGATGAGTGCGCTTTTCTTAATCGGAGCGTAGAGCTCTTTTTTGTAATCAATTATTGATGAATGCGCGAGGTAAATTTTCATTAATTTTGAGTTGTTAATTGTTGTGCGAAATTATTTTTTAATTAATAGCAAACTGACTATTAGTCCAATAAAGAAAATCGAAAACTCAACTATGACTCTTGGATGTGTAATTGATATTCCTAGCCTTTTGATATTAACAAGTGAGTAAATTAGAAACAAAAATGCCGTTCCTGAAGCAATAAAAGAAATTATTGCATAAACCGAGATGGATTTCATTTTTCTGAAGTAGCTTTATTATTTAAATAATACGCGGCTTTAATCCAGGACATAAGCTTTTTATCAATTTCTTTCTGATTTTTTATTTCAAGATAGTATATAAAGCGGTTTTTTGATAGAGAAATTGTTTTAATGAAACGTTTATCTTTAATCAATTTATCTAGTCTGAAGTCCATCTTTATATTATTTCTCTGGGCCCAAACTCCACCAAATGTGTAATTGCTGACCAAATGAATACAGCAAGGCAAGGACTCTATTTTTATTGGGCCGATATTTTTCTCGATTGCTTTTACAAGTGCATTAAATAACGGTCTTGCGATTTCTTCTTTATTTTCAAAATGCTTATCCAATGGATAAACAACACATGAATGTGATTGTTTGGTCTTTGCGAACTCCCTTTTGCACTTAGGACATTTCCACATACTTAAATTATATTTGTATGTAAAAGAAAATGCAAAACGAGGGACGGCTTGTGGTGGTTGAAACTACTTATTGCAATGATTTATTGATCTCATAGTATTATTTAAATTTTTTCACCAGCTGCTTTTGTAATCTAAGCTTTTCAGTGTCTCGTCTACCCCGACTATTTTTACGGATTCTGTTGCCAGTTTTAATGAATTTTTAATTGCAATATCAAGTTCTATTCCTTTTGCTAATTCTGACACAAGTTTTGCTCTAAAAATATCACCAGATCCTGTGGCATCGCCCCCATTGACAAGGGTTGTTTCATAATACTTTGGATCAGTTTTACCTTTCTCGAATGTAATGCAACCTTCTTTATCAAGTGTAATTATTATTGTTCCATCAATTCTTTCCCTCAACAAATTAAGAGCTTTCTTTGCATCCTCAATGTCATGAATCCTTATTCCTAGCATCAACTCTGCTTCCTGCCTATTCGGTACGATATAATCGGCATTCTCTAATCGTGTAAGATCAACTTCTTTTTGCTTATTTGGGAAATCAATAAATACTTTTACTTTTTCCAGATTGCAGCGCTCAACTATTTCATAAAGGGTACCAAGTGGCAGATGTGTACCTGTGTACACAAAATCATATTGGTGAAGATCAGTTTTGTGTGGAAAAATATTATCTGGTGTGAGCTGAGTGTTGACTCCTTGATACAAAGTAACTGAGCTGTTACCCGATTTATCAGTGATTACTACTATATGACCTGTTTTTTCTCCTTCTTTTTTTTGAATATTATCAATGTTGAAACCCCAAGCTTTTATTTTTTCTAACATAAGTGCGCCTTCTTGGTCATCTCCAACTAGGCCTCTGATCTCAACATTGTTGCCAAGCGCATGTAGCACTCTTGCTGCATTGAGCATTTTGCTTCCTGGCATGTTTTTAAAATCACTTGAAATCTGAAACTGATTTGCTTTTGGAATTTCATCTACAAAATATTGTGATTCTGAATATATGTCGCTAGTGACTAAGATCCGTGCCATTTTTGGGTTTAATAAATTTTTAACTAAAACTCATTTTCTTATAAAAAAGAGTTGGTTTTATACTTCCTTAATCAAGAGCTTTCAAGATAGTTTCTTTTAGATTCTCATCACATTCATCAAGAAATTCTGGCTCAATAATTTCTGTACCAAGGCCAATTTTTATGGCATTTATAATAAATGGCTGAGCCCATACAGTTATTTTACTTAATGGTTTTGTTCTTCCATTAAGTAAATGTAGGAAATTCGCCATTATTTTTGCTGTAAATGGTGTATGATTTTTGTACAGATCAATTAGAAATGCCAATGCAACGACATCTGCAGCAACTGGATTATTACTTGCAAGTATGATTCCGATTTCTGGTCTAGCTATGTGAGTTTTTGCAAAATACAGTTGTCTATCTGGGCCAACTGTTGTCTGTGCCTCTGTTCCTACAAAAAGTGTTAATCTTAATTTCTCCTGTACTGATAAGGCAACTTCTGTCATTTTTTCCCAGAATAAATCTTGTGACTTAAATGAATATCTAATAGTTGATCCTTCAGTAAACATTTGACCTATTGCACTTTTGAATGGGCCGTCTGCATGGAACTCTGCGCGGCTGTCTTCTCTCAGGATTCCTACCCAGTTTTTTATACCAAGGGTTACACCTGCCATGGCGTGGGTACAGTCTTGTCCAATGGGAAATGATACCGAAATGAATAATTAGATCCAAAGGGAAATGATACCCAAAAATGGTGAGCTAAGTCATAA
>JAFGIK010000107.1 GCA_016929645.1 Candidatus Dojkabacteria bacterium
ATAATAAGTTCTCTGTTTTGTCATCATGGCAATTTACTACTTTTATTGTAGCTTAACTTGCCGTCCAGCTTTTTGGGGTATATCCAGATTTCAGGATCATAGCTTAAATAACAAAGTCTATTTACATCGTCTGCACTCTCATCACGACTTATTACAATACCATAGATATTATCATTAAGGACAGCAAGTATTTGATTATTCAGACTATCCCACATTTTTCTTAAAGTGGAATATGGTACTTCTTTTATATCACTAAATAATCCATTCATATCGTCAAATTCACAAACAAATTTTAATCCATCACCAGATGGGGAAACAAATGCCATAACCACAAATTCAAATTCCTGAAACAGTCTACTTTTGATATCTTCAATATGCTGTTTCGGAAGATGGTCAATATCAATAACTATATACTGATTGATTTTCTTAATGTTATTATTAAGTGTATTGGGTTTACTTTTCCACCGGGGATGTGGTTCATTTCCAAAGCTTGAAATACCCCATAGCACAGCCGGTAAGCAATTCTTCAAATCGCTCGCAAAATCTATTGGATTTTTTTCTTTAAACACTCGTTTTATATAACTATCATTTATTCCTTCTTTGATTTTGCTATTGTCAATACCTACAATCCTGAAATTTGTATTAAAAAACAAGTCGTAATTTTTAAAACTATTTTCATCTTTTAGTCGCCTTAAATTCCTGATAAATCCCTTCAGTTTAAGGTTAAAAAGATGATCCTCACGATATCTTGTCTTGTTGAAATTAAATTCTTTTGAATAGAAAGTGCATTTGTAATTACCGTGACGAATAATTTCTACAACTTCTTCAACATCAAAATATTCATATTTATTCCTTCTATTTGTATTGAACTTTATTATCATTTTTCATTTAATTCATTTTTGTTGATTTTACGATATTTTCCCCGAGCAATTTCATCTAATAATCCGGTCTTAACACCCTTTTTCAAATACCGAATTATTGTTCGTTGTGAAACTTGTAGCTTCTTTTGCAAACTGATTGCTTGAGAATATGTAAATACCACAGGTAATTCTTCAATAAGTTGAAATGACTTGTCCTCTTTTACGATAGTTATTCTCTTATCAGTTTTATTATAATTGAAAGAATTATAGACTAATGCCGTGTGTTTCAAGAAGGTCTTTGCCAAACTAATCGCATTCTTTATATCATTAGGGTGCGCTGGAATTATTAATTTAGTGCCATTCCCGGTTTTTATTCCTTCGTCAAAACCCATATTAAATAAATCAGTATTGCCAGGTTCAACATAATTTCTAAACATGGTAAGAATTATTGTTATCTTCCTTGCTATAACAGCAATCCTTTTAATAGACGATGAGATATCATTATTAAATACTGATAAATACTTCTTATAAAGGTGTTCAAATGCATCATCAAAGTAGATAGACAAGTCACTTGTAATTTCAACTCTAATTTCATTATCACGATATTTTTCAAACACTTTCAGTATTTCTTTTGAAAATCCTTTCATTTTTGCACTAACATCATAATCATCTTCGTTTTTTCTAATCCATTTTTCATCATCCCCGAATATGTAAAAAATGAAACGACTAAATAACCCATTTTCAGCCTTCCCATCGAACATAGTCATTAGCTGATCAAATGTTCCTGACATTGCAGTACTTACAAAAGGATTTTCAATAAAAGAAACCTCTTCATCCATCCTGTTCCTGCTTAATTCTTCGTTGTGAAAAGCTGCCCTGAGGAAATTATCATAATTGCCCCAATCTGACTTCTTACCCATAGCAACATCGTCACTTTCACTTACAAATAATAATCCTTTGCCATCATTATTTGATAACATTTGATAAAATGCAGCACTACTTGAATTACCTGGAATGAAGGAATATTTGGGAATAAAGCGTTCTTTTGGTTCACCTCGGTCTTTATCTAAATTTACTAATTCTACTTCTTCTTTGCGTCTATCATTATCACGCTTTTCCGATTCACGGAATTCGTGAAGTAAATCCTTTGCGAGTACCATTTTACCTTTACCACTACCTGCATCCGCACCAACATAACTATATAGATTACATCTATCCAATTGTCCGTTCCAAAGTATACTAACATTGGGGAATAGAATACTGAGCACAGGTAAAGTAGCAGTAAATACGACATCCCTGTGCCGCTTATTATTAAATTCCTTAAAAATGTCTTTTAGAATATATGGAAGAGTATCAAATACCTTATCATCAATAGTAGGTGTACTATTCTTATCACTTTCCTCTGCAAAATTTTCGTTAGACATATCAAGAACTTTTATACCCAGTTTTTCTTCAATAGCATCATAATCCTTCCTAAGCTGCAATTTCAGGATATCACGGATATTTTCTTTGATAAGTAATTCCCGTTTCCACGGAATGTAAACTTGTGCAACCCAATCTTCAGATTGACCATTTGAACTGATAAACTGTATATCGCTTGGATTAACAGATATGTCCTTCTTTGAAAGGTAATCCTGTACAACTAATGGGTCAATACTATTTGTTTCAACAATGCTATCAAAAAGCTGCTTTATTGGCTTATTGTCAAACAATTCTTTAACACCCTTAAATGATTCTAAATCATCGTGATGTATCATATACGACAGTATGTATTTTTCATTTTCTAAAGTCATTTTGCTATGTATTCTTTTTTGATCTTTTGATATTGTGAAAACCTTCTTGCTATCGGTAGAATAATTTCTTTTTCATACCAATGTGAACCACTGAATAACTCATAGTCAATGTTGCTTTCGTATAAGTACTTTTTAAATGTGCTATATGGTATTTCATACTCAATAGCCACATTTCTTCCATGCAAATATTCTTTGCCGTCAATTATTAAAACTTTCATAATCTTCCGTTTTTTTTTTAACCATATAGATGGCTTATGTTTATATATATTAGCCGTCTAATCCAAAGTCTAAAAAAAATGACTTATTGTGCTTATTTAGAAAGATTCTAAGGAGGCGTAAGGTGGTGACATAGACTTGTTGACAATTGACATAACCTTCAACAATTTCAATTTCTGCACTTTACAATCATTAGTGACATTAGTGACAGGTGACAGTATTGTTACAGAGGATTAGATTTAACCTACTGCGACACTATACCAGATATGAAAAGGGGGAAAAAGTGAAATTAATACTCGCTAATAGACTGATAAACTAATAGTTATATTCCTGTTTAAAGAATAGAGCTGAAGAGGAATATTTTATATATAAATCTTTTATA
>JAFGIK010000011.1 GCA_016929645.1 Candidatus Dojkabacteria bacterium
ACTTAACACCAATGGAGATGTATGATAAATTATCTGTCAACAATTCTCTCTCTTGATTTCTGCAATATGTACCCAACCTGTACATTTGTAAGCAAATTAGGCAAAAATCTGGAATTCCTATAATCATGGTAACTGCTAGGACAAAAGAAGTAGATGAACTTATCGGTCTTGAGTTTGGTGCCGATGATTATATTAAAAAACCATTTAGTCCTAAAGTCTTGGTATCTCGAGTCAAAGCCTTGCTTAAAAGACCTCAAAGAATTGAGGAAAACACTATTGATAAAGGAGATCTAAGTCTAAACACTGTTAATCGAACTCTTACCAAAAATGGAAAAATTGTAGCAATAACCTCTGTTCAATTTAATATTTTACAAATATTGATGATGAACCCTGGCAAAGTTTTTGAAAGATATAATTTGATTGATGGTCTGCATAATAATGGTGATATTCCAGATATTTTTGACCGTACAATGGATTCGCATATTAAAAATATTCGAAAAATGATAGAAGATAATCCTAGAAGACCACAATATATTTTAACTGTAAGAGGAGTAGGGTATAAGTTTAATGAAAATTTTTAAATCCATTATTTCAAAATTTACAATTGGCATTGTATTAACTGTTTTGATTGTTGTAACTATTGTTGGTGTAATTTCTACAATACAAATAAATCAGGGATTTGATACTTTTATTCAACAGCAGAATCGCGAAGGTTATGGCTCTGGCTCAGGAAAGTATCAAGATGAGGATGAAAAATCCCAAAGACATCAAGAAATTATTGATGTCTTTCAGAATAAAATTAACAGTTCGATTTTTATCGCTTCTGGTGCTGGTTTATTTATCTCTGTTGTGGTAGGAGTTTTGATATCAAGACAGATTGTAGCTCCGATAAATCTGCTTTCGAATCAAATCGATAATGCAACGCGAAATAATTTTAGTCTGATCAAGAAGAAAAGTAATACGCTTGAAATTGATAAGCTTACAGATAAATTTAACGAATTAGTAAGTGAAATCAATCGTATTGAAAAACTCAGGGATGAGCTTGTCTCTGATGTTACACATGAACTCAAAACCCCTCTGACTAAAATAAAAGGTCAGATTGAAGGCTGTATTGATGGTGTGTACAAATGTGAACCAAGTCATCTTCAGAAAACGCTAATGAATGTTGATCAACTGGAAAATTTGATTTCACAAATGCAAAAATTGATTCAGCTAAAGGCTCGCAAATATGAAATGAAAAAAGAGTTCGTTGAGCTGAAAAAGTTTGTTGACTCATTAGTTTCTGGGTATTCAAAAAACAATTTGTCAATTATAAATCAAGTGTCTGACAATGTATTTGTTTTGGCAGATAAAAGTAAGTTAAGAGAGATTCTTGATAATCTTCTAAGTAATGCTGTTAATAATACTGAAAGTGGTTCTGTCACAATAGATTATTCTGACCGTAAAATTACTGTAAGTGATACGGGCAAGGGAATTGATAAAAAGGATCTGCCATATATTTTTGAGCGATTTTACCGTGCAGATAAATCCAGAAGTAAAAAGACTGGAGGTCTTGGGCTTGGATTATCTATAGTGAAAGAATTAGTGAAAGCTCACGGGTGGAGTATTAGTGTTATAAGCAAATCGGGAAAAGGTTCTCAATTTATAATTGAAAATATTAAAGAAAAATAGTCGAATGATTTGATAGACGTTATCAAATTACCAACATTTTATAATTTCGTATGATTTCCATCAAATTCAAAATTCCTCCATATTTCTCGTCTAGTATCTAGATACAACTAAAAATAAATTACTAATCAGCACAAACTTACTGCAGTTTGCAGATATAAAAAAAAGGTGCGTATTAAGTAGTAAATTACTTTTAGCTTAGTTTAATTAACTTTTTATATTAAATTAATATGAAAAAGAACATAAGATTATTTGTGAGTACTCTATTGGTTACTGGACTCATAGGTCTTCTTGCTACAAATCAAGTATTTGCTGCAGAAACTATTGGTACAGTAACGGGCAAGGACGGTGACGTCAAGGACAAGGTCAAAATAACGGCAGATGTTGTCTCTGCTGATGGATCACATATAACATTCAAGGATGTTGACACTGGTGAAGAATATGAAACTAGTTTTGGTCCAAGTTGGTATTCTAAAGTAGTAGAGATCGGTAATCAGGTCGAGCTTATTGGTGTTGTTACAGATTCTTCAAACAATGATAATGGCCATAATTTTCAAGTCTTGGAAATCGATGGTGTTTCATTGAGAGATGGATTTGAAGGTAGACCTTCATGGTCAGCCTCTCGTGGTAGCAACGGAACTGGTTCAGCTAAGGGTTCAGGCTCAATGGGTGCTGGTTCACGAAATCAAAGTGGTTCACGAACAAACTCGGGTTTTGTCGATGCAGATAACGATGGATCTTGCGATAATAGATAACAATCATCAGTAGCGCTCTATATAGAAAGAGGGAAAGGTGTATCTATACTTTCCCTCTTTTTTGACCTAGGATATTCTAACTTTTGTAACAGACACTGAAACTCTACTTGATAATTTCAATAATGGTAAAGTTGTCTCATACCGCTGTTTGTGCGAATTTTCATTGATAATTGTTTTCCTCTAATGATTCTATGATCTTGAGTTATTTTTTGATAGACTAGTTTTGTATGGAAAATACACGCACACATAAAAAAAGAAAACATCTTTTTCTGACGATTATCAGAAATATTCGGAAAAGATTTTCACAGAGGAGGGGAAAAAAATCTTTACCTAGGTATGATGGCAGATACTTCAATATTTTGAGTATTGATGGGGGTGGAGTGTTAGGTATATTTCCTTCTACGATTTTGATGCTTATAGAACAAGAGTTTAAAGTAGATTTGTCAAAATTCTTTCAGTTAGTTGCCGGTACAAGTACGGGTTCAATTATCACTACTGGTATATCAATAAAATATCCTGTGGCTGATATGGTTGAACTCTATGAATCTAGGTCCGCTAGTATTTTTAAATCAGACGAAATATTCCGATTAATTGCCAAATCCAAATATTCAGAAAAAAATCTCCAGAAATTGATTGATGAGATATTTAAAAAGAAAACTGTTTTTGATACTTATACAGACATTCTGGTTCCAAGCATAAATGTTACAAAGGGAGAGCCAGTTGTTTTTTCTAAAGATGATGTTAATACTAAGTTGAGAGACGTGGTGCTTGCTTCTTGTTCTGTTCCTGTTTATTTTCCGCCTCATAAAATTAAAAAACACCTGTTTATTGATGGTGGTTTATGGATGAATAATCCATCAACTTTGGCGATATCAGAAGCTTTGATAAGATATAAAAGACGAGCAAGAGATATAAGAGTTCTTTCATTTGGTACTGGTAATCAAAAATACGACTATGAAAAAGCATTAGGCAATATCAATAAGGATGATAATTGGGGAGCTCTTAGATGGAAGAATTCATTGATCCCTTTGCTTATTAGTATGCCAACTCTTGGAAATCATCATGTTTTAGAGTCTTTGCTGCCATCAAGCCGTTATATTAGACTTAATTATGAATATGATAAACCTTTATATCTAGATGATGCGAAAGTAGTTCCTAATATCAAGAAAATAGCTTACGAATATTTTGATAGAGAATATTCTCGGCTAAAAAATTTTTTTACTGCTGATTAATTGAAATGAAGAATTTAGATATAACTCCAGACTCTTTAACTGTTGCAAAGACAGTTAAAGCGAAAACTCCGAAACCCTCTAAAAATGTGCTTGTAGTTTTTTGGCGAAAATTTAGTTATTTCCCATTAATTAGGAATTTCAAATACTTATGGATTCTTGCAATTGCCATTGGATTATTTTTTTTTATATCTAGGTTAAATCTCTTTTATATCGAAACTATCAATGTTGAATCATTAAATGGTGACAAATTAACCTATTTGGATAGCGAGGAACTTGAAGATCAGGTTGTCGACTATTTAGGAGTAAATTTTTTCGAGGTTGATACAACGAAAATTGAAAAACAAATAAGTAATGACAATTCTTTTGTAAAAAATGTTTATGTTACAAAAAGGTTTCCATCAACTATAACTGTACGAATTGAAGAGCGCCAGCCCATTGTTGTGCTAACTTCAAAATTTGGTCAAAATTTAGGTGTAGAAGAAACCGAAAATGAATCATTTTTAACATCTGTTGATGGATATATACTTGCATCTTGTTCGAATAATGAACAACTATGCCAAAACCTGCCCAAATGTGCTCTATTTAACGATCCTTCTGATATAAAAATTGGGAAGAAACCTTATATCTCTGTATTAGAAGAGATCATTGCGATTGAAGATTTCTTTAATGAAAAAGGTATTGATATTGTTAAGCTATCAAATCCAGAGTCCACCGTTATCGTTGCTGAATTCGATGACTCTACTCATGGAATTTTTACATCTAAAAGTTCAATTTCTGCTCAACTTAACTCATATTTTTTAACAAGGCAAGCACTTGTTGTAGAGGGTATAAGTTTCAAAGAAATTGATGTTCGGTATGATCGACCAGTATATAGAGTTGACAAGTATACCGAGTGGATGACAGAATAATGAATAGCTAAATATATACATCTATAAATAAACATTTACCTATCAAGGTATTGAAATAAATACAGAACTGGTATATAAAGAGTCTTGATATTTTATATCAATTTGAATAAGATAAGGTATGTCTAAAAGAATAATAACTGCCCTAGATGTAGGATCAAGCAAGATCTGTACGATCATTGCAGCCGTATCCGATAACGGTGACAAACCACAAGTGATTGGAGAATATAGTCACAAAACAGCTGGGGTCAAAAAAGGAGTAATTGTAAATATTGATGAGGCAACAAATGCCATTGCAGAAAGTGTCGCTGCAGCTGAACGAATGGCCGGTATTACAGTCTCCAGTGTTTATGCAACTATCACAGGTAAACATATTACCAGTATCAACAGCAAAGGTGTTGTTGCTGTTGGCTCTACAAATGAAGAGATTTCAGAGGATGATACATACAGAGCAATAGAGAACGCTCGAACTATTTCAATTCCACCTTCAAGAGATATACTTCATATAATCCCAAGAGAATTTATTGTTGATTCACAAAGTGGCATTAAGGATCCAATTGGTATGTCTGGAACAAGACTTGAGGTTGATACTCATATTATCTCTGCTACGACTACTTCTTTACAAAATCTTGTTAAATGTATTCAGGGTAACGGTCTCGAAATTGATGATATTGTCTTTACCTCCTGGGCATCCTCACATTCTGTTTTAACAGAAACAGAAAAAGAGCTCGGGGTTACACTTCTTGATATTGGTGGTGGTACAACAAGTATCTGTATTTTTCAAGAAGGTGCTATTTCCTATAGTGCTTGTGTTCCACTCGGTGGAGTAAATGTAACAAGTGATCTTGCGATTGGATTACAAATTTCCTTAGAAGATGCAGAGAAGTTAAAAGTCAATTTTCAAAAACTTGAACAAAATGATACTCCCAATTTTAATGATAATCTTGATCTTGATACACCTGCAATAAATAGACGTACAAAGGAACCTGTGATTAAACCTGTTGAGAAGAAGGATAAAGATTTAGTAAATATTTCGAGTTTAGAAATACCTGACCACAAAACAGTATCAAAATCTATGTATCTAAAAATAGTCGAGGCAAGACTTGAGGAATTGTTTGAAATGGTGTCGAATCAAGTCTCTCAGGCCGGATTCGATATTGCAATGCCTGCTGGTGTTGTTGTCACAGGCGGTTGTGCAAATCTTTATGATATTACTAAAATTGCACAAAAGGCTTTTGGTGTACCAGCGAGAGTTGGAATTCCAACTGGATTATCTGGTATGCTAGAAGAGATAACTGGTCCTGAATTTGCCGCTTGCCAGGGATTAATAAAGCATGCAATGGTTGAAGATGTTGATCCTGGACCTACGCCAAGACCTGGTAAAGAATTTAGTGGGAATAAAGGAGGAGGTGTTTTTGGAAAGATTAGAGATTGGTTCAAGTCTTTAATGCCATAATTTTTTTTATTAATACAATGTTAGTCAAACCAAACACAGATGTAATAGCAAAAATAAAAGTAATCGGAGTTGGTGGAGGAGGAGGAAATTCCATTAACACTATGATCTCCCACTATCAGATCGATGGTGTCGAATTTATTGCTGTAAATTCAGATGCTCAAGCATTAAAGAATTCTTTAGCTCCAATTCAATTACAAATTGGACAAGAGTTAACCCGAGGTTTAGGTGTCGGTGGAAATCCTGAAATTGGTTGCCAAGCTGCAGAAGAAAGTGTCGATGCTATTCATGAACATCTAGCTGGTGCTGATATGGTATTTTTGACATGCGGAATGGGTGGAGGAACTGGTACCGGAGCGATCTCAGTTATTTCATCTATTGCCAAAAATCTTGGTGCATTGACTGTTGCTGTTGTTACAAAACCTTTTGTTTTTGAAGGTAAACGAAGAATGGATATCGCATTGAAGGGGATTGAGGAGCTCAAAGATAAAGTTGATACATTGATTGTTGTACCAAACCAAAGAATTCTAGAAATTGTTGACAAGAATATCTCATTTCTTGAAGCAATGCGACGAGTAGACGATGTACTTTCGCAAGGTGTTAAAAGTATTTCTAGCCTTGTTACTCAGACGGGTCTTATTAATGTTGACTTTGCTGACGTTAAATCTGTAATGCAGGATTCTGGAAGTGCTTTAATGGGTATTGGTAACGCTAGTGGTGAGAATCGTGCTATACAATGTGCTGAAGAAGCTATTAACAGTCCATTGTTAGAAATGTCAATAAATGGTGCGACTGGAGTTCTCGTAAATGTTACTGGTGGGCTAGACTTGTCAATGAAAGAAGTAGATGATGCTATCCAAATGATAACGGATATTGTTGACCCTTCAGCAAATATAATATTTGGTGCAACAATTGACGAAGATGTTCAGGATCAGATTCAACTTACTGTTCTTGCTACAGGATTTAAAGGAGATCAGTCAGTTATTCCGACAGCAAAGCCTATGGATACCGTTCCAATGATTAATAGGAGAAAACCACCGATGGTTCAGCCCGCAAGATCAATGCAAGATGATGCATCTTCTGTATCAGGTAATCAACCTACAACACAGACATCAACAGCAAGAAATGAAGATAATGTTGCTAAACCATTAAAACCAGATATTCCAGAAACTCAGGATGAAGAAGTATCAGAAGACGATCTTGAAATTCCAGCATTCCTTCGAAGAATGCAAAATTAATGATAATTGATATAGTTGTTAAACCTCTTTCTGGCACTCAGGAAATTATTCCTATAGATAGTCATTTATTCAAAGTAAAACTTAAAAATTCGCCAGAGAAAAATAGAGCAAATCTTGAATTGATTAAATTGCTGTCAAAATATTTCAAAGTACCTCGTGCTGGCATATCTATTATCAAAGGGATAAAAGATAAGCATAAAAAGATCCAGGTGGAAGAAATGTAATTTGAGAAATTAACTTCTCTCTTTTACTAATTTGAAAATATTCTGTATAATTGATATATACAAGCGATGATAGAGCAATCACTCTTAAGCTTTGAGAAAGAAATTGTTACAGATTTTTCGGTAATTCTGTGATAAAAGTAGAATCTCTCGGGTGGCCCGTAATAGCCTAATTCTGTACTACTTAGTACTAGCGCAGGATAAGATATACCTTTAAGGGTATATGAAGTAAGGTGGTACCGCGTGTAAAAGCACGTCCTTACATTTGATAAAATCAAGTGTAAGGACGTGCTTTTTTTGTTTAAATTTTTAAAATAAATATATGTCGGATAATGTTGAAATTCAGAAGCTTTCGGAAGAGGAAGCAAAATCTACGAAAAATGATACTGTTTTCGTTAGATTTATGAAGGAAAATTGGATAAGTATTTTACTTATGATCTATATTTTGTCACCTATTGATCTAATTCCTGAGGCAATTTTACCTGTAATTGGGCAAACAGATGATTTTGTCGTAGGTCTTTTAGAAGTTATGAGAAGGTGGTATTTATTCAAAAAAAATAAGCAGTCAGAATAAAATAATTAATTGTAACTAATTAAATTTAAATAAAAATATAAATGTTTAAAGAAGTTAACGCAAAAAAAGATTTCCCCAAAATGGAGAAGGAATTGCTTGATTGGTGGGAAAAAAATGGTGTAGTAAAAAAGTACCTTGATAAAAATAAAAGTGCTAAAAAACGATTTAGCTTTATAGATGGTCCTATAACAGCAAATAACCCTATGGGAATACATCATGCATGGGGTAGGACATATAAAGATTTATGGCAAAGGTATAAAAATATGCAAGGTTTTGAGCAGCGATTTCAAAACGGTTTTGATTGCCAGGGTCTTTGGGTCGAAGTAGAAGTAGAAAAAGAACTCGGATTTAATAGTAAAAAAGACATAATTGATTATGGAATGGGTAATTTTACTGATGCCTGTAAAGCAAGAGTAAATAAATATGCCGCTGTTCAGACAGAACAATCCAAGCGGTTGGGTATGTTTATGGATTGGGAAAACTCATATTACACAATGTCTGAGACAAATAATCTTTCAATATGGAAATTTTTGAAGATTTGCCATGAAAAAGGACTTATATACAAAAATAAATCTGCAACAACCTGGTGTCCTCGATGTGAGACAGGTCTTTCACAACACGAACAGGCTGATGGCTATAAAGAGATTGAAGATGTATCTGTTTACTTTAAATGCAGACTTGTTGATAAAGAAAATGAGTATTTTCTTGTTTGGACTACAACTCCTTGGACTATATCAACCAATGTATTGCTTGCAATAAATACAAAATATGACTATGTAAAAGCAAAAGTCGATGATGAATACTGGTATTTGGCAAAAGATTCAGCAGATAAACTCGGAATCACAAATTATGAAGTAATAGATGTAAAGCAATTACTTGATGTGAAGTTTGTAACACCTTATGAAGAAATACCTGCACAAAAGGATATACATCATTATGTAGTAAATTGGGATCTTGTAAGTCCTTCTGATGGTACTGGAATAGTTCATATAGCCCCAGGTGGCGGTCAGGAAGATTATGAATTAGGCTTGGAAGTCGGCGCTGATATAGTAAATGCCCTTGATGATACGGGACACTTTATTGATGGATTTGGTGAGCTTAGTGGGATGTATGCGCATGATGTTAGAGATGTAGTTCTCAAGTATCTTGAAGATAAAAAACTTCTATATAAAACAGAGTCAGTTAAGCATTCATATCCTCATTGTTGGCGATGTAAAACTAAATGTCTGTTTAAGCTTCAAGATAACTGGTTTATTAATATGCAGGAAATAAAGCCAAAATTAAAAGAAGAAGCTGCAAAAGTTAATTGGATGCCGTCGTATGCTGGAAAACGAATGCAAAATTGGCTTGATAATATGGAAGATTGGATGATAAGTAGAAACAGATTTTATGGTTTATCATTGCCATTTTATGAATGCCATAAATGCGATAAGTTAACAGTTGTTGCCTCTAAAGAAGAACTCAAGGAGGTTGCACTAAAACCTGAACTTGTTGATAAATTACCAAGTCTTCATAGGCCTTGGATTGACGAGATCGAAATAAAATGTCCTAATTGTGGAGAGGTGGTAAAAAGAGTTACTGATGTTGGTGACTGCTGGCTAGATGCTGGAGTTGTGCCATTCTCTACATTGAAATATTTTGAGGATAAAAAATATTGGGAAAAGTGGTATCCAGCTGATTTCATAACAGAAATGATAGAGCAGGTGCGGCTTTGGTATTATTCAATGCTAGTGTATGGAGTGATGTTTGAAGGCAAAGTACCGTATTTAAATGTATTAAATAACGCTCAGGTCAGAGATGAAGATGGTGACAGGATAAGTAAAACTAAGAGAAACGGAATTCCATACGACGAAGTTACTGAAAAAATGGGTACAGATGTTATACGGTGGCTGTACCTAAAGCAAACACCTTCTTCAAACCTTCGATTTGGTTGGAATGTTTTAACTGATGCAAAACGAGAATTCCTAATACCGTTCTGGAATTCATATAGCTACTTTGTCACCTATGCAAATATGAGAAACTGGTCAATAGAAAAGTGTGATGTAGAAAAAGGTACAAACCTTCTTGATAAGTGGGTTATGTCAGAGCTTAATTCTGTTAACAAGGATGTTCAAGCATATCTTGATAAATATGATGCGACCTCTGCAAGTAAAAGACTTGAAAACTTTGTATTAGATGTGTCTACCTGGTACATACGAAGATCAAGAAATCGATTTGGTGATGGTGATAATGCAGCGTTAAGCACAATGTATACCGTTTTTGTAGATCTTGCTAAGATGCTTGCGCCATTTGTTCCCTTTATAACAGAGGAGATGTATCAAAATCTAAAAAAAGATGGTGATCCTGAGAGTGTACATCTTTGCAACTATCCAGAAGTTAATGAAAATTTAATTGACAAAACGATTGAAACAAAGATGAATGATGTTAGAGAAGTATGTACTCTCGGACAAGCTGCACGGGTTGAATCAAAAATGAAAGTAAGGCAACCGCTCCAGGAAGTTCAGCTTAGTGGAGTCAAGCTTGATTCTGAATTTCTTGATATTGTTAAAGAAGAACTAAATGTATTGAAAGTTTCAGTTGTAGAAAAGGTCTCAGATAGTTCAAATTGGAATGTACAAGAAAATAAAGGTTTAAAGGTAGCCCTAAATACAGAGTTAACAGCAGATCTTAAAAAGGATGGACTTATGAGAGATGTTATGAGAAAGATTCAACAGGAAAGGAAAAATGCAGGTTTGAAGATGGGCGACGCTGTTGATGTTTGTGTTGTGACAGAGTCTAGTGAGATTAAAGATTTACTGGATGAAAGAAATGCTGAATTGATGGACGCTGTTTCGGCAAGCACGCTGTGCCTAAGCAATTCTAAAGAAGAAAGTACAAAGTCAAAGATTTTTGTTACAATTTAGAGGTATTGAGGAATATTGTTGGGACGGGAAGATGAATTGTAAGATTCATCTTCCCGTCCCAAACCGCAACTAACTCTATTTTTGTAAATAAGATAAACATCTGTGAAAAAATTCAATTGGATTATCTTTTTAAATATTGTTTTAATAACCTGTATTGGACTTGTGACTTTGTATTCTACAATTGTTGGAGTAGAAGATTCCTCTTTTCGCGGTGGTGTTTTCAATAAGCAATTGATCTTTGTGTTTATTGGATTCATTATATATTTTCTTATCTCCAGATTTGACTTTCGTTTTATTAAGTATCCTCAAGTCGTAATTCCGTTCTATATTTTGGTCATATTAAGTCTTGTTTATGTAATATTCTTTGGTGTCGTGATAAACGGCGCAAAACGTTGGGTAATAATTGCAGGTTCTCAGTTGCAACCATCAGAGTTTGCAAAATTAGCTACAATTTTTCTGACAGCTTGTCTTTGTTCAATGAAAGATCGTTTGAATATATGGTTTCTTGCTGCCCTTTCCTTAGGGCTAACTGCTGTTTGTGCTTTTTTAATTTTTATTGAACCAGACTTGAGTACAGCCGTTGTTACTATGATGACTGTACTTTTTATGGTGATAACTGTTTTACCTGATCATATTCGAACATTGATATTACTTTCCATTGTTCTTTTAAGTCTAGTTCTCTCTTTAAGCTTTTTAAATGTAGGCTTGCAATTTTGGCATGTTTTCTTGCTGCTTGTTCTTATTATTTTATTTGTAATTTTTATATTGAAATATCGAAATCAGTGGTATTTAAGTTTGATATTTTTGATTCTTGGAATAATTGGCAGTTTTACTCTTAAAATTACTTGGGATAAGGTTCTTGATGATTATCAAAAATCAAGAATAACATGCTTTCTGGATCCAGAAAATGACACCTCTGGTGCTTGTTTTCAGATAAATCAATCTATTGTCGCAATCGGGTCTGGCATGGTTTATGGTAAAGGTCTTGGTCATGGTACCCAAAGTAAGCTGCAGTTTCTGCCAGAACATCAGACTGACTTTATATTTGCCTCTTTTGCTGAAGAATTTGGTCTTTTGGGGTCGATGATACTCCTTGCTTTGTATTTATATTTGATTCTGTCGATAATTCGGTCAAGCACCAAGACAAATGATTATTTTGGTGCTCTTGTATGTGTAGGTGTTGGTGTAAAGCTCCTTATTGAAGTTTTTGTAAATATTGGTATGAATCTTGGAGCCTTGCCTACAACAGGTATTCCGCTTCCGCTTATGAGTTCTGGAGGTAGTATCTTTATCACAACTATGATTAGTCTCGGATTAGTCCAAAGTATCACGGTATTTGGTTCAGAGGATGTTGACGACGTGGTTTGAGTTTGTATTAAACTATTAGCATCGTTGACACACATAAAAACTTATTTTTTTATATATATTTTGTTATATTTATCAGGCCTGAACAGTAGATTGACAGCTTTAATTATGTACGTTAGAATAACAAAGTTATGAATAAAGAATTTTATGTTATTGAGCTTGGTGGCGTTCAACATATTGTTAGCGCACAAGAAGAAATAACTGTAAACAAAATTGAAGGTAAAGTCGGCGATAGTATATCAATTGATAAAGTCCTTTTACATCAGGATGATGATAAAGTAGAAATTGGTGCTCCTTATTTGACGACAAAGCTTTCAGGAGAGATTGTTAAACAATTCAAAGGCAAGAAACTAAACATGGTTACATTCAAGGCAAAATCTAGACATCGACGAAGAGTTGGTCATAGACAGATGTTAACAACAGTTAAAATCATCACAGGATCTGCAAAACCTGTGAAATCCGAGCCCAAAGCAAAAAAATCTGTGCAAAAACCTTCACCCAAAACAGCAAAGAAACCAACCCAAAAGGTTGTAAAACCAAAATCTACAAAAACAAAAGCGAAACCAAAGTCAACCAAATAGACTTACTATATAATTGCATCTTTGTTATTCATGAAAATCTTTTTCATTCTTGGTAGAAAACCATCACTTTCTATCGCTGAGATATACAACATTTCAAATCGTAGTAACCTACATATTATTGATTCAAATGAAATATTTGTAATCGCTGAAATCAATAGTGAAACCAATATTACTGAAATCTTCTATCGACTTGGAGGTTCAGTAAAAGTTGGGTTAATTATAGAAGATCCGTATAAGTATATTGAAGAAAATTTTATTTCTAAAAATGCTATTAAATCGGGTAAGCTTAGATTTGCAGTTAGCTTTTATTCCTCAAATAAACTTGAAATCGATTCTCAAAAGAAACAGAAGAAAGATCAAGTAAAACTCGGAATATCAATCAAGAATTTTTTAAAAGACAACAATGTTAATTCGCAATTTATTACAAACAATAAAGATTTAATAACATCTTCTGTATTGATAGAGAAGAAAAAGATACTTAAGCGTGGATTCGAATTGAACCTTATTAAGGCTGGTAATTCTAGATATTGGGGTATGACTCTTGCCGTTCAGGATTTTGAAGGTTTTTCTTTTCGTGACTATGATAGGCCTGCTGTAAACAAACAGAAGGGTATGTTACCACCTAAATTAGCAAGAATAATGGTAAATTTAGCAAATATTTCTGATAATTCGTCTTATAAACAGACAATTTGGGATCCATTTTGCGGTAGTGGCACAATTTTAATGGAAGCTCTATTGCTTGGAAACAGTGCCATTGGAAGTGATATTGATCAAATTTCTATCGATGAAACACAAAAAAATGTTGATTGGATGATAAGGAAATCCTTGATAAAAGAACAAAATGTTAAGGTATTTAAGCATGATATCAGACAGCCTTTCAATGAAAATTTTAACTTTGATGCGATTGTAACTGAGCCATATCTTGGACCTGTACTTAAAAGTCCTATTTCTATTGATGAATATGAAAAAATAGTGACTGAGCTGATGCCAATTTATGATTCTCTTTCAAATCTTTTTATCAAAAACTCTGGAATGATAGTGGGAAAAAATAGACTTGTTGTTGTAATTCCTATTTTTAAAACTTTTGATGGTTGGAAAGATCCATCAGATCTTTTTATGAAACTCTTGAAAAAAATTGAAATAACACATAAAATATCTAAATATCCCTTGCAATGGGACCGTCCAGGTAGTATTATCAGACGGAATATTAAAATTTTTGAAAAATAATGTATGTCACACGTTAAAGCTGCCGGCAGTAAGGCACATCAAGGAGTCCATATCGTTGGAAAACGACGTGGTATTAAAAAATATTCTGGTGAGCAAGTTATCTCCGGTAACATTTTAGTTAGACAAAAAGGCACTGTTATTCATCCAGGTAAAAATACCAAGATGGGTAGAGATTTCACAATATTCACAGTTATTGACGGTTTTGTCTCATTTAGAAAAATGACTGGCCATAAACGTGGTCAATTCTATGTTGATGTTTTAGAACAACCAATAG
Organism: Candidatus Dojkabacteria bacterium; assembly: GCA_016929645.1. Lineage (GTDB taxonomy): Bacteria > Patescibacteriota > Dojkabacteria > SC72 > JAFGCJ01 > JAFGIK01. Next base: position 14,397 of record JAFGIK010000011.1, read on the forward strand.
AAACTGTAGAAAAATCAAAGTCAAAAGTTTCTGAAATTTCAGATAAATAAGTATAGTCCTTCTTTATAATGGCCTCCCCTAAAAAAAAGCATGTTCAAGTTGAGAGCAAAAATGCATTGCTTGAACTTTTACATACAAATACTCACTTTGACAAGATTTATGTTGCAAATAATGCATATCGCGATCCAAAGACCAAAGAGATTATTCGACTTGCAACCAGTGCAAGAATTCCTATTGAGAAAATTACACGGAAACAGATGAATATGCGTTCAAAATCGTCAAGCTGTGAGAGTGTCATCGGATTGAAACCTGCTGAAAATATTTTCCCACTAAAGGATATTTTAGCTAAGACAGAGCGAGGTGTACCTATTTTTATATTGATTCTAAACGACATCAAGTATTCTCAAAATATTGGGGCTCTTTTACGCACAGCTTACGCCTCAGGTGTAACCGCTGTTGTTGTCTCCAAGAAGAAAGATCGTTTTTTGACTGAAGATGTGACAAGAATTTCAATGGGTGCCAGCGAACGTGTGCCTATTGTTCAGATGAATCTTTTTGATGCCATAAAGCAACTTCAAGATTTTGGAGTTTGTGTGCTTGGTGTTGATATGGATGGTGAAGATTACTTTACTGCTGATCTTAAAGGAGATATCGCCTTGGTTTTGGGTGCAGAAGATGAAGGAATTTCAAAGAGAATTATTGAAAAATGTGATAGATTAGTACGAATTCCTATGGAAGAGGGGATTGGATCATTGAATGTCAGCGCTTCAGGTGCAGTTTTAATGTATGAAAAAAAGAGACAGGATTTGCTAAAGTAAGTTTAGTAAGTCTTTACTGTCCAAGTATCTTCTTATAAATATCCTCTAAATCCTTTTCGCTTCGATATCGAATAACGATTTTACCACCACCTTTTAGCTTTGTGATTGAAACTTGTGAGTTAATAAATGATTGCTTAAGTTTTCTTTCGATTTCCAGTGTTCTAGGATTAAGTCTTCTTGGCCTACCTGTATTGTTACCTGGTCCTTGCACAATTCTTCGTACTAAATCTTCCGTCTGATGTACAGATAAGGTCTTTTTTACAACTACATCTGCTGCAGCTATAAGAGAATCGTTGTCTGAAATTCCAAGTAATGCTCTTGCATGGCCTTCTGATAAAATCCCTTCCAATACTAGATGTTTTACTTTTTCTGGAAGTTTCAATAATCTGATTTTATTGACAACTGCTACTCGACTAAGTCCAACTTTGCTTCCTATACTTCCATGGGATATATCGAATTTATCTTTCAAATGTTGAAATGCTAAAGCTTCTTCGATTGGATTAAGGTCTTTACGTTGGACGTTCTCTATGACAGCAAGTTCAAGCATCTCTTGTGGGGATACATCTTTTACTACAACGGAGACTGTCTTGTTACCTGCAAGTGTTGCAGCTCGCCATCTTCGTTCTCCTGCAATCAGTACGTAATCGTTTTCGCCACGTTTGGTAACAATTAATGGTTGAATTATACCATTCTCTCTGATCGAATCTGCAAGTTTCACGAGCTCTTCAGGATCAATATTCATTCTCGGCTGCTCTGGATTCGGTGAAATGTTTTCAATTGGTAGATTTGGTATAAATCCCTTAGAAGATAGATCCAGATTTTCAGAAGAAATTAGTGCAGATAAACCTTTCCCTAAACCTGTTGTATTAGTATGTTTTGTTTGCTTGTTGTCCATATATTTAATATATCATTAAAATTGATCAATGAATACAGTTTTTAAAATTTTTAATGAAAGCTAGATATAACTTTAATATTAAACGAATCTTGAACTAAATTCCTTTGCCAATTTTTTGTATGATGATGCCCCCGAGGATTTAGTATCATAAAGATTTATAGGTTTTCCATATGATGGTGCCTCTGATAAGCGTACATTTCGAGGAATAACTGTTTCAAAAACTAAGTCTTTAAAGTATTTTCGAACCTCGTCTACTACTTGAGTTGCAAGATTAGTTCTGGCATCAAACATTGTCAAAATTACTCCACCTAGCTCTAATTCGCTATTTAGATTTTTTACCATTCTTACAGTTTCAATCAACTGTCCCAAACCTTCTAGCGCAAAATATTCACACTGAATGGGTACAATAACCTTGTTGGCTGCGACAAGAGAATTTATTGTTAGCAAGCCAAGTGAAGGTGGTGAATCAATAAAAATATAATCAAATTCTTCATCAAAATTTTCTATTGCTTTTTTCAGAAGGCTTTCCCGTGCAAGTTGGCTTGCAAGCTCAATTTCAGCCCCTGCAAGTGATAAGTGAGAGGGTACCAGGAATAAATTCTTGATATCTGTAGTGACAAATACTTCTGAAATGTTTTTCTCCTGAGTTAATACATCATAAATACTGGAATAAGGGGCTTTATTGGCGTTTTGCCAATTTCCATCAATCTTTGTGGAAAAACCTACACCTGAACTTAGATTTGCTTGAGGATCAAGATCTATTAATAAAACCTTTTTTCCCTGATCCGCAAGAAATGAACCAAGATTTATAGCAGTCGTTGTTTTACCTACACCACCTTTCTGGTTAGAAATTGAGAATATGTACTTTTTTTTACTTGGCATATTCAGGTCGCTTTACAAATTCAAATTTATCAAAAGGCCAGTATATTAATAATACTCTACCTTTTATTTGAGATTTTTCTATTGGACCAAATGCTCTTGAATCCGAACTGGCAGATCTATGATCTCCACAAACAAAATACTTATCTTCTGGAACAACATAAACGTCACCTTCTTCAAGAAAATTTCCGCCTTTGGTATACGATTCAGTAAGGTATTCAGATTCATCAATTTTCTTGCCATTTATGTAAATTTTACCATCTCTTAGTTCAACCTTGTCTCCCGGCACTCCAATTACTCGTTTAATATAATCAGCAGTATCAGAATGTTTAAAAATGATTACATCTCCAAGTTGTGGATCTTTAAATCTATAAGTAATTTTATCTGCGAGCAAATATTCCCCATCATAGAAATTCTCTTCCATTGATGGGCCTATTACTTCATGTGGAGAAATGATAAAAAAGTAGCTAAAAATGACGATAGCAAGCGAAATGACGATAGTCTCTATTGCATCATATCCAAATTTCAATACTGAACCAAGAGTCTTTCGGACATTTGAGCTATTCGGATTCTCTGTGGATTGATTAACTTCGTACATAAGTGTTGGCAGTAAACTTAATAGTTTTTATTAATAGATTTTTAACATTTGCCGCTACGGGGAATCGAACCCCGGCTTTCGGGATGAAAACCCGATGTCCTAGGCCACTAGACGATAGCGGCATTATCGAAATAGTACTTTCAAAATAATGAAAATATATGTTTTCATTTAAACGAACTTAATTATTTTACACTGTTATCATTTTTTTGAAAACATTTCCGCTTCTTTTAATGTTGCTCTTCGGTATGAGTCACTGCTCCGATCGTAAATATACATTCTTCTACATTGGCAAATGGTCATTTCCGATTCTGGATTATAAGGAAACTTTTTTGCTTTGTCGAGCGGCATTGTGCATCCAGGGCAGAGTCTTTTGTTAATAAGAACTTTTTGAAATGGAGCAATAAGATTTTTAATAACAGCCATATTTTTTCGGAATTATATTAAGACTCACTGTCGAACAAAATACTAGGTTAATGTAGTGTATTAATCTTATTTCTTCTCAATCAAGTGAATATCATACTTATCATTGAATTCATCATCAATTTGAGTGTAAATCGAAAAGATAAAGTCATCATCGCCAATTTTTGTTATACATGAGGAGTCGGTAAATGATCCATTTTCTAGTGTTCCGCAATCATATTCCTGGGATTTAGTTTCCCATTCTTTTTTATGTTCTAGTATAAAATCAACTACATCAGTCTTATCAACGTCGTACTTAACTGATTTATCTTCTATCCAAATGTTTCCATAGCTTTCGGAGGAAGCATCTAGTGACCTAATTTCTATCTTGTCATATACCTTTGACTCATTGGCTTTTTTATTTTTAGTAAAATAGAATAATCCAATAGCTGTTGCTGTAATAATTAAAAGTGACAACAAACCAATTAGTATTAATGAGTCTTTTTTCATAAATATTCAGCAATAAAATAATATTAACGTGCCGAGAAGAGGATTTGAACCTCCATAGACTGTTGAGTCCACATGGTCCTAAGCCATGCGCGTCTGCCAATTCCGCCATCTCGGCTTGAAATCGAACTTTGTAAATAATTGATTTTACAATAGAGTAGACTATATCTCAAACGAATTAAAGCATCACTCTTTCCGGATTTCATTTAGAAGAAATATCAGGAATTTGATAGCATTGATGTATTCAAGAAATACGTATATGAAAAATTCAAATTATGACTAAGAGTTATCTTCAGCTTCTGATAAAGAACCTTCAACTCTAAACATCTCGTCTTGTTTGGATTTCGTATTTTGAAAAACCTCTTTTTTTGAAAGACCCTGTTTGACAATATCTTCTCGAAGTTCGCAAAACCTTCCATTTTGCTTGTAATACTCAAGCTCTGACGATAACTTTTCCAGATCCTTTTGAGAAATTTCATCTAATACTTGAACATACCCAAGTATTGTATTTAAATCTTTAACAAAATCCATTAATTTATCATCATCAATCTGAATTCTTGATAGCCATGCTATTTTCTTCACAGATTCTTTATCAAATTTCATTTTAATAAACCCTCTAATAATTTTTTAGCTGTTTGTGGCTCAGCTCTGCCTTGTGTTTCTTTCATCATCTGTCCTACAAGGAAACCTATGGAAGCAGTTTTCCCTGATTTATAGTCAGATACAGCCTTTTGATTATTTTTTATAACTTTTTTAGCAATTTCTTCTAAGTCTTCGTGTGAGCTTATTTGTTTGTGATTTCCTGTATTCATAAGATCTTCGATTGATTTCTGTTCTGTGGCATGTTTTTCAAGAAATTCTTTTGCTGTATTAGAATTAATTTTCTTTTCCAATACTAACTTAATGAGAGCTGCAACCTCAGCGACTTTAAAACTTTTTATGGTAAGATCATCTTCTGCATGTCCAGTTAATGAAAATATTGGACCAATAATCCAGTTAGCACATTTTTTGTAGATTTCACCTTGATTAAAGTCTTTGAGTTTTTCATCCTTAATTAAATTTTCATAAAAATCAGCAAATTCGCGTTTTTCTGTAAGCTGTTTTGCGTCATATTCGCTAAGACTATATTTATTGATAAAGCGATCTATACGATCAGATGCGAGTTCAACTAACATAGACTTTACATTACTTATAAATTTGTCGTCTAAAAATACTGGAGGAATATCTGGTTCTGGAAAATATCTGTAATCTGCGGAAGTTTCCTTATATCTCTGGAAATATGTCTCTTTTTTCTCAGGATCCCAACCTCGGGTTTGTTTACGTATTTGCTCTCCTTTTTCCAGTTTGGATGTTAATCTCTCTACCTCGAATTCAATAGCTTCTTCTATTGCTGAAATTGAGCCAAGGTTCTTAACCTCAACTTGGGCGTTAAGTTCGTGATCTCCCACTGGCAAAATTCTGCCGTCAACGTACTTCCAGGAACCTTTACTCTGAACGGATATATTTGGCTCGCAGCGCATCTGTCCTTTTTCCATATCTGCATCACTTATATTCAAATATCTCATTGTTTGTCGGATCTTGTCTGCAAATAACTTTGCATGTTTTGCTGATGAGATTTCAGGTTTAGATACAATTTCAATTAATGGTACACCAGATTTATTAAAATCTATTAAAGTATACTCTTTTCCTGTTGTAAGGTCTTTTTTATGAACTAACTTTGCAACATCCTCTTCTTGATGAATTCTTTCAAGATTCACCGTTATCTGCGTTCCATTATCATTAAAGACTACTTGTCCACCAACACAGAATGGCACATCATATTGACTAATCTGGTAGCCTTTAGGTAAATCTGGATAAAAATAGTGTTTCCTATCAAATTTGCTAAGTGTTTGTATTTCCGAATTAAATGCCATACCTGCAAGAACACATAACTCAATTGCATGTTTATTAGGTACTGGAAGTGCTCCTGGGAGTCCTAGACATACTGGACATACCTGAGAATTTGACTCCTTTTCAAAATGCTCTGCATTGCATGAACAAAACATTTTGGACTTTGTTTTAGTCTCTACGTGGATTTCCAATCCAACGATAACATCATATTTTTTAGTATTCATCATTATTGCCGGCAATTACTGCCTCGTTACTCTCAAAATTAGAATCATATGCTGGATTATCAAAGTCGTTTATAACTTTAACTATCTTATGCTTTTTATATTCTTGCTCTTCAGGTTGACTTTTCTTTGCTTCGGTTTCTTCATTTTGCAACATATAATGTGTTGACCGACCACCACCTCGACACTGAATAAGACTTCGTGCAACAAGCTCATCAAGGTCTCTGTATGCAGTCATAGTCGAAACACCCATCATATTAACATATTCTTTCCTGGAAATTCTACTCTTTATTCTAAGATATCGCAAAAGTTTTAACTGTCTAGAATTCAAATCAAGTAGGGTTTTCTTCTTTTTCTTAATTTTTTCTTCTTCTAGTCTAATGACCTCATTTTTTAAAGAATTAATATCAAGAGCGATGCAGCGAACAAATGTCTCAATCCAATTTGTAAGATCATCAGTTCGGATACTATTCTCAATCGCATCAAGATATTCGTCTTCATATAAAACAAAATTTCGGGACACTGGCAATAATCCATGTAATGAAAGTTTTGTTTTCTCAAAAAGATATTCACTAAAAGCAACTATTGTAAGTTCATTTCCCGAGACTAATGGGTAATATTTAAATAATTCATAAATTACACATGCGATTTTAATAATCGGGTGAATAAAGTACTTGTTCTCTAGAAACCAAGTTAAAACATCATAGTAATGTGTTTGATAGTCTACTTGAGGTCTTGTTTCAATACTTGATAACCATGGATCGTATAGACTGTTTGGCTTATCACTGACATTTCTAAATCTTCCAGTATCCCAGGTATCAATGACTCCATTCAATAAAAGTTTATTAAAATGCATTAAAAGTGAAGGGGAAATAGACATATATCGATCATTACTTGCAGAGTAAATGAAGTCACAAGTACTACGATAGTTATTAAGCACAGTAATTGGACTTCCTGGATTTGATAACGTTTTACCTTTTGAAATGTTCTCTGCTTCTCTAAAAGAAATCTCAATATTTATAAGTTTTGCTACGTTATAAATACTCTCTGTGGACATTCTTTCAACAATCTTTTTCTTTGAGGATAGAGTAAGCGGCGTATTTTTAATTTCTACAACTGCCTGTTCAAGTTTAATAATGTGATGGACCATTTTGTGGGTAAGATCCATTGTCGGAGTATACATTAATTTCTTGTATTGTTAATTTATTTTGGCAGTGGAATAGCTGGTGGTCGGGATCGAACCGACGACCTACACTTTACGAAAGTGCCGCTCTAGCCAACTGAGCTACACCAGCACTCATTTCGGGGCAATTTCAGAAAAAATGACGGATGATTGTGTCATTTCGGCTATTTGTGGAATCGTAACACAATTGTAACAAATAATCAATGGAAACTTAATGTCCCATGACATATGCAACAGATTTAAATTAATCTGTAGTCATGAGAATAGAACCAAAAACAATCATTAACAAATATTTA
>JAFGIK010000012.1 GCA_016929645.1 Candidatus Dojkabacteria bacterium
ACTTAACACCAATGGAGATGTATGATAAATTATCTGTCAACAATTCTCTCTCTTGATTTCTGCAATATGTACCCAACCTGTACAATAACCCAACTTCCCTCTCCTTTATGTTATAATTTCGGTGTTCATTTACTTCATTTAGTTGTTTTACCCCTTAATGTATAAAGTCGGGTAATTTAGGTTACAGGAAACTGCTTATATAAAAGCCTAACTTAGGAGTTTTCTATTATGTCAGAAAAAAAAAGATAAAAAAAATTAATCAAAAAGGAATGTTGTCATTAATTTGGTATACATTTAATACATTTCGTAAACAAAATCCTTTACTTGTGACCTCGATGTCTGTTTTTATGATTATTGATGTCTTTATTCCAAGAATAGAATCAATATTGTACCAATTAATCTACAAATCTTTTCTTTCTGGTCGTAAGGCGACTTTTGGCTGGAGCGGGAGACCGAATTACCAAATGCTTTGCATTTGGTCCTAAACCGCCCCGTAGAATCTTCGATGCGCAGCTCTCAACCAATGTCTCATTTCAAACAAAAAATCACCTTGACGGTGATTTTTTGTTTGGAGCGGGAGACCGGATTCGAACCGGCGACCTTCTCCTTGGAAGAGAGACATTCTAGCCAGCTGAACTACTCCCGCATCTGATTTGTATTTTGTTGTTAACTGGATAATTATAACATCTATGGTCGGTATATCAATAGTTGTTCTGGTTGGGTATATGTTGCAGAAATCGTGAGAGATAACTTTGAATTTAGACTTTTTAGAAAATATCTAATTGTTTTCACTTTGTTTGTTCAATTATTCCTCCACCCAGCACAATGTCGTTATTTATCAAAGTTACCATCTGGCCCGGTGCGGGGGTCCATTGTTTCGAATCAAAAATAACTCGGTTATCGAAATATTTACATTTTGATGGGGTTTGTCTATAGCGTATCATTGCGGTGAGTTGCATTTCCTCGTGTGGTGTTTGGTTAATCCACGTTGTACTTCCCTTTTTCAATAAAATTTCATTGACCCACAACTTCGGATTGTCTTTTCCTTTTGCAGCGAACACAATATTTTTACTAATATCTTTTCCTGCGACGTAGTATGGCTTATCTGATCCCCCGATTCTCAATCCTTCACGTTGGCCGTTTGTATACCACCAGCAGCCGTCATGCTCCCCTACTTTTTCTTCTGAATCAATATCTATGATGTCACCTTTTTTAGGTTTTATTCTCTGCTGCAAAAATTCAGGTAGTTCGACTTTCCCAATAAAGCAAATTCCCTGGCTGTCTTTTTTTTCTGCGACAGGGAGTTTAGTTTCAAGTGCAATTTTGCGCACCTCGGGTTTGGTCAGATGTCCTATTGGAAAGATGGCCTTGGATAATTGTGTCTGATTTATTCTGTTCAAAAAATATGTTTGGTCTTTGTTTGGATCTGCTGCTCGGATAAGATCAAGTGATCCATCCGGGTTTTCCCGTTTCTGGGCATAGTGCCCTGTGGCAATGTATTCAGCTCCATTTTCAATTGCCTTGTCGAGAAAGTATCCGAACTTTACTTTGTTGTTGCACATAACATCAGGGTTTGGAGTGTTTCCGTTTTCATATTCTGTAAAAAAGTATTCGATGACATCCTTTCTGTACTCTTTTTCGAAATTGAACGTTTTAAATGGTATTTGTAGAAAATCACAAACCTTTTGTGCATCTTTTTGCTCTTTTTCCCATGGACATTGGTTATTTATACCAAAGTCCTCTCCGGACCAGTTTTTCATGAAGACTCCTGTAATATCATGGCCTTGTTGATTAAGTAGTAGTGCTGCTACAGCGCTGTCTACTCCACCGGAAAGTGCAACATAAATTTTGCTCATTATATTTTCATTAAAATAATAATATGTTTGGATTATAACCTAATTTAAAAGAAAATATTCGGAATTAAGCCGGTCTGGCAGATTTTTACTAAAAAGAATCCAGAACTGATATTCATTGCTTGAGGGATTTGTTTTCTGTGTGTTTTACTATTATGTCAATATTAATCCTCTGCTGAGCTTTATAACTGCGTTGTATTTTTAGTGTATTAGGCTTTTGATCAGATAAAATCTCATATTCTTTACTCAGGGATTTTAGTTGGTATTCTCCACTAGGTACGAGGAAGTAATATTTTCCGCTTTCGTCTGTAAATTTGAAATCAATGAGTCTTTCGTAATTTGGTTCAAATAGTCCAATTTGTATACCTGGTACTGGTATGTTAAATTGGTCTGTTATTACACCGAAGTCTGATACTTTTCTTCTTGATGCAATAGCCGAAATTATAGTTAAGACTAAATTGATTGCAACCCAGATCAAATTTGCAGGATTATGAGTTGATATAAATAGATATATAGAAATTGTTGTTGATAATATGACTAATAAGTAATTAATATTCTTAATAAACATTCCAATCTCTGTAAGCTTTTGTCGTGCTAATCTTTCGGTTTTTGTTAATGCCTTCGGATCAAGCGGAATACTCAGCTCGACAATCTCTGCCTCATTTGTGATTTCAATGGGTTCACCTTGATAAGGCTTCTTTTTATCTGGTGTTATGTTACTTACAAATTGGCTTGGGAAAACGTATCCTCGTTTATAAACAGTAATTGTATAGATACCTTTTTTAAGGTTTAAGCTGAAATAGCCTTCGTTATCAGTTACTGTGGTCTGTACAATACGGTTTTCTGAAAATACTCTTATTACTGCTCTTGATATAGGATTTCTATTCCGAGAGTCATACACCTGGCCAGGTCTGTTTGATTCGAGTCCAATCTTAAGTAAATTTTTCAAAAAATTTATCATCTGAATAATCAGTGCAGGAATCTCCAGCACTCCAATGCCAGTTGACGCAAGAACTGTTGTTGTCATAAGCATGGTTGGAACTGCTTGGATAACTGTTTTAACGCTCTCGTTTGTTTCAATAGTCTTCATTGTTTGTTGGATTTCGCTTTGTAGGCTTGGTCCGAAATTTTCTCCTGTTTCAGGAAGACATACTTGCTGCTGACATTCGAGTAATAATTGTTCTATCTGTCCGATCTCTTCTTGAGTTTCCTGGTCCTCTGGTATGTTAATTATTAATGAAATTTGTGAGTGATTGCCTTTAAAATCTGAAGCTAAGTAGTTTATCGTTGTTGAATTATCTTCTGGAATTATTTCAATTGGGTTTACTGTAATGGTGTAGCATTCAGGATTTCCTGTATAGCTGAAATATGGACCATCAGCAATGGTGTAAGGGGTTCCGTTGATTATCACTGTAACAGTATTGATGTCAACTCCTGTATCAGAGAATTTGTTATCACAAACTTCAAACGAAAAACTTGAGTCAGGTAATATATTTGAATCCCTGTCTTTAGGTGAGGTTGGTGTTATCACTGGCGGAATTGTATCGTCGATACAATTCCCTTGACTGAATTCAAGAGTAATGTTTGAAACTGAGCCTAAAATGTCATCGCTTGTATATGTTTCTGCAATATTACTGTCAGTTGTTTTTCGCACGCCATCAAATTGAATTTCAAATGTTGCGTTTTGGACGCCTTGCTTTGGATAAAACTCAATTATAGCAAAAGTCCTTGCTGAATTGAGCTCTCCAATAAGAGAAAATCCTGTTATTAATATCTCTCCTGTGTTTTCATCTACACTGTTTTGTGCATATGCTTCGTATGCATCACCTTGTTTTACTTGGGTTCCTGGTATGGTTGTTATTGAATCTTCAATGTCAATTTTCTGAGGATCGTAGTGAATTATTATATTTGCGGCATTTGAACTATTTGAGCCTGGATCGACAATCAATGAAATTGATGATTTACAACCGATTTTCATTGATTCGGGGATGTTGGAAAAGTAGAATTGACCATTTGTTGTATACCCTTGGGCCTTAGTTGGTGTAATACTAAAAAATGAAAATAATAATATTGCTAACGCTAGCGTTAGAAGACATATTGATAAGTTTTTCGTAAATTTTTTATATTTCATCACCTTTTCTACCTAGATTATAAACTTGAATTGATAAATCCAAAGAATTAACCAGGGAATCTTGATTTAAGTCATTAATATTATCTGATGTGTTAAGCTTTCTTGCCAACGTTGATAAATCAAGAGAATTAATAAAGTTATCTTGTGGATAGTGTGTGTCACCTGCAAATAATTGTCCGTATCCTGTTAAGTTGTATACCAGATTTTCCTGAGATAGGTAAATTGCTGGTATTTTCTTTCTTAGATGTGATGCCGATTGGATTATAATTTGATAATTTCCATCAGGAATAGATTCATTATCACTGAGTTCTAGTGTGAATAAGCCTTGAGAATTTGATGTTATTGTTCCTCTGTATACTATATTTTGCCCTGTTGTTGTATTAATCCAAACTTGCATTGTTGTTCCCCAGTTATTTGTACTAGGAACCCGTTTCTCTGGATAAATAATAAATTGATAATTCTCTCGTTCGTTAGTGACTACTAATTTTGTAGTTACGTTATCCTGTGCGAGGTTAGTTAGACTGAAATAGTTGTAAGAAAAAATGGTAATAAATATACCTATAATGCCGATTATTGCATTCTTGACTAGTTGTCGAGGCAGTTTTCTCATAATGTTTAAAGGATAATACGAATTTATTCTGTATGCAAATTTTTTTTATTAAGGCGGGCGATTTCTGTTTTAAGATATTATTTATTGCTAAATTTAGAAAAGTTATAGTTGATATTTTTCTGTATACATCTGTGGCATAATATGGTATTACTTTTGAAAGCATTAAAATTAGAAAATGTAGTTAAATTGCCCATTTCTAAGAAGGTTACAATTAGTATTATCTGTAGTATATTTTTTGCTACATTGTTTCTTTTTTTCCCTAAGTCTGCTCATGCTGCGTGGCTGAGCGGATATTCGTATCGCAGAGCTATAACAATAGATCAGACATATGTGACTGGATCGACGAATTTAGCGTATTTCCCTGTGTTGGTATCTTCTACGAATACCACGTTTAAGTATAGTGGCTATTTTGGTGGACATGTACAAAGTACAACCGGTGCAGATATCCATTTTACTTCTTCTGACGGTTCGACAGAATTATTGGTAGAACAAGAATATTATAATAATTCTACTGGACAGATTGTCTATTGGGTTAGTATTCCTTCACTTAGCTATAGTACCAATACTACGATATATGTTTATTATGGAAATTCTTCAGCAAGTGCACCGACATTTTCTTCATCAATGTGGACAAACGCTAACTATATTTTGGTATATCATCAGGAGGAAACATCTGGTAACTTTGATGATTCAGCAGGTGGTACAGATGGTACTCCGTCCGCCTCTGGTATAACTCGCAATGCAGCTGGGCAAATAGATGGAGCAGATTCATTTAGTGGTACTTCTTCGTACGTGGATACTAACCGGCATATTTCATATACCAATGCTACAATATCTGCCTGGTTTAATTCGACCGGAGATTCCACTGTAAACTATCTTTTTGGTCAACAATACAACATCAGTTCACGGCTTGTTGGTTATATTGCAGCTGATGGCATTTTTAATTTTCAACAATATAATACATCAGCTCTTGGATATTCGTTGCTGTCTAAAGGTAGAGTGGATGATGGTTATTGGCATAATGTCCTGATCTCTTGGAATACTTCAAATACAGCAGATTTATATGTTGACGGTTCGGCAGATAATTCTGTTACCTCTTCGCGTTATGATAATTCCAGTTCTGGGACTATGGCTCTTGCTTCACACCATACCTACCTTGGTTTTTATTCCAGTAATCTACCTGGTTTGACTGATGAATTCAGAATCGCCACAGGGACCAAGACTTTGTACTGGCATCAGACTGAATATTATAACCAATCAGGATCATATTCTTTTTATACTTTAGGATCAGAGGAACTTTCTAATGTTGCACCAACTGTGTCTAATGTGGTTGTAAACTCTGGAAATAATATTACATTAACAGGAGGTACTACAACCTCTGTCTCGGTAACTGCCACTATTACGGATGGTGATGGTTATGGAAATATTGACGCTGTAAATGGAGTGCTTTATGAGTCGGGGGTTAAAGATGCTGAGACATGTGAACTAAGTATTAACGACTGTTATAGTGTCTCTGGTTGTACTTTGTCAGGCTGTTCTGGCAATTCCTGTACTGCGACTTGCACGTTTTCTGTATATTATGTTGCAATTCCGACGGATTCTGTAAGTCCTTATCCATCAGATTATTGGGTTGGTTGGGTGAATGCTGTAGACAAATCAAGCGCAAGTGGTTCTGCGTTTAGCTCAAGTGGGGCTCCTGATGTTAATACACTTCGAAGTGTTGCTGTTACAGGATCCGTGTCTTACGGTAGTCTTTATGCTGGGGGAAATACGGGTTCAAGTAACAGCTCCATTACAATAACCAATAATGGAAATTCCGCTGTTGATCTAGAGGTTTCAGGAACAAATCTATGTACAAATTATCCTACATGCACAGGTGGGGTTGTTCCTGTGGGAAATCAAGAGTATTCGTTAAGTACATTTACCTATAGTGCTGGAACTGATTTGTCTGGAACTGCAGCACTTGTACAGGCTAATCTAGCAAAACCTACCGCTGATCCTTCAAATTCTTATGGAAATCTTTATTGGGGAGTTGGTTTACCTAGTGTTGCACCTGTTGGTTCATATAGTGGAATTATCTATATTACTGCAGTTGCTAATCAATAATTGTGGTACAAATAAAGAAGTGAAGTTTTGATTACCAGGATAACGTTTATTA
>JAFGIK010000108.1 GCA_016929645.1 Candidatus Dojkabacteria bacterium
ACCAAAGCATCGCAGCTAAAGTATCTGCTCCCGCAATTTATTGACAAAAATCTGATTGAGTAAGGTGGGATTGGTGGGGTGGATACATTTCTACAGTGATATTCAGGATAGGCATATATTGCGTATTAACTTTATGTATTCTTTTTTTACTAGTAAGAAGTCATTTGTATTACATACCCTCAAATTCAATGAAAAATACTTTAGAAAAGGGTGACGTTATATGGGCAAATGATTTATGCAGGGACGATACTATCATGAGAAATGATATTCTGGTTTTTCACTTTCCCTTGGCTGATACGGTTTATTCTAAAAATGGCAAAATAAATTTCAATCTAAATATTCTTCAATCAGGAAAGCAGAAAGCTTTATCAGATACATTAAAATATGGAGGACTAATTAGACAAGATGTTGAGGATCAGGAAGTGTTTATAAAAAGATGCATCGCCTTACCGGGTGATACTTTTGAGATGAGAGACTGGAAGCCTTTTGTCAACTCAGAGTCAATTGGAGTTGTTTCTGATAAAATTATCAAAAAGAAAAAAGAGGATAACGGATTAAGTGTTAGGGAATTAAATGCAAGAAAGCATCCATATACTGATTATACATCTGAAACATATTGGAGAAAATCACTAGAATCAAGAAGGATGTTTCCTGGAAATCAATTGTTTAGATGGAACCACAATGTATTTGGACCTGTTATTGTCCCATCGAAAGGGATGTCAATAACTCTTAATTATACAAATATCTGGTTGTATAAAAGAATAATTGAGGTATATGAAAACAATAAACTTGATATTAATATAAATGGATTTTTTATTAATATCAAAAAAGTAAATTTCTACACTTTTAAGCAGGATTACTTTTTTGTACTTGGAGATAATAGGCCAAACTCGACTGATTCGATGATATGGGGATTTTTGCCAAAGAGCCATATAAAAGGCAAAGCACTTTATATATTAACATCATTTATGAAACCCTTAATTTAATTTCTGGAAAACGTCTCTAACCAGAAATATTATTCTAAAGAAAAGAAGAATACATTAATATTATAAAATATGAGGATTACCACTCTGTGTTTATATTTCATACTCTGTATTATTTCATCTTGTACTATCCCCTCTTCCTATGGTACTAGTGAAATAGAAAAGGCTATTGAAGAACGTATAAATGAATTGCATATTGCATCTAAAAGTTATTGTATTGTATCATTTGATGAAAATAACAAACAGATACTGATGCAGGTAGAAAAAAAAAGTAACGAAGAGATTCCTTCTCAAATTCTTCGTCTTTATACTAAGCCTATGCTTGAAAGTTCTTCATTAAAAAACGACAGCGCATTTCTAAAATATACATTCTTTGACAATGCACAATTTCTTTCTTCGGAAAGTTTTCTAAAACAATTATCCGGTATATGTTCTTTCCTTCCCTGTTTATGCAATTACGTTAGTGATTCACAATTTACTAACAATTATCCGGCTGCTTCGTTTATAAACAAAAAGATCGTCTGGGGATGGAAGACATTTATTTTTGACAATAACTGTATACTTTGGAGTATAAGGGATTATAAGGATAAGACAATTCTCGTGTTAAATATTTTAGACAAGCAATTATTTGTTGGAGTCATATATTCTAACACAAAGCAATTATATAGAGAAAATGACAATTTACTTTCAAACCCTATTGCAACTGCTATTCTTAAGGAAATCTATTCAACTGAGAAAAAATATAGGGTATTGTTTCAATCACGTGACCAGGTTGCTTTTTCTCAATACAATAATACATCTGACGATTCTTTAAAACATTTGAAGACATCTTCATGTCAATATGCGATTCCTATGGAAACTCCTGTTGCAAATATTGATGAGATCAGAAATAATGAAAAAAGACAGGTATATTTTGAAATTACCAAAGACACAACTGTGAATTTGTTATCCAGTGGTCAGACTGTAAATGAGATATGGGGCTCTAACAAATTGTGGGGACGTGATTTTATAGAAATAAAATTAGCAATAGATAATAGAACACGCTTCCGGTCAAAGTTTTTCTACAAGCATCCATACATTAATGCAGAAAAAACTAAACAAACGGATGTAGCTATTAGCTATTATGATATTGATGATTATACATATAATTTGGAAGTAGCCATCCCCTGGAAGTATATAATTAAAGAAAATGAATCATTAATGTCTTTTACTTATCAGTTAAAACTGAATGACTCAGATAAAGACCCAAAAGAAACAGAAAGTGTACTGAGCAATTCTGAGACAGATGATTTTTATCGTTTATCTTCCCTTAATAACATTGCACAGCCAATTATTATTGATGGAAAAGAAGATATTATATGGAAAAAAGCTGCAAGTGAAAAGTTTGATGTTCCGTTATCAGGTTCTGTGGATAACGAATTAGATAATTCCGGTACATACAAAACATTATGGGATCGTGAGAATGTCTATTTTTTATTTACAATAACAGATCAGGCCAAGCATTATGCCTGGTACATAACAAAAGATTTTTGCAGAATCACCTCAGCAAAAACAGGTCAGTTGGTATGGCAAGAATCAGGATGTCAGTCGAATATTTTCCCGTTTTACTATAATAATTCAACTTTTCGTTTGTCCAAAGGTAACTATATACTAGAGTATATCTCTGACTCGGAGTTAGCGTTTGACAACTGGTGTAGTTTACAATTACCGACCAATTTTTATGGAGCCTATTTGTTTTATTCTAAATCACAGAAATGATACGTTATATATTTAATATCTCGATAGTTTTATTGTTTTTAGGTTGTACACCTGACAGTGATTTGATGAAATATTCGCTAAAGACAGCCGGAGATAACAAACAAGAACTTTTAAAAGTTATAGAACATTATTCACAAAAAAAGTCCGATAGCCTAAAATTGAAAGCTGCTTACTTTTTAATTGAGAATATGTGGTTACATGGCAGTTTTTATGGCGCAAAAGTAGAACAAACCAATCGGGTATTTGATGAAATTAAAAAACTAAAAATAACTCAAACAGAGATTAGAGAAGAAGATATTCTAAAATCAATAGACGATGTATTAAACAATATGGATAAAGACTTACCGAATACTTATAAAACTGACAATCAGCAACTATCTGCAAAATATATTATAAGTAATATTGAATCTGCCTTTTCTATATACAATAAAAGTCCATGGAAGAGTTCTGTCAGCTTCCAGGATTTTTGTGAATATATTCTTCCATATCGTATCAGAAGTGAACAACCAGAATACTGGAGGGATTTTCTTTTCACACGTCAAGAACAATTAAAAGAAGTTATACCGCACTGTGATAATTTAGATTCTGTATTTAATTATCATACATTAACAACGTACTATAAGATGGAAGCTTCTGATTTTATAAAAAAATACAAGTACGACCAGAACTTTTCTCAACTGGAAATTACATTGAAAGGTGATTGTCAGGATTATTGCTCGTATGAAATCTATCACTTGAGAGCCGCAGGAATTCCTGCTACCTACGACTATATTCCCAATTGGGGGAATAGGCCAGCAGCAGAACATACAATGGTTGGATTAGCCAACAGAAGACAAGCATCTATTTTAGCAACGAACGAAAACTCCATTCGTAACTCCTCCAATCCTATAAATTCGGCAAGTACAAAACCAATTCCTTATCATTTTACTCATGAAGATCTTCCCGCGAATCTTTATGTCCAATATGTAAAAACAATTCCTAAAGTATATAGAAATACATGGTCGGCACAGAAAGATAAAATCGATATATATAATACAATTGATGAAAAGCAATTGTTCAGACCATTGCTTCAATTAAATACTGAGGATGTAACCGATCGGTATCTTGAGACTGGAGATATTAATGTTACAATGTCACAAAGCTTTCGCGATTATCAAATAGCTTATCTGTCTGTATTTTCACGAAAGGGTTGGATTCCTGTAACATATAGCATTCCTGATGCAAATGGTAAATTGGTATTTGAAAAACTAGGTAAGAATATTCTATACTTGCCAACTGTTTGTTCAAAAGGAGAGATTATTCCTTTCGCAGATCCAGTTATACTGAACAGTGATGGTGAAACCGAAATAATTAGCTGTAGTGAAAATCAATTTATTAATATGACTTTAAATCGTAAATTTCCATATTTTTCTTACAATTGTCAACATACCCTGGCATCAAAAGGCATTGTTTTTGAAGGTGCTAACTTGAAAGATTTTTGTGATGCAAAAAGGATTCAAACTGTTGATTATTATCCTTTTGTAATGAGTCATGCCCAAGTAACAGAAAAAAAGAAATTCAAATACATTCGTTGCCTTCCTCCTAAAAGCGGGCGTCTTAGTTTGGCGGAAATGCAAATTTTTGGTGTGATCAACAATGACACAGTTAAACTATCAGGAACATCTATTTCTCCTGTTTCTGGAGAAGAAGAGCAAAAAAAAGCATTAGATAACAATATTTTAACTTATTTCAGAAGCAGGATCAATGATGAATGGGTAGGTCTAGAATTAGAAAAGCCAATTCAAATAACAAGTATCGAATTCTGCCCTAAAAATGATGCTAACAATGTGATTCCAGAACATGAATATGAGCTTTTGTACTGGAACAACAAATGGATCAGTTGTGGAAAGAAAGTGGCTACAACATACTATGTTGATTTCAATAATGTTCCCAAAGGAACTATTTATTGGCTTAAATGCCTAACAGAAGGAAAGGAAGAGCGAATTTTTACCTATGAAAATGGCATGCAAATGTGGTGGTAAAAAGAGATAAGGCCCAATAGAAACAATAGAACGGCATATAGAAAAGTCGAGCAACGCTCAGTTGAAGCATATTGCCCACTTTTCCTATGATTCCTCATTTAGAAAGGATGATGCTATCATTCTGAATTTTAGGACTAATGTGTTTTATAGTATGTTTAACCAAAAAATGTCATTAGGTTTTTGCTGTCGGTATATTGCATTGTATATCCATTTTATATATTACATTTTCTCTAAAGGACGCCATTGGGTACTATTTGATTTATAGCCACATGACTTTCTAATGACAAATCAGATTTTAATTATAATTTTCTGAATATTTAAGCCTTTCAGATAACAATTTCATGTCAGAGCTTATCTTTTCATTTGTAATACGGGCATATATTTGAGTTGTTTTTATATCGGTGTGACCTAGCATCTTACTAACAGTTTCAATCGGCACTCCATTTGAGAGTGTAATGGTTGTGGCAAATGTGTGTCTGGCAAGGTGAAATGTCAGGTTTTTATTTATTCCACACACATCTGCAATTTCCTTTAAATAAGCATTGGTCTTTTGATTTGTTGGGATAGGCAGTAACACGCCGTCAGGCAAACCTTTATATTTATATAAAATTGTTTGAGCAACATCTAATAAAGGAACAACCGTTTGTACATCGGTCTTCTGTCGTTTAGTATTTATCCATAGTTTGTTGTCAAAACCCTTACTAATATGTGCTTTTTTGAGGTTTTTGATGTCAATATAAGCCAAGCCTGTATAACAGGAGAAAACAAAAATATCACGTATGCGTTCCAATCGTTCGATTTCAAACTTTTTCTGCATAATACGCTTTAGCTCATCATCGGTTAAGTAGCCACGATCAACCCTTTTTAATGATATTTTGTAGTTGGCAAATGGATCGGTATGAAGTTGTCCATTTTTTTGAGCTGTAATAATAATACTCTTAAATTTTTGGATAAACTTTGCTGTTGTATTAAAGTTGCAACTACATTGCGTATTGAGGTAGTTTTAAAACCCAACAATGAACGAGTGATTTATTTCTCTTAAATCAAAGTCAGATAACTTGTATTCTTTCTTTAAATATGCAGACAAATGTCGCTTGCATACTTCGGCTTTTTGATAGGTAGCTTTTGATTTTGTTATTCCCACCTGCTTTTTAAGGATATTGTTTCGTTCTTCAAATAGTTCTAGTAATAAATAATGTTCTTGTCCAATGCCAAGAAAACTGTTTTTTACTTTTTCTGCTGTTACGACAATTTCTTTTCTGGTAAGTTCATTATATGTTTTGTGAATTGAGGATTTAATATCCTCTAAAACGATATTTATTGTCTTGGCTTCTACATTTCGACCTTTGGCTTTGCCTAATTCAACACTCCAGTCTGATGCATTAATGAATTGTTTTGTATTGAATTGTGCAATTTTACCATTAACGGTAATTCTCGCTATAATTGGCGTTGTTCCGTCTTTCTTTTGAGCGCTTTTCTTTAGGTAATAAAGAACTTTAAATGTACTTCTCATGTGTTTTCATTTTTAAATTGTAAAACTATCTTATCAATTTCAAAATGAAATATTTGCAGGTCTGACAATCTTGGATGTAGTTAAGACATTTCAAGACAATTTGTGACCTGTTTTTTGTTTTTGAAAACAGGTTACGATTTAGTCACAAAACTTTGTCCTTTTCTGGCATTTCATAAAGTATATACAAAACCAAAAGACATAAAAAA
>JAFGIK010000109.1 GCA_016929645.1 Candidatus Dojkabacteria bacterium
GGGAGTTTTAGAGCCGTATTTGTTACAGGAAAATCTGATTCAGAAAAACAAGTGTTCTCACAGGGAATTAACTTCCTTGGGAAAAGAGCATATTGAGCATAGTCAACTGTAAATTTTTTGACAATACCTGTCTACTTCTTATAGGAGTCTTATCTAATGAGCGTCAAAAAAGTATCCATAAATAAGCCCATTGTTTCAATCGCTGAAATCTGTCAAATGGTTTCATTAAGCAGGTCTAGATTTTATCAACTTTTGGATTCAGGTTTCTTTTCCAAACCAAAATATGATGAGCGTTCCAATCGCCCCTACTATGATGCTCCTCTTCAAAAGCAAATCTTGGAATCAAGGGAGACTGGAATTGGTGCTGATGGTTCGTATTTACTTTTTTATTCTCCCCGCAAAAAAGAAAAAACCCGCTCCTTTTTGAAACAGAAAAATCAAGCTGATCCTGTCTCGCAAGAATTAACTGATATTCTCAATTCCATGGGAGTTGAGACTGCATTTACAGAAGTCCAGAAAGCTCTGAATGAATTGTATCCTGATGGAACGGAAGGGATTGATCAGGGACTGGTAACTAGGGAACTGTATCGACATTTTAAGCAGAAATAAGCGACTTGGTGAGTAGATTTTGTAAAGTTGCTTTATATAAGAAAACTAAATGATGTTTAAATGCTTAATAAATAATGTAATTATGATGCCGGAAAGGTGCCAGAACCATGTCTAATTCTCGTCCAAAAAAACGCATGATTAACCACATAATCCTGCGTTCTGAAAACCAGCCCACTCAGGACTTGACTACTCCACAATCTCAACCAGTCAACATCATCCCTAGTCAAGCTGACAATGATCAGGAACTGATTAAACTGTGGCTCCATGGAAAAAGTAAGCATACCCAGCGATACTACAAAAAGGACATTGAACGTTTTGTCCAATTCACGCATAAGTCCCTGAAACAGATCATCCTGAAAGACCTGCAAGACTTCGCTGACCACATTGACCAGTTGGACCTGGTAGATGGGTCTAAAAGACGAATACTCTCATCAGTTAAATCCCTGTTTGCCTTTGCTCACAAACTGGGATACTTGCCTTTTGATGTGTCTCGTCCCTTGATTCTTCCCTGTCCCAAGGATACTTTGGCGGAGAGAATATTAACTCATAAACAAGTCAAGAGTATCATTGATGCAGAAAACCATCCTCGCAATAAATTGATTCTGAAAACCCTGTTTATTAGTGGAATCAGGGTCTCTGAACTCTGTTCTTTGAAATGGAAAGATTTACAGGAACGCTCTGATGGGGGTCAAATGACTGTCTATGGGAAGGGAAAGAAAACAAGGACGGTCTTAATCCCTGATCCCTTATGGACTGAGTTGATGGATTATAGGGGTACTAGTCCTGATGAGTTTTATATTTTTCGGGGAAGGAACAGAACAAATCAAATGCACTCAACGACAGTTTTAAGGATTGTTAGAAAAGCTGCTCATAAGGCAGGGTTGAAAGTCAATCCCAGTCCTCATTGGCTCAGGCACGCTCACGCCTCAATTGCCTGTGAGAAAGCTCCACTTCATGTAGTACAGCAGAGTTTAGGTCATGCTTCGATCCAAACGACTTCTCACTATCTGCATGTCAAGCCCAATGATTGTAGCAGTAAATACCTGGAGATATAAAAAAAGAGGTGCCTGTGGATGATAGGCACATCTAACTTACAAATTATTTTTGGTAGTAGCGGAGTAAATTTATCATACTTGGATTATCATGCTCTTCTGTCTTTTCAGTGATTCTGCCTGTTCCTCCACAAACAATGCAGTCTGTTTTATACTGTATAGATGTGGGTCCACCTGGGTCTCCAGTAAGTGGATCTTCCGATTCAATAAATTCATAGTTATTCATATTATAGCCTTTACCATTACAACTGCTACATCGATGGGATATTTCATAAAATGGATAAGAGTGAATCTTTGCTGATTTTTCAGATATAATCCATTTCTTTTCTGTATCTGTTAAAACCGTTGTGGTTACTATCACAAGCCCATTAACTTTCCTTGATGCTTTGCCTGTATATACAGGAGGTATCTGAAAACCATATTCGATTTGAACATGCTTGTTCTCTTCGTCGAAAAACACATAGAAATTCTCAATTGAGCTTATCAACCCTATCTTCTCAGCATCTTTTTGAATATCTTCTAATACTTTGACAAATTCACTCCCTAGTATTTGACGATATAATTCCGGCTTATAGCCAATATGATAGTTTATCGACTCCAAAGTATCTGGCTGTGTACCTGCCAATTTATATGTGAATGTGCCAAATGTATAATCAAGTGAAACTTTCTCTAAAGGGTCTCTTCGTAATGGTGTCCCAGTCTCTTCTACCGGATGTCTCGATATTTCGGCTTCATATTTCTCCTCCATCATTTTATCTATATCCAACTTTTCAAAATCATAATTGAATACATAAGAATTAAACTGCACTGGATAGTCATATTCCTTTATAATGGATTCACACTTTTTTTGGAGATATTGGCAATATACCTTTAATAATTCCTGAATTACCAATTGTTCTATCTTAATTGAAGGCACCTTCTTTTTGAGTAGCTCAGAATTCTCATATTTCCCTCTTTCAATGCTCAGTTTAATCTGATCAACCGCTTTTTGTTCATCATCAAGATATTCAATTATTATGGCTTTGAGCGTCGTGGGGTCACAAGCTGAAAGTATATTTTTATACTCATCAATTTTATTCTGCGCCGTGCGTATTGCTTTATTTTTAATATTATCATTTTTATCTGACATTTTTACTTTGTCGATATATACCAGCTTTCTTTTATAATCAGATATTACCTTTCTAAGGTCACTTCCAGAAGACTCCTCTCCTCCATAGACTAAGCTGTAAACACCAGAGTAAAATAAAGACTGAAATATAAAGATAATTAGAGACAGATTTTGAATTTTCATTGTTTCTCCTTTGCTGTTGCATTCAATCAAACCGTGACTAATAGGACACCCCTTGAATCCACAATTCCTTGCCGTTGAAATATATCTCCCCATATTTCCAGTTAAAATTATCATCTACGTAAACTAGAACACCAATATTGCCATACATTAAAATATTTGCTTTTGAATAATACTCTATACGATATTTAACATATACTTTCTCACCGGGTTGAATTCCTGTTATGGAGATTTGATCACCTCGAAAATTGGTATAACATTCAAATGTAGCAGACTTGATAAAACCACTACTTATAAGGCGTTCAATGTATGGCTCCGC
The DNA here is from genome assembly GCA_016929645.1 of Candidatus Dojkabacteria bacterium. GTDB lineage: Bacteria > Patescibacteriota > Dojkabacteria > SC72 > JAFGCJ01 > JAFGIK01. The sequence continues at coordinate 3,269 of JAFGIK010000109.1, forward strand.
TATCAATCTCGGTCTATTTTGAGCATTTATCATCTGTTGTTTGAGTTGATTGACGTTCTCTTCTGATTTATGAGCCAATGCTTGTTGTAATTGGGGATCATGTTTAGGATTTTTTTCCAGCTTGAGTAGATAGGGAACGGTCTTTTTCCTATTTGAATCCTCTATATTTTTGAGTGAGCCATATAAAGCTTTTGCCCTGGGATCAGAGTTATTAATGATCTCGTATTCAATAACTTTTGCTTTATATGATACACTGCTTACAGATACATTTATTTGCCCTTCTTTGTAATTCTGTAGCTTGCCGGATTGATTTAAATCTATTAACCAACTGAGTATGACAGGCTGATCATCTTCCAAATGCCGCATCACTCTGTTTTTATTCATGGCGGAAGCAAACTCGAAAAACAATTTGACATTTTGCTCTCGGATATTCATTTTACCATCAGGCTTTGTGCGGATATTTAGAGCTTCTGAATGTAGTATAACGGACAGGTCTAAGGAAGCGTTGGGTTGTTTTTCTACAAAAAAATAGCTTTCTGTTACACCTGCTATGCCCCAGGAAGTTGCATTATCTTCTTCACATAAAACCATTTCCTTTATATTCGAACGACGGTATGAAGGGATTACAACACACTGATAGTAACTTTTATTATCTAATGCCTCACTGAGATTGTTGGCACCATTAAAAAACTTGTAAAAGTATTGATGAACGTTTGAAGAATTGATTTCTATTGGATAATCTTTGTTAAATCCTCTTAATTCGTATCTCCTCTTTTTTTCTAATTCTATGGCTACCAGCTCTTTTTCTCTTATATCTGCTAACCTTTTCTTTCGATCTTGCTCGTCATAATAGACATTTGCATCTAATTTCAGTTGCTCAAAATATTTAAGCAGATTTTCGATTTCATATGAGGGCTTTTGTATAGAAGCCAACTCTTTTATTATTTGATCATATTCTTGTGTAGCTATGGGACGAGATTTAGTTTTATAACCTTCAGGATTGTCAAGCAATGTCTGCATTAATGGTATGAGTTCTATACGTCTCTGACAGGCAAATTTAATCCAAGAGAAATTGTAGTCTTCCTCCTTACGATTCTCTTTAATAAATGAAATGATTTCCAGATACGCTTTCTGTGATTCTGGTATTTTGGCGGACATGAACAAATTTTCTGCCTGTTGGTACTTTTCTTTTATTTCCGCTAAATATTCCTCCACAAATAATAATCTCTCAGCTTCTTGGACTTTTTCTTTTGCATCTTCAGTTAAAGAGGCAAGTTCATTATTATCTGAGGATACTTCTAACGCTCTCCCAATAATGTTTTTGTAAATTTCTCTTGCTCCAGCATAATCCTTGTTGTCCCATTTAATTTGGGCTTTGGTGTGGAGTTCTTCGCACGCTACCAAACATTCCTTAACTTTTGTATGCTGAGAATAAATAAGAAATCCAAAACTCCCTGCAATAAAGACAATAATCCCAAGACATAGAATAATCAGGATTTTATTTGAAGATGAAACCTCTTGATACGATGTTTCCTCAGTAGGCTCTTCTGGGGAGTCCAGGGGAATGATATTGATGCCGTCGCATTCTTTGCACCGAACCTTTTTCCCAGTATATTGCTCTGGTACTTGATATCGTTTCCCGCACTGACACTGAAACTGAATCATTACAATTGCCTCCTATTTCCATAAACCCCTATTTTTCATGGCTTTAAGTATTTTATCCTGACACGGAAACTGTGTCAAGCTGGATTGACACTAAAATCGGGTCATGAAAGCACAACAGAACCTTAAATATAGATTGCTTCCTGGCTTCCTGAGACAACTGAGAGAAGATGCAGGAATGACGCAACGTGAGTTAGGAAAAGAACTTAGCAAACCCCAGTCGTGGGTATACAACTGTGAAACTGGCAACAGGCGAGTGGATATTACGGAGTTTATTTTGTGGGCAAAAGCCTGTAATTTGAGTCCCAAAACGGCATTTTCTAAGCTCCTGAAAGAGATGGAATAAGCTATTTACAGTTCTTTTTGACCCATTCCGCAACCTCATCTTCCATAATTAGATTTTCTCCCTTATCATCCTTCAAAACATAACCGCATTTGTAGCAGTGGTATCGGTCAGTACTGCCGTTGTTATATTCAAGTAAATCATATTGAAAGTAGCCTTGCTCGTCAATGTCAGTGACTTTGGAGGACATACATACCCCCAACTCAACATGTATTAACTCGTCATGACCGCACTCAGGGCATTTGAATTTGAGTGACATTATTCCTTTTCTCCCATTCGATATTCAATATGGCTTTTAATAATTGAGGGTAAGTCAGAGAAGTTGATCAACTCCTCAACATTCCCCAGAAGAATCAGTTGATTGTTATTTTCCATCGCCTCTTCCCAGATTCCATCATGAAGACCGATATATTCCGACCAGTGA
>JAFGIK010000013.1 GCA_016929645.1 Candidatus Dojkabacteria bacterium
AGATCATACAACTCATAGACTTCTGTATCAATCTCTTTTGAGTAGTTATTAACTTTTTGCGCTATCTGTTTGATCTCACCTTGCTTTTGCCTGAACCAAGATTGAAATTTATCTAAGTCACCTATCTCCATATTTTTCATTCGTAGCTTTTCAACGACCTCGTTCAATCCAATCGTAGCAAGATCAACTCGACTATTCGAGAAATCAGTGAAATATTTAAGTTTCAGCGTTTGTACGATATCCTCCTTTTTGTTGTAAAACTTATCTTCATAATCTAAAATTTTATTCACTGCTGATACGACTTTTTCTGATATCATTTTCTTTGGGTAAGGTAAAGAACCAACTGTATACGCTTCTATATTAACTGACAAAAAGTGATCGTTGTAGAAACGATTTAGCAACTTACTATTCAATAGTCCAAGTAGGAACTTAATTTCTTCAGACTTTTGTCCAGTAATGACGATGAAGTTATTAGAAGCTACTGAGTAAGGCATATCCGTCTTAACCGCTGGAATATAACTTCCAGACAGTCTAGAAGAAATACTTGGTTTCTTTAAAGCATGGAAAATTAAGTACTCCTTTTGATATTTTTCTTCTTCTGTATTGGTTAGTATCTTCTGTACATTCTTGTACAAAGCACTTTCTAGAGAAGAAAAATCAATGTAATAACGATGCAAGTTCTTCCCCTGCATCAATAATTTTACATCATCCCCATCTTCCACTTCTTTTAAGACTTTTAGTAGTTTTGATTTATAAACACCGTCGGAAATATAAAAATTTCGTTCCTCTTGCTTCATCCTGGGATCAGAAACCTTCTCTAGCGAATATAATCGTTCATAAAGAGGCATTAAAGAAGCCGTCTGGTTTATTGTAATCAAAGAATAAGGATTATTCTTCCACTTTTTTTGTTCTAGAAACTTTTTATCCTTCCAATCTAAAAATTGCAGCAAGCTAATATCTGTTTGAAGACCAATCCTCTGCACACTAACTTTGTTGCTTTGAATCTTATCCTTCCTAATAATTATTATTGTAGGTATTACATCCGGAGCATCAATAAAAATGTTTTTACGAAATAAATTTATCTCTTCAATTTTAAAATTGTCTATAAGGTCGTTTCTGAATTCCTCCCATCTTTTACTTTCAGTCCATCCATCGGGAACAATAAAACCCAACAATCCACTGACATTTAGCTTTGAAAGACTCTCTAAAATAAAAGCCAAATACGAATTTAACTCACCTTTTATTTGAGGATATCTATTCCGCAGAAAAGACTTTTCGACATCACTGAATACAGCTCCCCAAGGGGGGTTACCAATTATTACATCAAAACCGCCACTCCGCATAATCGTCTTAAACTCCCGTCTCCAATCGAAAGCCTTCCGTTTTGCTACTTCCAAATCGTTTATTAAACTATTCCCAACCTTTATATTGTTATCAAGATTCTGTAGAGGTTCGTCAGTTCTAGCAGTTTTTAACCATAATGCTAACTTGGTTATCTCCACACTTTCTTCATTTAAATCAACTCCAAACAGATTGTTCAGCAAAATTGACCTATTGGCTTCCGCTGGATTGTAATCAAAGAGAGTCAGCTCCTGTCCCTTCTTCTTCTTCGCAGCCATCTTTTGCTCATGTCGTACTTTATACTCGTTCAATAGGAATGAATGTGCCTGATTCAAGAATGCCCCACTCCCGCACGCGGGATCTAATATTTTTATGTCCTCCAACTTACCAGGATTCTCTTCAATGTATCTGCCTACAGTATTCTCAACAATATACTTTGTTATGTATTCAGGTGTGTAGAAAATTCCCTCTTTCTTTCTTTTAGATGATACCTTTTTCTCCTCACTCATCTCGGCCTTAATGTTTTCAATATCACTAATGCTCTGTTCAAATATATGCCCAAGAATATTTACATTAAGGTCACTTTCGAAATCATAATCTCCAAGATGAATAGTATCCTCCCACACATCATCCTTTATAACTAAGTCATCAAGAATTTGGTCTTTTTTGAACAAGCCTCCATTGTAGCTATTGATCGCGGGCTCGATGTCATCTCTACCTTCATCAATATCCATAAATAGATTTTTTATTTCCCTCCATACTCTCTGATCGCTTCTTTCCCTGGATCGCATGCCAAGTCGATAGGAATCTTTTAAAAGTTCCTTAGGCAGGAGATTTGCTGAATCTTCACAGAATAGTATAAAAATGAGGCGATCTAGAATCTTATGCGCCTTACGAAAGAGTGTTTCTTTGTCTAGCCCCTTGTTATATCTTAGAAGGTGTTTGAACAACCTTTCCCTTGCATTCTTGTAGTCGGCATAAAATTTCTTAGAGATATCTTCTTCCTGTTCAAGTGATTTTTCTGCTAAATCTTCCACCGGGGATTTTCCTTCTTTTGCTAAAAGGTTCTCCTTGTTTAGTAGGTAATAAAATCGCTTAAACTCGTCCTCTTTATGAAGCTCCAGTATGTCGAACTTTTCTACAAATTGCTCAGAACGTGCCTTACTATAAAGACGGATCTCTCGGAAATTTGAGACTATAATCCACTTGCACCTATCAAATTTAGTTGCATATAGGTAGGCTTGTTCGACAGGCGTATAGCCCTTCTCTCGCCCTGATTGTTTTTTGTCAAGTGAGGTCTTGGCATCTTTTAGTTCAATAACAGCCTTTGTTTCTTTCTTGGCTTTAGAGAAGAAACCCAATGAACCATCAGCCGTTTGAGCATCAACTTCTGTCTTTGGTTCTGCTACCAACGTCCATTCCTCTTCCCCCTTAGTTTTATCTTGATAACCAAGAATCTCCTCAAAGAAAATAACAAGAAATTTACCTTGTATCGACTTCTCTTTGGTCTGCTGTAAATCGCGGTCTTTCAATGATTTCTGCCAACCAGTTATAAACTTGCCAATTCGTACAGCATGATCCCCCTTTGGAAAAACGTACCCAGCTAACCTCTGATTTAGAATTTTTCGGTTAAAAAGATTCATAGTCGATATTATATATTTTTTATTTTATCCTGCACAATTTTCTCCTTTCTTCTAACTTCTTCAGATGAATCGTCTTTATGAATCAAGGGGATATCCCCTAGTTCTACATCTCTGATCGAATCCAATTTTCCATGCTTATACTTAAATTTACGGTTCTTCTTTTCCTTGCACTTCTTGTCATTCGTTCTTGCTACTACTAAGGCTTTTCTAAACGATTCCTCTGTTGTAAGTTCACCACTGATATAGCCTTTTATGTTCTGAGCTAATTGATATGGTGTAACTTCCGTCATTATTTCGTATCCATCTCCCCCTGCCTTTATAACCTCACAGATCGCAATCTCTGTTTTAATATTTGAAGTTACAATTATACGTCCCTTTCTTCGATCACTTTTCTTAAACTTTTTAATTACCTCGATTGCATCCACCTTGGACAGAAGAAGATTTATAACTATCGCGTCATAGTCATTCTTCAGCACCTTCTCTAGACACTCCTCCCCATCGTAAGCAACATCAACTTTAAATCCATATTCAACAAACCACTCTTTCATCATATCCGTAAACTCCTCATCTGATTGTGCTATTAAAACTTTCATTATTCTTTTAGTCCTAATCGTTTAAATACATTAGCCTCTTTTTTCCCAGAATCGTCTACCTTCTGTCCTTTATATATAGGTAGCGAAAAGTGAAATGTACTCCCCTCCCCGACTTTGCTATCAACCCAAATCTTTCCCTTCATTTGTTTGATCAGACCATAAACAACATAAAGGCCAATGCCCGTTCCGCCTGGTCTTACCATCTTAAGTTTTCTCTCCTCTTGATCTCCAAGATATTGGTCAACTCGGTAAAACTTCTGACCTAAATTGTCTATTTCTTCTGCAGGGATTCCCTTACCTGTATCTTTTACATGTACTGTCACAAAGTCGTTATTGTGCCCAATATCAATTGTCACACTACCCTTTTCAGTGTACTTAATAGCATTATCCAAGAGATTATCCGTAACTTCCTGTGTTGCAGTTCGATCGGCATATACATTAAAAGTAACCTTTTTATCTTTAGACTTATTGAAAAACATTTTTATCCCCTTCTCTTGCGCCTTCTCCCTTTGACTCTCAATGCTCTCCTCAATGACATCTACCATACCTACTGACTCGTAATTTAACATCACCTGGCCTGAAGACAATTTTGTAGCTCGCAACATGTTCTCTACAATTTCAATCTCTCGTTCAGTTGCTTCTTTGCCTTTTTCAATGTAAGTTTGTAAATCCTTTGTGCTTAACTTATTATCTTTTCCTTTCATTTCAATAAGTCCAAATGCATTTCGAATAATTGAGAGAGGTGTTCTTAATTCATGTCCGAGAATATCAAGCATATCTCTTTCACGTTGTTGTGCCTTTTCAAGCTCATCAACTTTGTCACGTAATGTATGTGTTTGTTCATCAACTTTTGCTTGCAAGGTTTCATTAAAGTTTCGTACCTCTTGATAAAGCAACGCCCTACTTATAGCGACACCTACATTATTTACAAGTAATTCCAATAGATCTACATCCTCAGAGTGAAAATACAGTTTGTTCTCCATTCCAATTAGTAAGAAGCCTGTTAATGAATCTCTGTGAGTAAATGAAAAGATCCCACTAATTCTATTATCATTCAGGAATTTAATTGCTTTTTGTATGCGCTCAGACTCTTTTGATGACAACTGTCCTATTTGGTTGCCAAGAACATACTCAAGCTCGTTTAAGAGCAAAGGCTCATCTTTAAAGCTACTCGCTTCCCAAAAGTAATACATTTCCTTTAGATCACCTAGCGAAAGATCCACAATATTTTTAAATCGTTGATATACCACTTCGTCATTTCTGTTGTCGAGCATAACAAGCCCAGCTCGGGAAATATTCATCGAGGTATACAAGGTGCTAAATACTACTGTTGAGATTTTATCAAGATCCAATTCTGAGGAAGTTGAACGGATGAATTGATCCCGTACCTCCACTTCATTGTAGTATCGCCGGACAACTGCTCTTACCAACACTCTATTTATCCAGCCATACGAAAGCATGATTCCAAGTACAATAAACGTTATTTCTCCAAAAACGAAGATAATGTCCAAGTGCGCAAGAGATGTGTGCTCTTGGATAAAGCTCTTCAGAAAGCTTAGTAAAAAATGAATAAAGCTTACATTAATTACTAATGCCAAAAACCTCACTACAGTCTTCTGAACTACTCCAGCACCAATAAATCGTGTCCTACTTATTCCGTAGGCAATTATAAGGTTCATAGGTATCATAAGAAGTGGCCCTATCCAAATGTATCGATACTCACCAAAAAGTGGGAGTACTGCGTTGGTAGGGACAACACCAATTGACGGTATGATAATTGCAATAACAAAGTACCTCAGTTGGTTTCTCTCTACGTCTCCAAGTTTAGAGAACTCGTTTATAATACTGATTATCCCAATGCCGAATATTGAAAGCATCCAAATGAGCCAAAGGACATATCCCCCACCAAGTTGTACTGAATTACCAGCATCATTAAGTATAATCTTCTCAATAAAGTAATCTGTGAATAACAGTATAACTAGGAGAATAAGACCAACAATATGAACAAGCAAGGTCGGCAAGACACCAATCTCCTTTTTCTTGGGAAATGCCTTTATAAAATAAAAGAAAGAAAAGCCAATCAAGATAGCTATAACATAGATCATTCTGTTCCAAAATAGTGCCCGAACGGTGTCAGTTGCCTCCCGAAACAGTGCAATACTGATTGCCCATAATGGGCCAGTTATTATTGCTAATATAACAAGGATAAGGTAACTTGAGGACTTTCTATTTCTGCTAAAAAGAAATATAGGAACAATTACAGACAAACACCCGGTAACAATTATTAATAGATTTTCAATTCTCATAAGTTGTAAATTTAAATCATTTGTACTCGCAACGTTCTAGCTACCCGTTTTCCATCTTCAAATGGCGGAATTGCACTCGCATCATATTTCCCTTCCATCAATCCTCCAACAAAGCGCAAAGAGTGTTCGATAGGAGAGCGAATTTCTACCCCTAGTTTTTTTGTTGTCCGAACAACTCCAATAATTGACCTGATATACAAGACACAAGTTGAAAGACTTCTTTCGTCTTTATTAAATAAAAAGGCATGAAGCATATCATACAGCCCAGCAGATTCGGGTGTATAAAATCGTGTAACCGCAGTTCTACCACCAACCACTGTGGTATCGTAAATGACACTTTGTTCATCTCCTTTTGCACGCGTTCGTTCTCTCCCTTGACGAATTTGAGTATAGGCATCCCTCCTCAGTCCTCTTCCAAAAAGGATCTCTCGTATCATAAATGGATACTGTAAAGCAACAGTTACATCAGGTTCGAGCCCACAAACATACATTACACCTCGTTCCGTCAACATACCTAGCAGACTACCTATAATTTCATCATTCACTTTCTGAGGAAAGTATGAAATTCCATGATCAGAAAATACAACAGAATATTGTTTACTCCTTCCCTGTTCATTTCGTACAGCATCTCCGGCATCCATATATTGCAAGACGACTCCATCAAAATCAAACAAAGCATCTGGAACCTCTCCCTGGATTATTACATGGGGAATATTGAATATCGATAACACCAAGGCAGCTGTTACGACTGATTCAAGAGCATTGTCTGTACTAATGATCGTTACCCCTTCTGCACCTGCCTTACGTACCTCCATCCATGTCATTGCTGTTGCAAGCCCTGCACCAGTACACAATTCCCTTATCACTACACGCCCACGTCCGGCATGAAATTCTGCAACATCACGTGCAATAGCCCGAGCATTACTCAGCGTTGGGCTTAATGAATCTGGTATAAGCGCCTTTCCCAAAATTGCACTTATGTTTTCATGTTCCCAGGATTGCAAAGAATCTCCTGCACCCATTTTTGCATTTAACTGCTTAAATGCAATAGGGATAATTCCAGCAATAATCTGAAAAACGTGAGGTGAGATGAAGAATGTCTCAGATCCGTCAGGATTAAGATATTTGTTGAAAACATCTCTAAATTGATCTTGTAGTGTTGTTATTCTTGTACGCACTTCATCACCAAGCGTTACGCTCAATACACTAACGTCACCAACTCTAGACTCTACTAACGTAGATTGTGTATCCATATGTTTATCCATTTCTGTCATAGAACTACATGCAAAATATTTCAGACACTAATATCGTTGTGCTGAATAAACGGTATAGGTCTATAAATATAGTAATAGAATTGCACTGCAAAGACAACTATCTTTTGTGGTACCTACAGAAACTTGGTAACATACATCAGTAAAAACCATGAAGGAGATAGAGATTAAAGTACAAATTAAAAACGAAACTGACTTCTACAACATATTACGAAGCAATGGATTCCAACATTTGGCAACAAGAGTTATTCACGATAAATACTTTGGACTAAAGAAATCCATGTCTAATACTCAACGACTGTTTCGGATTCGAAGAGATGATTCCAAATGCACATTAACTATGAAAGATAAAATGAAAGACGAACATGGTATATGGACAAGACGTGAAATAAACGTAGCTATTGGAAAGGACGCAGACCAAATGACTCAAATACTAACTGCATTAGGGCTAAAGGCAATCAAAGAGAATAAGAGCAAGAGAGATGTATGGCAAAGAGACAAAACTACAGTAGAAATTATTGAATATTCAATTCCTACAAAATTAGATCTGGTCGAAATAGAATCCGACTCTAAGGGCAAAATTGATGAAGCCCTAAAATTACTTGGCAATTCTGTAAAAATAGTTGGAGAGGAAATATTTTCAGTCTTTGATAAAGCCTCTAAATAATCAGCAAGATCTTAGCTATAGACTTATGTATTGCTTCATAATCCGAATCAGCTCCTTAGGACTCTTTACCTCTCTGATCTTAAAACCCAATCGCTCATAATTACCTGTCTCATCAACACAATCATCTAACAGAACGACTTCATCGTATTTTAGTTTCCTTTGATCCATGTAGTCCTTAAAGAATAGAGGAACATTGTTCTCATCAAAATCTTCTTTGAGCACCCCAAGTTCAAAAGAATTTAATATATCGTCAAATTGGCGATCAAGATTGAGCCCAGGAACAGTAAATAAGGAGAATGTGTCCATATTATCTGTCGCAATAACTGCTTCAATCCCACGACCTCTTACTTGTTCTATCAAGTCAGGTGTCTCATCAGATACATATTTCATGTTTTCACAGCTTATCTTCAACTCTTCACACAATGTGTCTGCACTGAGATTCACGTCACTTGCAATTAAGTTCATAATCTTGTCAACCGATATCTTTCCCCTCATCCAAGGATAGATTTTGTCCTTATGCTTAGAGAACAAAGAGTCAACGATAGCATCATGAAATTCATTCAACGGATGGTTGTCATCAGAAAGATGTTCCCAGAAAAGGGAGTTGCTAAGCGTTTTGTTCCAATCAAAGAACATAACTTTGGGTAGGTTGGTTATATATTGCATCAGATCTGGATAATCATTCGCATCAAAATAATCACCTCATCTCTTATATCCCCTGATCACTGGCATGTTTCCGCACTTATTCATTCATCTAGTCTTTTTTCGTAATCTATGGATTTGGAACTTGGTCTCTTAACTCGCAAGTGCTGTTATCTAATTTGCCAATTATAATGTAACCATCATTTTCAACAAATATAATGTCTTCAATGTTATAAAGGTAAACTGGCTTCTTGGTTTTCCTTCTTACAATACAATGTTTTGACTTGAAGTTCATTACCTTTCCAACTACATGATTTTCATCTTTGTCTAAAAGTTCATAATATGTTTCAATATTACGTATCTTATACCACCTTGAGTCTACACAAATGACAGAGAGCATTTCACTCGGCAGATTTTCTATAAAATCATAATTAACATTCATTGCTTTAATGTTATCGTAGGCCCGCCCAACCTTAATTCCTTTTTTCTCGTCTTCACGAAAACTCTTTACTTGCTTCCAAACTGAAGGAACATGTCGCTTCATTAAATCAAAGAAAAATGCTGCAGAATAGATGAGTACTCCAGCTTGATAAAATCCGTCTTTGAGAAAAAACTGTGTAAACTCAGTTTCTGTAGGTTTCTCAATAAATTTATCTACATTATACGCAGTATTTTTCTTGTTAACTTTGGCTTTTATATATCCATAATCTTGAAGTCCCTTATCTTCTGGCTCAATTCCCAGCATAACAAATCGCTGCTTTTCAGTTTCATGTAAGGCATTCTTGATAGACTTTCTCAAGGAGTCAACATCTTTAAACAAGATATCGGAACATGTATATATTATCTTTGCATCCGGATCATGCTCATAAATTCTTTGCGTCGAAAGTATCGCTCCCGATAAACTTCCCTTGCTAACCGGTTCTTCAACAATATTCCATTCATTTATCCTCTTTACGTATTTTTTGATTGATTGTATAAAACCTTTCGTGGTTGATATGTATACATTCTCCTTGTTTATAAAACTCTCGTATGCCTCAATATTTTTTTCAATTATGGTCTTCCCTTCTTCAATATCCAAAAGGAATTTAGGTCTATCCGAAGTCGAAAAGGGCCATAATCTTGTACCAGGCCCACCTGCAATGACCAGCAAATATATGTTCTTTTTGTTCATAAGTTATTAGTTAACAATAAAATCTTCTGGGGAGACGAAAACTATTCGTTCATTCAAAAGCAGCTTCAAGTTTTCATTTGTCTCTTTGTATGAATTACAAGATGAATGAAATTCATAAGGATGCGCACTTACGACATACCTACCGATTCTTTCTAAATCGACTTGCGATGGTGTTGCGATATCCTCTTGCCAGCTTTGTGAATCCAGTACAATATTTGTATTTATCCTATAATTTCTATCCCCTTTTTCTATAACCTTGTCTTCTTCGTAAACACTTGAAATCTTAATATATCCATTGAAGTCGAACCTAAACCTATCTCTAAGGAGCTGTCTCGTATCCTCGTTGATATTGAAATATGGTGCTCTATAACAATTTGGGTACATTAGAAACTCTTCTCCACAAAGCTCGTCCAACCTACAAAGTTCGACTAATATTTCACTCAATGGAGTCTCTTCTCTTTGAAGAAAGCCCCCCGTAAAATCATAATGCATAAAACTATGGTTCCCAATGATTATTTTTCCCTCCAATATCATCTTCTTAAATTTTTTAAATCCATCATTTCTATTTCCATATCGTTTATAATGCAACAAAGCCAATCCACAAATATTAACAACACATTTAGCATCTTGTCCTAGAAGAGGGTAAACTTCGTCTATGAAGTAAGTCATTGCCTCATTCAGGTGCCGACCATGATGCTCAGGATCAAAGTCTAAAATTAAGAGCGCCAACTTATTTAGATTTCTTTTCTTCATTTTTTCTCTCTTAACAATACAAAAGTAAATTTGATGATTCCAAGCCAAGCCCGCTGTAACCTTCTAATTATCAAACAAAGATTCCCCCTTTCACTAACAAATGGCCGTAAAACACCTTCAAGTCCTCTGTCGGACAAATACTTGGGCATTTTCTTTTTGGCTCCTGCGACATAATCAATAGTACCTCCAAGAGCAAAACTAACCATTGGTCTTAGGTTGTTTAGATTCTTTGCTATCCATTTCTCTTGCTTCACTGGGCCATATGCTACGAGTAAAATATCTGGATTTCGTTTATTGACATAATTTACTATGTGCTCGTTTTCTTCTGGGGCAGGAGACCCAGCGTATGTTCCACAAATATCTATCTTGGGGTACTTCTCCTCCAGTACCTCTTTTGCTAAATCGGAAGTACATCCCTTCCCAAAGTCAAAACCGCCTAAAATGAAAACTTTGTAACCTTCCTTTTCGGCAAGCTCGCAAACGTCATAAACAATCTCCGATCCACTCAATTTTTCCTGAACTCCGCTTTTCAAGTATTCTCTATTAAATACAGCTGCAAGAAAACATTTAATTAAGTCTACGTATTTATTACCCTTTAATTCCATATATTTCGCCCCAATCAACACACCAATTCCATCTGCTAAACTCAAGTCTGCTCCATTGATAACATCTTTAAATTCTCCATCAATTTGTGCCCGTATGAAAAACTCAGAATAAGGGGTTACTACATAACTGGGTTTCTTCTCCTTAACTAGCCGATCAACAGTCCGTACAAATTCTCTCTTAGAGATATTATTAACTTGTAAACCACTTAGTGTTATAGATTTCACAGTTCTTTATCTAAACTCTTTATATAGTCTATCGTCTTTTTCAGTGCATCATCAAAGTTACAATGATTTATATTATCATATCCTAATTTATGCAGCTTTTCTATGCTACACCTCCTTACCTTTGTTATATCCCAATACCTTTCCGGCTTCCAAATAATCTGAGATTCTTTTTCAGTTAACTTGTATATCTTTTTTGCCAAATCTATTATCTTTACTTCGTCTCCTATCCCCACGTTGTACAATTCCCCCTTCTTCCCATTTAATGCTAAAAATAATGTCATCTCAACAGCATCATCTACAAAAGTAAATAGTCGAGAACTCTTTCCATCGCCAAAGAGCACAATTGGCTTATTGCACAGAATGTTATGTATAAAGTTTGGAATAACATTTCTATACTTACCAGGTTTCTCTCCTGGCCCAAACACGTTAAAATATCTAATGTTAATAGTCCTAATACCATTAAGGAAGGTATACATTTCACAATACTTCTCAGAAGCGTACTTATGTATAGCATAAGGCGTTGACAATAACCCAATCTTATTATCTTCAGCAAAGCCGAGATTCCCATCCCCATAAACACATGATGAAGATGAAAATATAAAGCTTGCCTCAGGACAATTTATGCTCGTATTTTCAAGTAAGTTGTATGTACCAATCAGATTTGTCTTCATATCTTCAACGGGATGCTCAACTGAATTTTGATTTGCAAAGTGTGCTGCTAAATGAAAAATATAATCAAATTTATATTCATTAAATAGTTTCGAAACACTATCAAAATCCGAGACATTCAATTCCACGAAGTCTATTTCATCTTGGGGATGACCCGAGTTTGCACTTAAATCATCAACGCAAATAATATTACTTGTATAAATTTTAAGCTTCTTAATAAGATTTGCTCCGATAAATCCACAACCCCCAGTTACTAGAATCCTTTTTTCTTCGAATGCATCCCTTAATGCTTTTTTTACTGATTTACTTCTACTCATAACTTATAGCATCAGCTTTTAGATAAAATTTTCAATATTCTATGTGCTGTCTTTCCATCCCAGAGTTCAGGTAAACCATTTGGAAATGAATACTGGTCATTCAATACCATATCTACGTAAGATAATACTTTCTCTCTCTCAACACCTGCTAATATGTTTGTCCCTTCCTCAATAGTAATTGGCCTCTCTGTAGATGTCCTCATTGTTATACAAGGAATATGCAAAAAAGTACTCTCTTCTTGTAATCCTCCAGAATCAGTCAGAACAAGCTTTGAGTTAAGAACAAGATTCAAACACTCAAAATAACCTAGGGGATTACTCAGCACAACATTTGGCATATTTTTTAAATAGCCATATAGACCAAACTTTTCAAGTGATTTCTTCGTACGAGGGTGAAGAGGTATCATTACTTTGATTCTCATAGAAACTTCACGCAGTATATTTAACACATTTTGAAGGTCTTTTTCTTCATCTACATTACTGGGACGATGAAAAGTTACAAATGCAAAACATTCCTTAGTTAATCCAAGACCTCTCATCACTTTTTGTTTTTTTATCGTTTCCAGATTGTTTATCAATGTGTCTATCATAATATTCCCTACAAAAAAGATTTTTTCTTGGCTTATATTTTCATTTCTTAGATTTTTTACTGCATCAGTTTCGGTAACAAACAAGTAATCTGAGATCGAATCCGTGTATATCCTATTCTTTTCTTCAGGCATAGAGAGGTCATGACTCCTTAAACCGCTTTCAATATGCGCAACATCTATACCAAGCCCTTTCGCAGCTTTTGCACTACCTGCTGTCGAATTCACATCACCAACAACCACCACCACATCAGGGTTTTCACTTAGTAGTACCGGACTCACCGCGTCGTCAATTGCTGCAATATAATCGCTCCCCGATTGAACAGTCTCAACTTTTAAATTTATGTCCGGCTTTGCAATTCTAAGTTGTTCAAAAAAGATCGAGGACAATGAATCATCATAGTGCTGTCCGGTATGTATCAAGACAAAATCTAGATTGGGAAACTTTTCTTTCTGATAATACAGCCCGGCAATTTTTATAAAGTTTGGCCTAGCCCCTGCTACTACAACTACTTTCATATACGTTTTAAATAATTTTTACTATATTCATATGCGCTACTACCTGAATTGTTCAAGATTTCTGACTCTGAAAGCTTTACCAAGTGTGAAAACTCCTCAACTTTAGAATGTGTATTTAATTGAACGTCATCAATCTTGAATGTATAGACGAATTGAAATTTGTTATTAAAAAAGCAAACGCATACTAGATGAATCTCGGAATATTGTGCTTGAATACCTGTTTCTTCTAGAACTTCTTTTATAATGTTTTTCTTTAGAGCTCCGAAGCTAGTAATTTTAATCTCATCGCGATTCACAAGACCACCAATCATATCTAATTCTCCTTCTCTATGGGATGTTTTGTTATTTCGTACTCCATAAACATATTTCCCACTAACTGTCCGTGGTAATGCAACTGTCTCAATATGTTGAAATATATAATTACTCCCAAATCGAGAGTAGATCATCTCGTCCCCCAACTCCCTACTTAGGATTATGTCTTTATATTCACAAAGACCCACCTCAATACACAACCTTCCATTAGTATGTTGGATTATCTTATGTATCGTGTATATTTCCCCATTCCAAACAGATTCTTTTTTATTACTTTTAAAGCGTTCCCATACTTTTTCTCGCAAATTAATATAAGTTTTTGACAGTTTCCTGTCTTTTGTCGCAAACTTAACAGTTACATTTGATTCTTCTTGTTTTAAAAACGTTATTATCATGAATAATTATTCGTCTAACTAATATCCCATCTCTTCAGGATTAACTGATCCATAAGCATTGATTTATCAACTGACAAAATGTTTAAAACAACCTCAGCAACTTTTTCCGTATCCATCCAATCCTTACTCGGTAAACTAGTATCGCCAGCCTTCCCAAATATAGAAGTATTCATTCCTCCAGGATAAAAGTTGCTAACCTTTATGTCGCGTTCTTGCAAGTACAACTGCAGAGATTGAATAAATCCAGCGACCCCAAATTTTGTTGATGTATACACAAACTGATTTTCACGTGGTTTTAGGCCTGATGTAGAACACACATTTAAAATAAATGCAGATTTGCTTTTTTCCAAATTTGGGAGAAACGCCTTCGTCGAAAAAATAACACCTTTTAAGTTTACATCGATAACCCGAGATATTTCTTCTGGAGAATTTTCCTCCAACTCTCCACTCAACCAAATACCCGCATTATTAATTAAGATGTCAATAGCACCAACCTTTTTCGAAACAGATTCCAAATCTTTGAAATTCGAAACATCCGCTAAATGCGCAAATAAATCTTTAGACTCCACCTCTTTTACTGCTCTCGTAATACTCTCAGTTCGATGCGATATTACATGCACAATTGCCCTCTCTGCAATCAAAGCTTTAGCAATTGAAAGACCGAGACCTGAAGTTCCGCCTGTAATAAGAATTCTCTTTTCTTTAAAATTCATTTTGTATTATTAAAAATTAAATACTTTCTCGTAACGCATAGTACTCATCAAACTCCTTCGTAAGACTTGCTGGCTGGAGTAATGATGTATCTCTATACCAATAATATGCATTAAACCTACTTTTTAGGATAGTCAGCATTGACTTAACATTTTTATTGTATGTGTTAAATCTTTTTTTGTAATGAATAATATTCTCAGGCCTTTTTTTTCTCCCTGAATTGTCTAGGTCAAGCCTATCAAAGAAAACGTCCTCACTTGTATATAGGTGAATAATATACTGAATATCTATTTGGTTATCCTCAAGAAACGGCAGTAATAGCTCTAGCTCGTCCATCTTTCGGGGAGCACCATCTAGTATGAAACTCCTCCTTTTTTTATGACACTCTAGTATATGTGGCATTAAGATTTCTATTACAAAATCTGCCGGCCAAGGAATCGCTTTTTGGTGTAAATCAGCAATCCTTCTACCAAGGGAGGTGTTTTTCTTTACACCCCTAGTAATCTCACCTAGCGATGTATATCGTAAATCTTTATATTTATCCGATAAAAATTGCCCCAATGTCGTCTTGCCGCTTGTAGGAGGGCCAATTATTATCATATTTTTAAATCTGTCTATCTTCATTGCTGATTGTTTTCAACTTATTAGCCAAAGCATCCTTCCCCAATCCTAATTTATACACCTCACAAGTTACACAATATGCCTTATAGTTTGACCATTCCCATGGGTACTGTACATACCAGCTTACTGTATTAGATCGAATCTTTTCCGCATACACATCCGGACTGTATGTAGGGGCTTTACGCCATGGGGCTGACACTATCTCGACATATTCCACAACATGTAGTGCTACGGTTTTGGGAACAGTATTAAACAAATCCTGAATATACTTCTTAACCATAGTCATTGTTCCCCCTGTAACAAATGGGGCATCAACGATCCAAAGGTCATACTTCTTTGTTTTTAATTTTCGTTTTATCTCGAGCTTAGATTCGTTGTCTAGGCTTTGAGCTAACACAGCCTGTTCCCTTGAGCTATTCGAATTTATATACTTCGATATGACAGAAAACGAAACAGTCTCAAGTCCCATCCTTTCAAAATTAGTAGCTATTAGCCTGCTTGCTAACCACCCCCCTCTACCAATTGAAATAAACATTGGGATCTTCTTCGAGATCCCTCTCATCCTCTCAGTAACAACTTTACTGTGTTCATGTATATCTGAATAGTCATACCAGATTCCTTGTTCATATTCAGATACCAACTTTTGTACTTCATCTTTTACGCTCATTTTATACACAATTCATAATTATTGAATTACGACCTGTTTCCCATAGCCTTAATTTGGATAACCTTCCCTTTGTATTAATTCGCTTGGCTATTTGGGCATGAATCCATATGCATATATTCTCCATGGAAGGATTTTCCATTATGTCATTTAAGTTCGAGTGATCTAGTACATCAATAACAGTCTCATTCACAATATTTTTTATTTCTGCAGTATCAATACCAATTCCGTCTTTCATGTCTGCTACATCTACTCTAACGTAGACCTCTAAAATGTAATTATGTCCATGAAAGTTCTTACATTTCCCATTATATTTGGGCAATGAATGAGCAGCTGAGAAATCGAACTCACGTATGATCTCAAAGTCCATATTTTTATTCTATTAAGCTAAACTAACCCCTAGTCTTGTAGGGCAATTGTTATTATTTCTCTTATAGTATTATTATCTAGCTCAATTACATCCACTTTTTGAATCCGTCCTGAAATTTTTCGATTCTTCTTATTTATTCTCGAAACATTTTGGATTGAGCTATTAGCACTACCCGAACAACCAATTCCTATATGTGGGAGGGAGGTACTATTCTCAGAGTAGAACTGCATGAGCTCCCCACTGTATAGCTTTAAGTGCATATCTACTAACTTCTTAAGTCCCTTCGAAGGAATAAGTATTTCGTAGTAAAGACCTTTTGAAGGGCTCGGCAAGATCGTTGCACAGCATATTTCAAAATCGAACATGCTAACTGCTTGCAGTTTTGATTTACACTCATTTACAAGGTTACTTTCGGAGACATCACCAATTCTCGATACTAATGTAAAATGAGGTTTTATAATATTGTAGAACTTTTCATCATATTTTTTTCTATATGATTGAAGGAAATCGTAGTCAGCTTTTTTCAAGTCTGGGTAAGCTATTACAAAGTAAGACATACATATACGTATATAATAAATATTCTATGTAAAATTTATTGAAGAAAAAAACTCCCTTCTTTTCTCTACCTCTTCAGTTTTAAAATTACCTCGGACAATTGAGGTTATCGTTCTAGAATTTATCTTCTTGATACCGCGCATTACCATACACAAATGAGTCCCTTCAATTGCAACGATCAATCCTCGTGGTGAAATCTTTTCTTCAATAAAATCTGCTATTTGATTGGTTAATCTTTCTTGCAATTGTAATCTTCTTGCAAATATTTCAACAATTCGTCCAAACTTAGAAAGACCTATTATCTTTCCATTTGGAATGTATGCTATATGAACCTTGCCAAAAAAAGGTATTATGTGATGTTCACATGTTGAGAAAAAATCTATATCTTTGACTGTCACCATATCTTCATAACCCTCAGAATCAAATACTTTTGCAACACAAGATAAATCGGCTGAGTATCCAGAAAAAAGTTCTTTGTACATATTCACAACCCTTTTGGGCGTGTCTATCAATCCCTCTCTTGCGGGATCCTCTCCTATTGACTCTAGAATTTTCTTTATATTCTCTTCCATTTAATTAGTTAATTAGTTAA
>JAFGIK010000014.1 GCA_016929645.1 Candidatus Dojkabacteria bacterium
CCAGGAAACCGGATTGCGGTTCATGCCCCAGGGCTCGTAACTGAACAGGCTCTTGCGAGAACTGTCCGACTCTGTGGAGAGCGTGGCCGTACCCCAATTGGTAATGGTCTGAAT
Source organism: Candidatus Dojkabacteria bacterium (assembly GCA_016929645.1). Lineage (GTDB taxonomy): Bacteria > Patescibacteriota > Dojkabacteria > SC72 > JAFGCJ01 > JAFGIK01. The sequence continues at coordinate 115 of JAFGIK010000014.1, forward strand.
ACTCCCCAAGTGATCGTAGTGATACACCAAAAAACGATGTTGAGAAGCAGCCGTGGCCGTGGGCTTTAGCTCTGCCGCCCCTGCCCTGCCATCGGGCCCCGGTATATACACACGCACCGTATCCAAACTCCAGGATTCTCCCGAGCGGGAAGCATTCTATCAAGAATCATAAAAGTAGATCGAACACATTCATTGCCAAAATTACTCTATTGATTTTTAAGTGGAACAAAAGCGACACTCTTTAGTTTGCAATTATCAATGGCTTCTCTTAGTGCGGAGGAAATAATGATTAGGCGATTGGATGCACCTCCGCTTCCAAAATACTCCTTGCTCATCATATAATGAGCTGACGGATCCGGCGTTGCGCTCAGCGAAGGATAAGGACCATTGTTGATGTATGAATATCTTGTCCCTCTTTCTAATTGTTCATGGGGATATGCATCAATATCGGCAAGTGCAGGTGCAGTGATCTGTGGAACGAGCTGGACAACTGTTTTGAGCTCTTCTCCAGTGGAATGCTTGAGCACTGGCATACAATCTATACCAAAAGGTTTAAAGACTTCTTCCCATATAGCAGGTTGAGTAAAGAACACATCGTTCACCCAGGTTAATTGCATGATGTGCTTCTTACCCCACTTTGGTTCTCCTTTTATGCGAAATGGATTTACCTGAACCGCCCCAAAACAGGAATGATTCTCTTCCCAACTGCAATCATAAGTATGCCTGACGTAGCCAAAATCATCATCTGGCATAGGGTACCCATGATCCCATCTGCCCCACATATGCAACCACTTTGCCTCGAGTATTTCATCTCTAGTGAACTCCGTTCCAATTAAGTGTGGGGGAGTATATTTTTCTATGAGCTTATTGACTGCGTTCCACTGAGGATCTGATTCGGATATCATCACATAATTTATACCGGATGTTCCTTTTAATTGGTAACCTAAATCCTTCAGCTCAGTCGCTATTGGTCTAGTATGATCAAACGCTAATCGGTGCCAAATTATCATATATTTTATTTTTTTGGTAGAGTTATTGCATCAAGTATCGCTGGATAGTCTTTATAGATTTCTTTAGCGTGAAAATAGATGTCTTCCGGAGTAGCAGTATCTGTCCTTAGCGGAGACAAACTATTCTTATAAAATCCGATTCCCCATCAGCAAAGAGAGTATTTCATTTTGCTGCTTTCAGCTAATCTAACCCGAAATCATTTATAAGAATATTTCCTTGTAAAACACTCAGGATTTCTTCTTTGAATTCTAAAAGATGCTGTCAACCTACTGGTTAGTTCTGCTGACCCTAAACACAAAGAATAGTGCAAGCTTGTTTATTATGTATCTAACGAGATTTCATCCCAAGGCTCATTCCACAAAACCCAATCGAGAGCTTTGCGACGATTTTGTACCATATAGCGTGGAATTATATTGGTTTTATTTTTGTAATGAATAGCAGCGTTTTCCAAGCTCCATTGAAGACAATAAGCGATGTCTGCTTGCTTTATTATCGTTTCAATTTCTCTTAATTGAGCGAGTTTTTTGAATTTAAAGCTTTTTTCTTGAGTTTTAAGATCTGGAAAATATTTAATAAAATTGTTTGGGCAAAGAGTTGAATAATCTAGCGATGATGTAATCGATATTATCCAGATTAATGCCCATAATGATTCGACTTGAAGCTGGAAGGTATTAGAATCACCAATACCTCTTGTTAAATAGTCCATTTCTTTTAATGTTAATTCATCCATAAGACATTCTGCTTCAAGCCACTTTAATGCTTTTGAGCTATGGAAACCATAAGAATGAGCAACAATAACATATAAAACTAAGGTCCTATTAATTATTTGTTGTTTATTTCTAGGGTTGTTAACTTGGTCTAAGATCGGCAGTGATTTGCTTATATCAAGACCTAGATCTTTTATACTGGAAAGTGAATTTTCTCTTATTTTTTTTAAGTCCATGGTCCTATTTCATAGGTTCTTTAAAATAAGCTCCAAAACCACCCGTACCATTTGGTCCAGGGTGAAGAATATCCTGCAGTAGCGGATTAGTATGTTCTTGTTTTCTCAATAGCTGCATAATATCTATAGATTCAACCGGATGGTGCCATTGAGTGTGAGGGGGGGGTAAGAGATTTTTCCCTGTTCCTGAATTCATGTAACCCAAAACGTCTTCGCCTAATTCAATATCAAAGAGTTTCTTTAGTTCTGAATTAGTTTCAAGTGAATTTTCCAAGAACTTGTTTGCATAATTACGGTGAGAAGTTCTTGTTGCTCCTTTTATTGGAGCTTCAAATAGTACCTCGTAAAAATTTCTTTCGTTTATTGTTTGAACATTAGTTATGTTGATTGCTTACTGGAGCCTCTTTAGCTATTTCTTCAACGGCTTTTTCAATCTTTGCAACTTTTTTACCTTCTTCAGCAGCATTTTCTGCAGCCCTAATGCTTCGAGAGAGACTTCTAAGATCGTCCATGTATCTTGAAGACCATGCTGCGGCCTTTACTCCGGCATAGTTGGG
>JAFGIK010000015.1 GCA_016929645.1 Candidatus Dojkabacteria bacterium
GTTAGCTGCAGGGCAAATTTTGGATTTGTCAGGATATAACAGTGTTTTCTACTTTAGCCGTCTGTCTCGTCGAGTGGCAGGGACGGGCTGGAAGGCTCTTTACGCAAAGCACAAATTGCATGTTAAGCGGAATTTAAGTATTGCGTAATGTGCCTGACAGCGAAGGGACGGTTTCAATATCTATTCCTAAATTGAAGTGACTATACCCATGTAATTTAGCATAAATCATCAAAGGTATCCCCTCCTGTCCATTCAAGCCCTTTTGCAAGAGTAAACTGTTTCTTTGCGCCATCTTCCTTGAAAAAACTTCCAAGATTTGTATGTACAAACGAATTGTTTTCATATGTAATTTGTGCCAATGACCAAGGTTTTACTGCGTTTTCTTCACTATTCTTGCACATTACCCACAATGTATTTCCTTCTTTGGAAGGTGCAAAATCTGCAATAATCGAGCTTGAATATTTGTTGCGGGAAAATATATCTCCAATCTTGAGATTTGCAGTATAAGCCTGAATAGGATTATCAGTGCTTTCTTGTGGACAACAAGGAAACTCAGACGGAGTTCTCCATTTTCTTTGCATGGCATTAGGAGTTTCAGATGTTACCAATTCAGAAGGCTCTTGAATTGAAGAGTAACCATGATTATCTTTAAATATCCATTCACCTAGCGAACCGCCCTTAGTTGATTTGCTGTCATTTTCCTTTTTCGCCCAATTACTTAAATGTTTCCAAGATGATTGGGCTTCTTCCGGAGTAACAGTCCTCATCCACTTAAAATTTGGGTCTTCGTTTATATAATTTCGTAATATTGACGGGTCTTCTAGAAAAGCTTCTATACTACCACAACGAAAGATAATTCTCTTTACCGTAATAGGGTTGTTTAGGATATTTTCCAACTTGGTAAGCCATCGAAGATTTTCAGGGCGATTGTTTTGACGGTTTGTGTCTATATGGTCTACAATATGTTGGGTAGTAGGTGGTTCTCCTATAAAGGCATAAGCCACTATTCTATGAATAACCTCTGTGCCTAAAAGCATATATCCATTGTAGTTTGGCTTTCCAAAAGTCCAATGATTATCATCCTTTCGTAGACGTTTGTCAGTCCGAGCATGACGTAGCACTGCTCCATTATCCCGTACAGAGTAATGCTCATCTTTGTAAACACATTCCACTTCTCTCTTAAAATCAGCCACTCTTATCTTCCTCTTTTCTGTCATAACCCTTCTTCAGAAAACACATATCAATTTCTAGACTTAGATTTATGGTTTCTAAAAGTGCGTAACACTTGGAATGGTCTAGGTTGTTTCAATTGTCTTTTTCTTGAGTATTGCACAGAGACTCAATACAAGTCCAATTCCAGCTACAAAAGCTGCAAGTATTCTAGATCTTTCTTTATGGACATCTAAATCATGTGCTTCCTCGTTTCTAATAATTTTTAAGACAGAAAGTAAATGAAAATCTTCAGAAGAGATTAATTTATTATTTTTTGCGTGTTGAAGATAATCAGCAAAGGCAGGATTCTTTCGTCCATTGGACTCTGCTAGTATTCGTAGTTCTTTATCATTCTTATAAAGTTCTTTAAGTAAGTTTTCAAGTATTTTAGCTAATTTAAAAATAGCGGACGTATCCTGTTTAATTTCCAATAGGGCGATCATCTGCCCTAATTCGTTTGCAATTCTAGGATCTACCTCTTTTTCATTTTGCATTAGTTCTTTAAGCCTATTCCGAATTTCTTTGGTCAAGTTTTCATTTTCATCAATTTCCTTCTGTAGTTCTGCGATCTTAATCTTTTTAAGGACATTATCAACTAGTAAAAAGGCAATTACTAAACCTGCTACTAACGCAAGTAAGGTTCCAAAGTCAGATTTTTTCATATATTTTTAAATGCTGGTTTTTGTTTATCTTACCAATCGTCGGGATTAATAAATCTCCATTTCCTTTCCCCTTCACCGCTTCTCAATTCATTTTCAATCTGCTTCTTGATATAAGTTTTAATCGGTATTAACTCAAGTTGATTATTTATTTTATTGACTATCTCAAGAATATTTTGCCATGCTTTTGCATGAATATCTCCTATGATTACATCTCCAACATAACTTCCACCTTTTCCGATCCACCATATTTCTTTGAAGCTGTCTACATTAGAATTTATGCTTAAATAGTGAATTAAAGCTTCTTCGAAAAGATCAGTTAAGACGTGCCTTAAGACATCAAATATGGAGTTCATTTTTAAAGGATCTCCATTATATTTGGTAATATAACTATGAATAAACTTATCAGCCTTTCTTTTTTGTTCTTCATTAAGATTATGAAATAGAATTATTAGTGGATGTTCAAGGATTCCATAAAAGACGGTATTCTCAATAATGAGATTTGTAGCATTCTCAACCAAATTCTCATAGTCTTCTAAATCCCATATAAAAGGTAGTTGAGTATTAGTATCAGGCCTTCGTGTAAACTCCTTCTCGGTGTAGAAAGATTTTATATAATCAAATAGGAATTGAGGATATATTAGAACAATTTTTTTAAAACCTTCTCTGTGAAAATCGAAATGATTATTTATCATTTCTTGTTGAATGTATGCTTTTGTAAAAAGTTCAATATCATTTGAGAGGAGAGCTGAATAATTCTCAAAAAAGTGATACCAAAATCCAATTTTTAAGTTCTCTTTGTCAATTTTATCAACAGCAATTCGTAAAATCTTAATTATGATGTCACTGTCAATTCTTTGAAATTTTCCAAATGTATCAAAATTCAACGTACAGTTTTGGTCAATTAGATTGATTATTCTAAGTAATTCATCACGATAAAATTCAGTTACAAATTCTTGTGGGAGGTAGTCAAAGAAAACAAATTGCCAATTCATTTTTTGATTATGGTTCCATGAATTAATTAAGCCCCATAATCTATTTGCCATATCCTCTGACTTCGAAATAATGGTCTTTTGAGATTTATATAATGGATTCAGGCAAATTGGGAAATTATTAAAAATACTCTCTAATAATTGAAATCCAATTTCATTATTTTGAATAAAATTTTCCTCCAAAATGATATCTAAGGACCTGTTTATACCCCACCCATTATTTTCATCAACTGACAGTGCTTTTGTTATTGATTTATGTAATAACTTAAAATCATCTTGTGTTTTGAATATAAAGAAGTTACGGATGTCGTGCTCTTTTAATTTTTCAAAATCTTCATATTTCTCAAATTCATAATCTTGTTTACCGCGAAATCTATTCCAATCAAGTTTTTTAAAATATTCATATTCTACACTATTAAATTTAAATTTTAGTTTTTGATAACTTCTATCATCTAATTCCTCCCTGTCAAGCCAACTGATAAATTCGTGCACAAAATGAATATGCTCAAAGAGACTGCAGTTTAGATTTTTTTCAATGAAAGGCAATAGAAGCGAAAGATCAAAATTTATTATTTCAGGTATTGTTTCTTTTATGCCTGGTCTGAAATGACTTATTATGGCAAATACTTCTTTAGGATAAATATCGAAATATTCAAACAATGTTGACCAAATTTGTTTTCTAAATTCTCTAGTTACCTCATAATAGGGAAGTGGATACTGATAAAATGTAATTGTGTGTTTCCTTCCACCTTTTGTAATTTGAAAATGATGAGCTAGAAAAGTTCCAGCTAAAGCAAAAAAAGCTTCAACATATGGCGATTGATTTAACCTAAATTTTGAAATAAGAAGGTTAAATAACTCAACTTGACGCTGAAAATCAAATCTATGATCATCTTCGTCAAATAATAATTTCTCTTGTATTCTTCTAATAAATTCTGGCAGCGATTCAGGTTTTTTTCTACAATATTCGAAAGCTAGTTCAAGAGATGGTATATAGCTTTCGGAATATTGATTAAAATAGCCAGAAAGAAAATCTAATGTTTTATCCCTGTCCCAGACAAAGTCATTGGTTTCATATTTAACATTATAGATAGGATCTTTAGGTTCCGGAAGTTTTTTCGTTTTTCTATGGAAATAATCAAGGGTTTCTTCTCTTTTGTAAAACCAAAAGAGGTCAAAGAATTCTAGGACTTTTGGCTCATCCCCATATATAGAATTAAGATATTCATCAAGGCTGTAATTTAATTTGTTCAGAACATTTTTATAGCCAAAAGAATTATTTGATGGTATTATTGTATCTGAGAATCTTTTTTTCCACTTAGGAAAGAAGGTAAACAATAATGTTCTGAAAGGAAGTATTTCATCTTTTATAAAGACCTTGTAAAAGAAATACGTTGCCATCACTTGTTCAGATACTCTTGCATGATTATACTGAACTTCTACAAGTTCTCTTTTTTCAAGTTCATCAATCGCTTCATTAAAGTTATAGTAATCCATTCCAAAACTAACTAAGATAGATTCAATAAACTCTTTATTATTTCTATCAATAGTATAGAAGAATGATATTATTCCAAGGGTTTTAATCAGGCCCTTTTCCTCAAAAATATTAAAGTCCTTGATAAAAGTTTGAAAATAAGAATCATATAGATCTGATACATCACCTAACAAAAAGTATTCCTGGCGCTGTTTCGCTAACCTAGCAGCCATAACTGCCAACCTAGCATTTCCATCTGCAACTTCTACAATTCTCTTATGGTATTTCGGATTCTTTATTTCAAATGAATCGCTGCTTATCAATTCAATTATTTCCTCATCAGTAAATTTCTTAAGAACTATTTTATGAGGATCAAATTCAAAACACTCGTTAATTACGTCGTTTAGTGCATAGTCTCTTACTGTTATGACAAGTTTGATATGACCCCTTCTTTTCTCTTTAAATACCCCTAAAATTTGTTTGAAGTTTAAAACTTGTCTATTTGCATCGTCAACTAATAAAATATAGTTTTTTTCTTGCTGCAAATGAATCTTTAAATCTTCTGAGATATCTTGGTCCTTCTTAGAAATAGCAAAACCGGAATAATCATTATTAATTGAGAGGAAGTTATTAATTGCTTCCAATGCAAACTTTGTTTTACCAACACCTGGGAAACCTGAAATAATAAATAAATCAACGGAGGGAAGAATCTTTGAAATTTCATTTAACTCTGTTTTCCTGTTTAAGAAAATGTTGTCTAATGGAGTAGATAGTTTCCCTGCCTTATTGTTGTATTCATCAATGAAGTTATGAATGGGTAAAATCTGCCCCGTGTCAAGAGGTATACCTAAAATATCTTTTGCCAAAATTAAGTATTTAGAATAGATCTCTAATGCAAGCCAGTCAAGTCCAATTAGCTCTATCCGAACGCCCCTTAATTCTGCATGTTTTGTAATATCAGTTTCCTCAGATACATCAAGTCTTGAGTTGAAGCAAATGATTACTTTATGGACATCAGTAGCGGGAATGCCTGTTTTAGTTTGATCTAAACATTTATCGATATCTTCTTTAATCTTTTCAACTATACTTTCTGCCTTTGTTGTATATTCGACATAGCGTAAACTCCCATCAGAGAGTCGAAAAAACATGTCTGGAGTTCCTTTAATAGTTTTCTGTTTTCCAAACTGACTTCCGATACGATTAATACTAACTAACTCTTGCTCCCTAAAGGCTAAATAAATATCGCATAGGTTCTGGAATGCTGCGCTATCAATACTTATAAGTTGTTGTTCAATAAGCTTTAATCTTCCACTAACAATATATTTTGATTGCCCTGGTTCTGATGACGGAAATCCGAGTGTCAAGATAGAGATCAATACCTCACCACCAAGTGCCCAAGGAATGAGATCATCTGAATTATCGGTTCCGGCTTGCTTTGGAATCATTTTTCTACTAATTTCATTAATAGCAGACTGAGTATTTAAACGATTAAAACGGATATAATTCCCTGAAATAAAATCATCAGCGGATGAGCTGTTTTCTATTAAAAGTAAATTTGGAATGTTCATTGAGGCAGAATAATTCCATTCCTCTATAACTCTATCTTTTTCATTACCACTTTCAAGAATAATACCAACAAAAAGATTAGATTCAGTGATCTCTTTCATCGTATTTACATCCAGAATTTTATTGTAAAAACTTTGACTTGTGTTAACTGAGTAACTTTTTTCCCTCAATATTTTTGAGAGTAATGTCAATATATACTCGTCACTATTTGGTACACTATACGATACAAATACTCTCATTTCTCGAAGATTTTAGTTTCTATGCAATAAGCAAAATAACTTGGAAAATACTGTTGTAAAATTTCCCTCTTGGATTTAACTAGTGTTATGTTAATTATGAATTGACGGATATAGTCTCCTCAATTTGATTCTTGCCTCCTTATTTGTAAACTGCCAGTTAA
>JAFGIK010000016.1 GCA_016929645.1 Candidatus Dojkabacteria bacterium
AGATTTAATTTTATCAACTACCTGAACTAATCTACTTAAAATGGTATTTGTGCTGTATATGATGTTCCTATTATAAAGTGATAATTCTATTTCATATGGAGAATATGTTTCATAATATTCCCAGTTATAATCCTCAGCAATAAATAACTTCACTTGTTCACCAAGAATCTCAAACAATATCTTCATTTCCGGACTACCGATTTCATTCATTTGAATTTGATCATAAACATCTTCTGGCAAAGCATAAGACCAATTTTTGTCACGATCTTCTCCATGCCTGAAGTACCATCTTCCTTGTTCATTCATATTATGAATTACGATCTTCTCCAGAATTAAAGTGTCTATGGTCAATTGACGATCACTCTCAAAGGCATTTTTAAGCGATATTACCAACTCATTTGTTCTTGGTGAATAACGCTTTTGAAGTATGGTTTTAATATCATTGGTGAACGTAATATCCATCCTTGCAGCCATTCTTAACTGTTGGTCTATATACTCAAATCGTTCTCTGTTCTGGTGGTAATAGTGAGCATTTAAGTTATCCTTATTCAGAGCGGTAGTCTTATACAAAAACAGTGTAACCAAGCAGTAAATCGCAAATGATATGAGTATCCAGTGCCTTGTCCTCAAGAATGCCCTGACTGCATTCCAATTTCCAAAAAAAACATAAAGGGGGGTAAGAATTAATAAAAGTCCATAATCCCTGTGGATCAGCAATTGACCATCAAATCCATTTCTGTATAAAATAATTGGAAGAATCGATCCGAATCTTGATACAACCATCAAAACAACAATTGAAACAAAAAGAGCATTTGTAATAGCAAATCGTTTCAGGTATCTTTTGACTATTCTGTTGTTATACCCAAGAAACCAGTATACAATTGCGATACCAAACCCGATGCTGGCAGAAAGGGATGCAAAAAAAAGATCGTACTTTTTAAACTCCTTTGGCGATAAAATAAAAGGGTCTCCATTGAATGTAATGAACCGTAAGGACTCTCTACTGTAGTTGAAAAAATAACTTAACACCAGCGAGAATAAAAATCCAAGTATAATACCAGTCCAGAACTTTCTTTTGCCAATAAGTTCAATAGATATTTCGGGTTTTAGGTATCCTTTGTTAATCATACAAGAAATGCTAAATTGTTGGAGAGGAATAGTTAAAGATAACAAAGAATCATGCTACACGAAATAATATATCCAATATTTTATTCCGGTATACCTGGTGGCTCCGCCACCAGCCATACCGTCACTTTTGTATTCACAGAAGCAAAGACATAAATATCCGGAATTGAAATAGTGTTTTACCATTCTTTTTGTTCCTCAACACAGAGCACAATTTTTCCAATTTCTTCTGGTCCTTTTTCAGAATTTTATTTCTATGGTTATCATAAACTTTATTTAACGCAGACCGGAATTCAACGGCAAAATCTGCATTCTCTCTTATCGCCTTCAAAGAATAATCCAACAGTGATCTGAAAGCAATTTTCCGGTCAAGATATCGGTTAATCATCTGTTTGGTGTGGTTTAGGTTACGATCATGAGTATACTTTCTTTGGGAAGGTTTTACAGAAATTTCTTTGAATTGGAAAACAGGAGTTTTGTCAATTATACGGATACGATCGTAATGATCATTCCTATTTTCCCATCTTTTAGTACGAAGGTCTTTGAATTCCAATTTTTCGCCAAGGAGATGAAAAAACAAAATAGGAAGATTGCTTTTATCCAGCAAAAATAAAAGATCGACATCATGTTTTCCTAAGATTCCATTTTTCGAAAATGCACCCGATCTCGCTGTAATTTCTAATCGATAAACATCTTTTGTTGAATCAAGGTGAGCATTATGAATTTGTTGGATAAAACTCTTTCTTTCTCCTTTATCTTTTATCTCTTTCGTTTTATTGTAACCCTTTATTGAAACATTACTTGTCGGTTTCCCCACTAATAGAGTTCCTTGAGATGAATCGTCCGGATCAGTTATAAAACCTAAGGAACACTTTGTTACCTTCTTAAAGTATCTATGGTCACCGTTAATTTCATGAATTGTATCATGACAATGGATTGAGCGGAAATAAACTTCTGAGTATCTTTTTGGAAGGTTTGTATTTGAATCTCTTGCAATTTCGTTCACTGAAAAATTGTTGAACAGTAAATTGAATTTTTGAGCAAGCGTGAATATACATGCTATGATCCAGCCAGATGTTTGGCAATAAAGTACTTCATTGTCAACTTCGACCAAACAATCTTCTAAATCAAGGGTATGAAAGAATTTAATCCTACCGAAATGAGTTTCCTCAACAACAACAGTGAATGAATAATAGTAATAAGATGGTCTTTTATTATCCGGAATAAGAGTTATGAATTTATTTACATCATGTTGTTTCTTTGCTAAGAAAATTGATTTAAGATTATTTCTTCTTGTATCGGTGAGGGATTTAAATGTAAGATGCAATTTATCTATACAATAAATAGCATCATTATCGTAGGGCAAAAGGGGATTGTTATATAGACTTTTGGTATACGATTGGGATTTTGATTCCCAATTTCTGATTCCCGTGTGTTTTAATATTTCTTCCGGTGAAGCAAGTTGGAGGTTTTTAACAATTTTTGATAGCATCTGACGCTCCTCCATACGCCAGATTCAGAATATTAATTAACATGATACTTGGCATTTCTACCGTTCTTCAGCACTCGTTTTTTTGCCTTCTCGGTATTCAAGTTATTTTTTTATACTTCGGTGGTGATAAAGGTGCACCTTTCCGTGAAGATTGGTGCACCGAGATCACTTTCTTGTGCCGAAGTATCTAACCATAAATAATAAAGGAGACCCCATTTAGCAAGGTTTTTTGGTGCTACATTTTATAATTTTTTATAATTTTCAGTTTAGGAGCACAGTATATAGTTGTAAATCAACGTTGTATCACCCACATGTTGTAGAGCATAAAAGTGAATTTTTTTCTGATTCAAACGGATACCTTTGTTGTTCACCGTCCCCCACTGGTGGGGAGGGCGGTGGCGGGGGGTGGGGATTGGATAGGTAGGGGTGGTTATGGTACACATAAAGTAGGGTTTTGGTACACTTAACCAAATAATGCAATTCAGGTTGAGGTCGCTTCTTTCTATGAGTTGGAAAAATAGAAAAAGAGTGTAAATGGATGTAAAAAAACGAGTATATTTTTTCAATTCAAAAAAAACGTAATTTCCCCACCAAAGACACTGAATAAGACACTTATAATACAAAAACCCCTGATAATCAGGGGTTATGTGTAGCTCCACCAGGACTCGAACCTGGATCTACGGTTTAGGAAACCGCTATTCTATCCCTTGAACTATGGAGCCGGATTTGGCGGGG
>JAFGIK010000017.1 GCA_016929645.1 Candidatus Dojkabacteria bacterium
CCTTTTTTGGTGTATATACCCTTTTTCTAATGACTTATGTCATTTGAGGGCGTTTAGCTCAGTTGGCTAGAGCACCAGCTCGACAAGTCCAGTTTCGACGTTTTTAGGTCCATTTTTAGCTCAAAAACGAGCATTTTAAGCTCCTAATTCTTACCTATTTTGACACTTCAATAACAAGTCAACAAGAAGTAAACATCGAGTCAGTTTGAAGATATACTGGAGTGCTATTATAAAGACCGCTCTGTGACCGCAGAGAGGGATAAGAAGTAGACAGGAAGTGGAACGGATAAATACTTCTATCCATTTGTAATAATGTAATAAGTTGGTCGTTATGGTTGATCAGAATTCAAAATGCTTAACCCTAATTTTTATGTATTTGCTTAGCAATGGGAAAAACCAAATCTAACGCCTGTTTCGCTGCATTTGCAACATCTGAATCTACGCTCATCGTTAGATTCTCTGCCGCTTGTGTAAGCCTATTTGCTAGGAATATATTATGAGTCTTTTGAGAATGTTCACAAAGCTCTATCATTTCCTTGGGCATAAGGAAGAAGCAGTTCTTCATTGCTGACACAATTGGCTCTACTATACCGACTTTGTGGCATAATATTTCTCCCTCATTATCAATTTCATGAACAGAGATCGGAAGCATATCATATAAGGGTACAGGGCGTGGCTTATGTAGAACATGTTTGCATGAGCCAATTCTTGCTAAAATGTTCAGATGGAAATTTCTGCTACCTTCTAAATCAATCAACTCCATACTTGCTAAATGAGAAAGAATTAACCAAGGAGTAATATTTTCGTATAACCAGCCTTCCATCTTTTTGTCATCAATCTGTATTCGTCCAGTTTCTGGAAAATATGTTTCAAAGCGGCCGCTTGAAGGACGTTTAATTTTTGGCATGTCATCGTACAGCTTGTTTAATATATTGCTAAAACCATCAGGGGCAATTGAACTATAATTCAGTAATGCGGCAACACCAACAAGTTCTCCGTATGGTAGAATGTTGCTTTTGCTTATTAAATAATCATATATTTCTTGGATATTATCTATGGAGTCTTGTTGCATTCTTTCTGTGATTATCTCGATAGCTGCCCCAGAAACCAATTCTGGGCAAGTTGGCATAAGTAAAACATCACTTTCAATTCGAAGTATTTTAAGATATCCTTCATCTTGTAAACTTTGACAACGAGTTGCTCCAAGGTTTTTTTCTGCTTTAGCCAGTGCTATTCCAGCCCATCCGTGTTTAAAAAGTTCTAACAAAGGTTTATTAACATCGCAATCCATTTCAAGCAGAGTTCTTGCATATTGTAGCATATCGCTTTGTAGCTTGATATTAGAATTGGTTTGTTCCCAAACCGTTTTTAGCAACCCAAATGATGGAACACTTTCAATAAGTCTTATACGGTCTTCTGACAGTGTTTCTTTTTCATTAAATCGGGAAGCAATAATTCTCAGAGTTTGTGGAAGACGATACAATAAGCTATACTCTGAGCCTTTTTCAAAAATAGTAGAAAATGTTTGCTGAAATAATTCATTTACTTTCCAGAATTCCGAATCGGAAAGGTGTCCAAGGTGGTATGGCTTTAATCCTCCTATTACAGTAGAGTATGTTCTGCCGGGATGACTTTTTAACATGGTTAGGCCTGAATCAGTGATGCCCAAAATAATTGCCATATTACTTTTGCTACTGATATCCACTAGCTCGTTGATCTCTTGTAGAATCGCCCCTTCAGTGATTCCATAGAGATTGTCAATGATTAAAACAACTTTACAATCCGAGGGCGACCTCAAGGAATGTATAAGCCAGCCTCGTATGTCGTCGGCAGTTTTCTTGAGAAAAAGGTCACGGCTAAACCTATTACATAAGAACTGTAGAGGTCCATATCCAATATTGGCCATATTCAAATATAAGTAGAGCATACTTTTGTCATTCATTGAACTGCACAATTGGACAAAAACATTTGTCTTTCCTGATAAAGGTGGACCATTAAGAACTAATTTGTTTTGACCGTTTATAAGATCATTTTCAATTCTGTGTGTAATTTCTCTCTGGATAGAGAAATCTCTGGTGATTGGCTTATCATAGTCCTTAACATCTCCATATAATAGTTCTATTTGCTCTCTTGTAACATCTTCGATTATCTTCTTCCATACATCATCATCTTTTCCCAGCAAAAAACGTACGGCTTCATCAAGGTTGCTATCTGCCATAGTGGCTCCATGGCTAATAATATCTTGTATTTTTTGCTCATCAATATTTGAAGTCTGCCATTTTTGTTTGTCTACTGTTTTATAAAAAAGACTTTCTTTGCCATTCGTGACCACCACAAACGGTGGCATTGGATTTAGTAAACGTGCATAAGAAATTCCCTGGTCTCTATCATCATCAGTTAGTTTTACATCAGAATTTTTTAACTCCAGGACACATATTGCTTTATTCTTATATGATATTAAAATATCTAATCTACCGGAAGCAGAAGAAGTTGCCGAATCAATCTTTATCGATTTATGACCAAGTTTAATTTTAAATGTCAGTTGATGCGAGAATTCTGTTGGTTCTAATAGCGGAAATAGATTTTTGAGTTCACTTCTTATCCTTGCTTCTAATGTGGCTTCATTAACCATAATTTTAATTTACCTCAATGCATTTATAGTATGGAAGTTTTGTGACCTATGACGATTAAATCACTGCTATCTACCACTCTTTTACACTAACACAAAAAGTTGTTCTCCATTCATCAATGGTTTTTTTGCTAACTATCTTTGACTCGCCTCTTGAGAGACCTTTCTTACGTAAATCTTAAATAAGAACTTTTTTCCATCGCTTTGTCCATACATCCTTTAGGCTCCTATCTGGAACCTCAACATATATACTAGGTTTATCTAAGGTATTTCCAGGTCTATCACCAATCTTGCCCGGTTGTAAATTCAATATTCTTGTTGACATGATCGTGTCAACGATACCACCTTGTTTTAAAATATCAAATTTAAGTGCAACTATCGTTTTCACTGGTTGTTTGAATTCAAGGTGTAAATAAATATGGTCATTATGCTTATCGATACCCCAAAGGCTATCTACATCTCCAGATTCAGCAGAATCGTGTAGGCGGACTAGATCATCAATCGATGTGTGCATGGAAGTGTCAACAATTAAAATTGGAATAAATCGAGCCTCTGCCAATCCAGAAGAAGCTATTGCTCCGTCAGATATAATAGGCAGTATTATCTCAGGTGTTATTGAACCAAGAATTTGTGTTTCATTATCTTTCTTCATGGATAATCTCTGTTACCATTATGGGTTGAAGTTGGCAGGTTAAGCCGTTGGAATCAATAAAAACTATATTATATGAATCTATGATAATTGCATCGAGCAGAGTTGAATCGCATTCAAATAATAATTCTCCGACAATAGAGTCATGGGCATGTATTTTGAATGGTTCCTGCAATACTTTATTTGGTTCATTTGTCAAAAGATTTTTAAGATTGATATTATGTGGTAAAACCAGTGACGCTTCGGGTTGACTTGGCTTATGATACTTTACTAATAACTGAATATTTACAATAGAGTTATCCAAATCTGAGCGATTGGTCAGAGATACAGAAAAGACATATATCCTTTTTGATTTATCATCAGTTGTCATAAAGGAAGACTTGATAAGATAAGGAACCAGTAAGGGACACCTGCCTTTAGCATGTTCTTCAGCTATTAAAAGGCTTTTTTTAGTAGTTCTATGGCTGCACATAGCTATAATAACAGCTACCCATGCCGCTAACACAGAACATATGGAAATAACAATTGTTAGATTATTTGGCACGGTTCACGACTCCTTGATTTACATTCCTGCTCCTATATTTCTGAGATGTTTTTCAAACCATTCTATTGGAGCTATTTTTCTGAGTGAATCAATTTTCAAACGATAAGAACAATCATTGAGTGTATTCCCGCATCCACAAGGGCATTGCAAATGATGATAATCCTCGTCATTAGTGCTAAGCATTTTTAGCACATTCATGACTTGTTCCGGTGATTTAACTCCAAATAACTGAATATAATCATCAACCACCCCTTCCTCACCGTGTGCAAGCTCGTCAAAGATAAATCTACCACCATGCTGAAGCTTATAAGATACTGCGTATAAATATGGCATTATACAAGTTTGAGCATAACCTGATAATGTTGGCATTGCTGATATCTTCATCATTAGCCTGATAGGTGATCCCAAACATAATGTTCCATCCCAATTTACATGAAAAATATTGTCCGTTGGAATTTTATTATCAAGTTCCATTACCTTGGGCAGTGCATCTGGGAATATATCAGGAACGACTATTTTAAGTTTATAACAGTCTAATATTTCTTCTCCACCAACGGGTTTCGCACGAAAATCAAACTGCCCTTTAAATACCGTATCAGCATTAGGGGATGGACTGATCGACATCCTTGGATAGTCATCCAGAAAATTTTGAATAATAGTTGATTCCATTGCTTCAAATCATTTCCCAAGGCTTAGCAGGCTCAGAGATCACATGTGCTTCGGGAGTATTGATAGCAACAGGAAGAATTCCAGAGCGTCCACAAAGATCAGGTTTGTTGATGTTGACAGAAAACTTTTGTGCAGCTTGCTCAGCGATAAATGTTGCATTATCTTGTGAGAACAAATGTCTGAAGTCTGACTGTGCTTGTTGCAGCCATTGCCAGAAGCACCGCTCTAATTGTAATCTTTGTCCTTCCGCAGTTGCCCATTTATCTGCAAAATCTTCATGAGGATTAACTGGATTTGGGACTCTCGGAGTTGATTCTCGGACATAATCACCCATACGCTCAAGAATTCCAGACAATGCAGACACGATGTCAGCCTCACCGTTGTAAGCCTGAGAAGCAAGAGTGGTAATAATAATTGAAATAGGCTTCATGTCCTCATTACCTGCAAACATCTGGTCGCGATGTCGTTTTAAAAGTTGAATAGACCGTTGTAACGGTGTCTTCCTCTTGAAAACAGGCAAATCATCGACTTGGGAAGCGGCAACTCGTGCTTCTTTTAACGCTTCAGTTTGTTTCATTCTATACTCAAACCATTTTGCATATCCTTCTGGATTACTGAGGTTCCAGTCGGGGCATAGATGAGCATAGCTATAGTGACGGTCATCCGTAATCGAGACGGTAAGCTGTGATATCTCATTAGCGATATTGGGATATGTGCCTGTATTACTCATTGCCTCATAGATTGTCTTTTTTCGTTCTTGTCTGGAAGGGATACATGGAACGATATCCATATGGAATGAAAGGTCGTCTTGATAGTCCAACCGCCAGCATCGATGCTTTTCTTGTTTCGGTTTTTGGATTCCCCTTGCTCTTCGATATGTCTCAAGTTCATCCCCAACGATCTCTTTTAAAGCTCTCTGAGTATGAGTTTCTGTAGTGATCCCTTTGGTAAGATTACATACTAAATCGAGGTCGTACTCTTCGTTTTTACTAAGAGGTCGTATTGCGGTGCCAAGTCTAAATGATCCTTGAGAAAATACATGTGGAGAATTCTCCTTTAGCTCAGATTCATCCCTGCCTAGCCACTCTCCGATATCTTCATATCGCTTAATCGCCTTTTCATATGCTGAAACCGGCAATTCCAACACTTCCAGCATACTTTCGAGAACAACTCTCTTTTGGTTATGAGTAATCATTTGTATCTCCTATTACTAATGTTTTGATAAATTTATTTAGTTTGTTGTTTTGATCATATAATGTCCAGGGCATGTCAGCTTTAGGCATTCGTATCCTGCCCATTTCAATTGAACATGAAACAGACATAGCTGGAAAGACATGTAAAGGAGTATCGTGTCCATGTTTTTGTTTAATCAGGCTAATAAGTTTACGCAAAGTGGATCGAAATTGAGATAGTTGTGCGGGATTCCGTATCATGTCATTATGTCGAAATGATTCGGGTACTGTTAATTCCCAAATGCTCACAGCCATCTCAAGTATTTGAGTGATACGAGTTGGTAAGATCCTATCACTTAAAGAAATTACCAAGACAGGAGGGTTTTCAAAGCTATCGGGTTGATTAACAATAAACTCAAATCCATCAGGATATGGTTGCCATTTCCAAGTTTTGGGTTCTCGAATAGGCTGATATACATCAACAGAGGTTTTATCTGTAAAGAGACTTCCCAATTGGATCAATAATGGTATTGGTGCGAGTGCAAATACGGAAAAGTGTACTGAGTTGCTATTGCTAATTAACGGCTGAATCTGTTGTTCATACACTTTATTTAGATGTGATGACTCCGTGGCCCAAAATTCGGGAGTCTTATCTTCATGAGAGCATGACATTGATAAGGTAATTGGATTTTCAGTAGCAGGATATCTTTCTGGAAACATCGCTTCAATTGCTTCATATTTACACAATGGTGATTTTTGTTCTCCGATATTACTACCATATAAAACAACATTAGACTTTTTATCTGGAGAAATCCCTGTAACAATAGCAATCCGTTGTTCATGCTCTTGTTTCCATTGCTGAAGAAGAGTAGCGGAATACTTTTCTCCTTGTTTGTCTTGGTCGATTGTTTTATGACAATCGTGGCATACCAGCATGAGATTACTGATTTGGTTTAGTCCCGGTTTATAAAATTTTAATGGCCCCCAACCGCGAGGGCCATCTTCAGAGAAAGAATAAATATGTGCTTTTTCAGCAATATTTACTGTTTCTTGAGTTACTGGAGACTTATATAAAAGGCGGTTACATCCACTAAATTGACAACGGCCAGCTGCACGAGTCCATAACTCACGCTCGACATCCTTCTTAATATATCTTGTGACTTCGTTTGGCATCGACCCGCTCGCTTTATGTATCTTCTAATATATTAGTAGTTTTTATTTTAGCATCAGCCTTTCGGGGGATGCGGATCATTGCCGTGGCTGTCTTTCTGCTGGATCTGACCGTCTTTTCCGTGGATGTAGAACTCTGTGCCTTGGTTCTTGCTGATTTGACGCCCTTGGTCAACAGCATCTTTTTTCGTGTCATAATGACCACTGGCTCGGCTTGAGCCTCCTTTTTTCACATCCCAGCCGCCGTCTGGATTGGGAACAACATGGTGTGATTTACCTTTAGCCATAATCATTTCCTTCCTGCACAATAAGTGCATAAAACCTCTGCTCATTTAACTATATTCTTAAAACAGTTTGCTGGGATTGGTAGGCGATCCATGCCAATCAGCAATCCGTTTTAACCAACCTTGAGCCGGCAGAGACAAATACACCTGTCGCCCTTATTTCCTTTGCGGTATGATATTCAATAATATATTACCACATGGAAGGATTTATGTGCAAAAAATATACCACAATTTCGTGATATTATCGGGCTACACCGTAAGTCTTTATCTCAGGCGAACTAAAGAAAAATGAGATAAAATTGAACCAATATGCATCCGGCCAATATGGCAGTATCAGCAGAGTCTTACAGAGTCAATCGAAATAAGATGGCAGGACGGAATTTCCACTGGGACACTGGGATACATGCCCGTATTTACCACGATTCGGATTTATCTTATTATTTTTTCGCTTCAAAAATTTCCAATTGAAAATGGAATTCAAAGGGAGAATCAGTATGGTTGAAAAGCATGAATTAACTCGGAAAGAACTCTATGATTTAGTCTGGAAAAAACCCATTATCCAATTGTCAAAAGAATTTGGCTTATCCGATGTGGGCCTAGCGAAAATCTGCAAAAAACATAACATTCCAAAGCCAGAGCGTGGCTACTGGGCAAAGTTGGAACATGGAAAACCAACCCGAAAGACACCCCTTCCAGATGAGTCGGATAATGATCAAATCGTTATTGGAATTTCGGCAATACTGGGCAAAAATATCCGTCCCCTTTCACATTCTCAACAGATAAAAGAAAAACGGAAAATGTATCCAATTTGTGAAAACCTTAGAGGATGCCACCCTCTAATTCATGAAATCAAAAATAGTGTATGGAGAGAGAACTATAGATATCCAACACTTTCTTACCCTGATGGGATCGAAAAGAAAAGAATTATGGTCAGCAAAACCACCAAAGATCGAGCCTTGCGATTTTTGAATAGCTTGTTTCATTACTTAGAAGCAAGAGGCCATGAAATTAAAATGTATCAGCAAAAGCATGATTATTATGATCGAAAAGATAAGTCTCCTAACATAATTATTAGGGATCAAGAGGTCGAGTTTATAATTCGAGAAAAAATGACTCAATATGAGAAACAAAGAAAGCATGATTGGGAGTCCAAATATTCCTATAAGGCTTCGGGGAAACTCACATTTGAAATCGATTCTTATTGTGCTACTCGCACTATATGGTCTGATGGTGCAAAATATAGGCTTGAAGAATATCTGTATGATATCATCTTGCATCTATTAATGACTGCAAGAAAAAAGAACGAAATCGATAGAAAAGCATGGCATGAAGAGGAGCTAAGGGTAGAAAATGAAAAACGGCGGATAGAAGAGGGAATACATAAGCAGAAAGAACTTAAAAAAATTCAGAGATTAGAAACTGATGCAAGGAACTGGAGAAAAAGCCGAGAAATACGAGAATATCTAAAAGCATCAGAATCATTAATTTATGAGCAGCATGGAGGATATGACAAGGGAAGCGAATATGACCTCTGGCTCAAATGGGCAAATAATTATGCGGATCATCTTGACCCTCTGAAATGTCGGAATATTTAGAAACGTACAGCCAGTCCATTATAACTAGCTATCTCTGTTATGATTGCCGACACGTGGATTTTCAATACAATAGCCTAAGGTCGAGTTATCGTAGAAAACAGTAGAGCTTAAATTATACATGGATGATGGTATTTAATAATCTAGTATATAAAAAACGACAATACAACCCATTCCCTGTCTTCATATAGGACAATATGATGTTTCAACATTCTTCATCATATTCAATAACAAAAACGCTCAAAGCTCTCGTCTATTTCTCGTTGACATCGGTGAAAATAAGAATTATTATTGTTTTGTATAAAATGTGTGTCTATTGTCCCCTTTTGGTGCTAATTTCATTAAAATCAAGTTTAAAGGAGATCACAAATGAAAATATTTTTAGTACGACATGGTGAAGCTCAAGATGATATTGAAGATTGTTATGGAGGAATTGCAGACTTTCAACTAAGTGATTTAGGCCGAAAGACTGCCAAAGAATTGGCTTTGAAATTGTCAAATAAGGGTATTGCTGCCTTATATTCAAGCCCTTATAAGCGAGCTTCTGAAACCGCCTCAATCATAGCGAGTGTAATAGATTGTCAAGTCAAAGCAAATGAATCTCTTCGTGAAAGAAATTCTTACGGAGTATTGTCCGGAGTAAATAAAACAAGAGCAAAAGATATATTTGCACATGTATTAGTAGGTTTTACTAGTAAGCCTGGAGATTATTATTCCGATGAATTAATACTGGGAGCTGAACCTATACCTGAATTTGACAAAAGAGTGAAATCTGCATTTTATGAAATTACAAAAGACTCGGAAAGTCTTGAGGCTATTGGTATTGTAACACATGGAAATGTTACAAGATCTATTTACAAGAATATTTTAAATATTGATGGAAAAATTGAGCTTGGACTTCTTGCGCTCACGGAAATTGAATATGACAATGGAGCTATTTCAATTATTTCAAGTGATGGAATTTCAACCAAGTGATTCCCAAAAATTGTGATTATCACTTGCCATAGTCATAGAACATTGCATATGTCTTACGTTACGAGTTGATATGTATTCGGACAATGCTGATTCATAGTATTGGATCAGGGAATTGATAGTATTTCAAAGGAGTAATTTAATGATACGGTCAACTTCTTCAGCTGGCGGAATATTAGCTAGAAGAGCTGGATCATTCATTGAAATAGTAATTGTAGAGCGTATGCATGATATTGAACCTAAATGGCAACCTATTTTACGGCAGTTGCCCAAAGGTGCTATGGAGTCTAAAGAGTCTTTTGAAGAAACAGCTTTGCGAGAAGTGCGTGAAGAAACTGGCTATGATGCAAAAATCTTAGAAAAAGTAGGCACTGCTAAGTGGGAGTACCAACGAAACTCTATACACTGGGAGGAGATAGTACATTATTATCTTATGTCATTAAAAACAGAGCTGCAGCATGAACATGATGATGAATACGATAATGTCCGATGGATTAAAATTGAATTGGCCGCCACAATTTTATCTTATCCGGAAGAACGCGAGCTATTAAAAAAAGTGATTGAAAATGTCAACTATATATCCCAATTCTGAATATGAAAGCAATGAGTCGTTCTATAAAAGTAAAGCTGATTGGCTTTATGAAGTTAGAAAACGAGTGAAGCAATCAGTTGTAGATGACTTTATTGTTTTTAATTATGCTGAATGGGATGCGAATTCTATCAATATTCTTGGAAAAATACAATCACACTTCCCACCAGATAATAAACTCATAATAAGAAGTTCTGCTATTGGAGAAGATCATATCGGCAATTCACTTGCAGGTGCTTTACATTCAGAACATGGCATGTTAAGCTCAGACCGAGTGTCTATAAGAAATGCAATTGTTAACGTCACAAATTCATTCAACAAGAAAGGTCGAAAGCGAAGTTATAACGATGAAATAATTGTCCAGAAGTTCGTTGAGGATGTTTTATTGTCGGGTGTTATTATAACTTATGATTTGTGGTGTAACTTTCCATACTATATCATCACATACGATAATGATTCAAAAAGAACCAATACTGTTACATCTGGCCAAGCAGGCAAGACAATTAGGATACCAAGAGGTATAGAACTCCGTAGCATAAAAGACCTGATTTGGAAAAAAGTTATTCAATGTGCCAAAGAGATAGAAAGTATATTCGACAACTCTATATTAGATATTGAATTCGCATTAACAGTTGATGAAGACGTACACATATTTCAAGTAAGAGAATTGACAACAAACAAATATTCCGAACCTATTGTCGAAAAATTACCACCATGGCCCATTATTAATAATTTCCAGGATCAGTTGTGTGAATTACTTAATAGGAGCAACCATCTACCAGGTGAGAAGACTATATTAACAGACATGTCGGATTGGAATCCCGCAGAGATGTTGGGAGATTTGCCACGCCCATTAGACACCTCTATTTATCGCTATTTGATAACTAAATCTGCTTGGAATAAAGCAAGAACTTCAATTGGTTATGCCAATGTTCAGAATTCCGAATTAATGCTCACTCTTGGACATAAGCCTTATATTGATGCTAGAGTCAGCATTAATTCTCTTACACCTTCTTCTGTTCCTTTAAATATCCGTGACTTTTTAGTTAACTATGGGATAGATAAGATTTCTATGGAGCCAGAAATCCAAGATAAGATTGAATTTGAAGTCGCATTTTCTTGTTTTGATTTACAAGTAGATCACCGTTTCTCAGACTTAAGAAAAGCAGGGTTAAAAGAAGTTGATGTTAAAATATTACGACAATCTTTATTAAATATAACAAATGATATTTTAACTAAATATAGCAAGATGATTGGTTCCGATTTGAGATTGATTCAGTTGCTCAATAAGTCAAAGTATACACGCCATCATCTTTTCAAAAATACATATGAATATATCGATGAAGTAAAAAATAACCTAGATAAATGTATAAAATATGGAATCGTTCCTTTTTCTCGCTTAGCAAGACTTGCATTTATAGGTCTCGCACTTATGCGATCATTTCGCGTAAATGATTTACTACCTGAAAGTGAATATGATGATTTCTTACGATCCATAACAACTATTGCTAAAGATGTCAGTGCTGGTTGGCGAAATCTTTCAAAAGGCGTAATATCTCATGAAAAGTTCATTGAGCAATTTGGACACTTGCGTCCTCGGACATATGATATAACGTCACCACGCTATTCTCAATATCCTCAGGATTTTTGGGCAAAATTGACGTCTAAAATTCCACAAATAGGATTTAATTATGACCGGCCAGAACTAATTTATTCAAAGAAAATAAATACAGCCTTAAAGTCATCCGGAATTGAACATGACTCTAGTGTTGTATTTGACTTTGCCAGAAAAGCCATTGAATCACGAGAATATGCAAAATTTGTATTTTCGAAATATTTATCTGATTCATTAGAAATTTTAAGTGAGCTTGGAGACAAGATAGGTTTTTCACGGATTGATATGGCATTCTTGACAATTGATGAGATATTTTCTCTATTAGGAAATGAAAAGACGATTTCAAGTGATATGACAAATAAAATACATAAAAAAATAGAAACAAAAAAAGGAGAAAGGACTGTTTTTTCCAAGATCGCACTACCTCCAATCTTGCGAGATATGAACGATCTTATCCTAGTATCATATGGCGCAACTAGGCCAAATTTTGTCACTTCTAAGAAAATTCAGGCATCAGCAATTTATGTGCAAGAAATAAACGATATTTACTCTAACGATATTTCTGGGAAATTAGTTCTACTTGATAGAGCAGATCCTGGTTTTGATTGTATTTTTGAATACTTCCCTGCGGGTTTAATAACAAAGTTTGGTGGCGCTGGTTCACACATGACAATTCGCTGTGGTGAATTTGGCCTCCCCGCAGCCATCGGCTGTGGAGAATCTCTTTTTAACATTCTAACTAAATCAAACATAATAATTATGGATTGTGAAAAAAATATAATTAATCCTGTAAAATATGTCGGAAGCTAATGAAGAGAATTGGTATCTCAATGTGCCTGAGACATGAACATGAACTTCAAGACTGTCTTAATCACAGCTATGTTAAGTTTTTAAGGCAACTTGAACTTGTTCCAATATTGATCCCTAATCGGATTGATGAGCCGCATAGCTATGCTGATTTACTGTCGATTGATTATCTACTTTTATCAGGTGGAACTGACACAACCGAATTAGTTGATGGCCGTTCAGGAATAGATATTTCTTTAAGAGATAAAACAGAGCGAAATTTAATCGGATGGGCGTGTGATAAAAAAATTCCTATAATTGGTATTTGCCGAGGCTTTCATTTGTTAAACGTATATTTCGGAGGAAATATTCATTTTGACATATATGGTCAAGGGATTGTGACCAATAGTCATGTTAGGTGTAACCATGATGTTATGTTGGTCAACGAGACAGTAAAGAGCTTGTTAGGTGTGGAGAGATTAGTTGTAAATTCTTATCATAACAATGGAATTACTCGCGACACATTAGCATGTTCGCTTTTAGAAATTGCTACAAGTGACGGGCTTGTAGAATGTGCTATTCACTCTGAGCTTCCAATTTGTGGAATTCAGTGGCATCCAGAAAGAGATTGTGAATCTGCAACCATAAATAATCTTTTCTTTAGAAAGTTACTTGAAGGATCGTTTTGGAGGCAAAAATAAAATGAAAGCAATCATACTAGCAGCAGGGAGAGGAATTAGGTTTGGCAAGATGACCGAAGCCACGCCTAAATGTATGCTTAAACTTGGTGTAAAGTCTATTCTGCATCACCAAGTTGATACTTTGAATAATGCAGGAGTGCAAGAAAATGTCATAGTAAAAGGATATCTTTCAAACAAAATACCGTCATTAGGAATGAGAGAATACATTAATTCAGATTATGCTAATACAAATATGCTATATTCACTCTTTTGTGCAAAAAAAGAACTTTATGGCGATGTAATCATTTCTTATGCAGATGTTATATATGAAAATGCATTACTTAATAAGTTACTCGAAATATCAACCGCAGATATTAATGTAGTTATAGATAAAGACTGGAAGGAGTATTATCAAGAAAGATTTGGGAATCCATTTAGCGAAGCAGAAAGTCTAATATTATCACCAAATCATACTATCTTAAATATCGGAGAATCTAGTCCGTGTACTATGAATGTCCAAGGACAATATATCGGACTCATTCGTTTGAATGATAATGGATGTAAATTATTTAAGGAATACTATGAATACCTTGCAGGATACTGTAACGAGAAATGGAAATTTAGAGGACGCAGTTTTAAATGTCTATATATGACTGATTTTCTCCAGATATTAATTGATAAAGGCGTAACAATAAAAGCAATACCTGTAAGTAATGGATGGCTTGAGTTTGATTCGGTTTCTGATTATAAGTTAGCAATAAAATGGCATGCATCAGGCATTTTAAAACGTTTTTTTCGTAATGACATTTAAGATATTATAACCAATAATGCTTCATAAATACTTTAATAGTGAACCCTCTAAAGCTGAATTATGGTATTATACTTTCGATGCAGCCATCGACCAGTTAGTCAAAGTTAAAAATTGGTTAGGTGCAAGAAAACTAAGTATGGAGTGGGCAAATGGTATAACTTCTGCCCAAAGATTGAAACCATGTTGCATATGGAAAGGTTTTAAAAGAAATGTTGCAGCAAAATGGTTTAAAGAACCAGATAGAAAGTTTTTCATGGCAAAATGGAAGACTGCCATGGTATTACAATATGCATTCTCATTTGATAAAAGAAATATTAGAATTTCTCAATTTCCTAAAGATATTGCGTGCCATTCAAAATCCATTCGACTTAATTTTATCAATCGCTCTAATTGGTATAGCGTGATAACCCATCTAGATCGAAATATTCCTATTGAAGTGTTTCCAGAATCATGTACAGATTCAAGCATTTGCTTCAGGGTATATTATTCTGCTTTCGGTGAAAATATAATTTATGAGGCAGGGCTGGAACAAGCCATGTTAGTGTTCGAAAATGAACAAGGACAACATCCTTTTGTAAGCAGTATGAATTTTAATAATAATTTTTCTTGGGAGCATATAAAGGGAAATAAGGGTTCGATGTCTGATATTGTTTTAATTGAACACAAGCTTGAAAAACTCATGGACAAATATAGAAAATATATAGAGACGAGATGTTTTGGATTATGTCGTTCTCTCGGTATAGAGCAGATTGCGATTGAGGGATATTATGACGATAATGCAACCCAGGAGTTAACAATCGTTGACATCGATTTACCTTTTGATTACGTGTATATGCAAAGATAACGTTTGAGTACTTACAATTCCTGAGAAATAGAAATAATATTTCGAGATGCTACTATTGTTTCAACCATATTATCAATTTCAAGAAGTAGCTTGTCTTGAGTTACTTGAGATTTTAGCATTGAAGAAAGATGTTCAACTTTGTCTTTAAATGATGATGGAAGATTTGCTGTGGATCGTATATTATCAATCCACCATTGCAAGTTAGAGACTTCGACTTCACTAAAACAATTGTCTGAATTAATTAGTCTTCTTCGGGCATGTAAGGCTTCAAGGTAATAATGCATCGCTTTACTTGTATGCCCTACAGATCCCCAAGCCTTGGCCAAAAATACCATTGCCATAAAAGACTCGATATACATCCAACGAGGATTTGATTTAAAGAGCTTCATATATTGTTGGTGCAAATCGTCTGCCTTTGCGATATCGCCCTCTAACTCCATACGCTTTATCTCCCGATGCCATTCACTTTTAGGATTAGAAGATAACATCCCGAGAATACAATGTATCCGGTGTCTACTAGTCCGAAGAATTTCATGTGCTAAAGCCGGAGCTTTCTGCAATGAACGCCCAGCAGCTAAGCCTGTAATTGCAATGCCTTGAGCTGCCTCAAATAACCGCATTGCTTTGTCATAGTCTCCTTCAATTTCATGAATCCGCCCAAGACCACGATATGCACTTGCAGCATTGGGGGCTATTCCCATCGCTTCTTTATAATATTCTTTTGCTATCTCTCTAAAGTTATCACGTTGAGTTGCATCCTCGTTTATATCAGCCAATAAACGGTATCCTTCTGCAGCATAGTAGAGACCAGATGCATGAAATTCAGAAAAATCACCCGCGACTTCAATAAGTTTTTCCCCAATCTCGGCCTGCTGTTTAAAATCTCCATCTTCAACAGCTTTTATACCATTTTTAGATAAATTTAATATTTGTTCACTTTTCTCTTCTCCTAAAAATGAAGATATCATTTCGTAAATGGATTCAACTTTAACTCCAGGAGTAAATATGTCAGGTAAGTCGATGTCATTGAAATTGGTTGGCGTAATTGGGACTTTTTTTGTTAGTTTCGCATCTTTTTTAAGGGAAATTTTGTCTTTACTATCACTCAACTCGTCCGAATCAGACTTCTTATTTAAGGATTTGTCATCAGGTGTCCACTTAGCTTCGATACTTATGTGTAGTTGCGGTTTGCTTAACTCAGTCAGATGTCTATCGCTCAAATTAAATCTGTAAATATTCCAAAATCGGTCAAATGAATCGCTCTGCAAATCTGTATGACGAACATTATCTGTACCAAAAACGCGACGAAAAACATCTAGTAACTCATCTCTCGTAAAGAAAGTGACAACTTCCTCAAGTTCATAAGCGAAAGAATTAAGGTAGAATATTTTTACAATCGTTTCAACAGCTAAACGGGAACTCATACGAACACTATCATTAAAAGGAACAGGAGGAGATCCAGGAAATACATAAGGATGCGTGTTTTTAATTTTCAACGACAATTGGGATAGTAATTTCGGATTACAGTTGGCCTTAAGATATACTGTCGATGGAAGGTCACGGGGAGCGCAAGGTTCTCGCACCACAAACTGAACTGGATAATCTTTATGTATAAAACGTGCAAGTATACCCTCGATATCTTCTGTCTTCTCGCCACGATTAGGCAACTCATGAAGTAGAGCATGGATACTTACAATTAAACTCGATATATTGTTATTTGAACGCCATTCTTCGATTTGCTTCAATGCAGGAGCAATTTTATTCCCGATATCTCCTGTAAATACTTTTAACTCTTTTCCAGATTTCTGAATATTTTGAATTTTGTTTTTAGCCAAAGAAGCAAGATCATCATCCAATTCAATCATGACTCCCTTTGAGATGTTTGAGTTCTTTAAAATATACTCAATTTCTGATCCGTCTGCACCTCCGAGACTAATTATCGCGGTTTTGGATAGGTCAAAACCCGTTGTGTTGGCGACACGAATCACATTGGTTGCTTTTTTTATAGCACTCGAATCACCCTTAAAATCATCTACGCCACCCCCTTTTAATCTTTCTCCAGACAGAGCGGATTTAATCGCAAAATTAAGTTCTTCCATCATCTACTCCTTCTATCATAATAACATCGAAACGTGATGAATACATATTAAATTCTCTGGGTAGAATATAAATAAGTTAAATCTCCTATTTAAAGGTGATATATTTATTGACGTTTCTCCAATCGAACTGCTCATAGTTAAAATGAACTCCCTTCCATTTATTTTTTATTGCGATCATGACATTATCCAAGGAATCATCGATTAATAAAATCTTTTTATTATTCATCATTATATTAATTACCTTATAATAGTCGTCTTTGGATTTTGTGTGTCCGAGATCACATGAAAAAAATTTATACTCACATTCTCTTATAAAATCATAATGTTTTTCGAGATATTCTTTTCTATAAACCTCCTGTGTAGAGGCTATACCGACACATATTCCTTTCTCCTTAAGGTAAAAGAAATATTCAAGACTGGCTTTTATAATTTTACTATCTATCTTAAACCATTTTTCAAGAAAAGTTTCTACATCTGTTCCTATATTCCATTTTATTAAAAAAGGGGCGATTTCTGTTTTTAGATCAGCCTTCCCTTCTCTGCATTTTAAAAAATTTTCACCTTCAAAAAACTCTGCTGTTTGACTTAATTTTAAGTTATGAAAAGTCTGTAGATATTTTTTGAATCGTCCCGATTCAGCTAAAACCCCATCAAAATCAAACAAAACGAGATCAACAAACATATTTTTCATAAATTACCTTGTCTATTAGGCTGTCATCTAATGTGGTATATATTATATATCCTAAGTGATCTTATGGCTACATTTACTTTCTTAAATGTCTTGAAACGATAGTGATGCGACTTTTAAACAGACCTTGATATAATGTTATAACCTTTTTGTGAAAACAATATAAGGTTATTTTTTTTGCCACTTACAATTTTCCAAGCAGCAAACATTTCTGAACCACTACAGCATAGCCGACATGTTATATCTGGATACATTGTAAGGCTTCTTCATGAGTACAATCTCTTAAATTTAGTGTTAATAGTATACCAAATTCATCGATTATACTCTCGCTTTAACTGGTACAGTTTTTGGGGAGCAAGTCAATAATACTTGATGTTCTTAATGCTTTAAAGGATACTCATTAAAATTTGAGATGAATAAAATATTTTTACACCCCTATAGTCAACTCCGGCTCCCACTCAGTATATTTCATATCATCCAGATGCTTTTTCAAAAAGTCCTCCGCTTGAGAGGACTGATCGAAATAATGAAATGAGTAAAGACAAGTATAAATCCTGTCAGCGAGTTTCTTAAGATTGTCTTCTGAAACCGGGGGATGATCAGACTTGACTAATAAATCAAGAATTTCAAATGTAGTGTATTTTGCCTGAGCTTTCAAACCATCTTGGAGTTTCTTATCGCCTTCACTATCAAACATGATTCACCTCCTGAAAATGTTTGTATTTTGATCCGTCTGGGATATTCAATACTCAACACCTATTTATACATTTCTGTATTTTTTCAAGTAGGAGTACTCTCCTGTTTTCCATAAAATCGCTAAAATTATCCGAGTCCCATAATAAAAAATCATCTGGTATCAAATGTCGTGATAAGTATGATTTTTTATCATCAACATAATTGTTAATCCATTCCTTCAACTCTTTGCCATTCTTTTCACCACGATTAGTTTTGAAATCTAATAACTGAAAGTTTACTATCGAATTTATACTTTCCAATGGATATTCTTTTGATTCAAGAATATTTTTAGGGTGTATGTGATCTATATCTTGTTCCCTAACAATCCTTTCTCTATCATACATGATATAATAAACCATTGAACGATCCAGTTGCTCTAAGTCTCCTGCATTTACCTGTCTTTTAAAAAAGTGTAGTGGATGATTTTCATAAAGCTCATATAGATCGTTATTAGGGAACTCCCGTCCTTTGAAGTCTTTTGTTATTTCAAGTATCTTTCTTATTCCTGTTTTATATGGAATCCATCCCGCCCCTTTGCTTTTAAAGACTCCATTAAGCAACGAAATATATGTCCACTGATATAGCTTATTAAATGATTCACTTTTTATATCAAAACGATCAAAAAAGCCTTCGAGCTGCATGTCTCCCAGGTTTTGATGGAAAATATGATATGCAATAAAATATAAAGGAATAGCCGATCTATTTCCTTCTTTGTAATAATTGTATAATTTTGACATATGCAGGTATTTCTGTAGCACTTTCAATGTTATTTTGATCCTTTGCTTATTATCTATAGCAAACTTAGCATCATCTGAACCTACATTTACCATCTCTTTTTTGTGGTTGTCCTGAAGAATAAATATCAACTTAATCAACTCATCTTGTCCTATCCCGATTTCTTTGTTTGATTCAATGATTTCATCCAAAAAGGACTCCATTCCCCAGCTATAACCTTTTAAGATCGAAGCAACCAAATCAAAAGAAGATAATTTTGTGCCGCCATCATTCAGTCTTCTAAATAATTCTACGATTCGTTGCTTATTTTCCATTTCTGGGAGACTTTTATTGATTAAAACTTTGGCTATTCCTATTGACGGAAGGGTAAATATCGAAAGATAGAATTTTAATATATTTGCTTTAATATTTTGTTCTAAAAGCCCCTCAACCCTTAAGCTTTTTACGATTTCGTCCTGTAATTGTTGAGGATCTTGAATCTTCTTAGCTCTTTGGTAAAGCTGATTCACAGGATACCATATATTTTGCATGACACATTCATCGTCCCCATTTCTTTGAGTTTTGGGAAGTTTGTCTTCTTTGTCTGAGAATTTAAAATCAAACTCTAATCTTTTATGTTCACTATTGAGATTAAAATACAGTTCTTTTCCATTTAGATTGCCTGTCAATCCAATGTAAAATGTTTGCAGTCTCTGCTGTCCATCAATGACAAAGTACTGTTCTTGGGATAAAGGGGCATCTATATCAGTTGATTTTATATCTGAACCATCTTTTGTAAATCTTCGGTAGGCAAAAAGAGGCTTTGATCCTCTTTCTTCTTCAAGAACCATTATTCCTCCAAATGAGTTACCTTTCATTAGGGTGTCAAATAATAACTCCATTTTTAATTCTGTCCAAACCAGTCGCCTTTGGATCACTGGTAATACATAGTAGTCATCAGATATCTTATTGATTATTTCTGAAAGCGGTTTTGATTCCCAATTAGCCATCTTCGTATCCTTTAATTACCTGACTCACTTCCTAAAAAATCATTTGGAGTATTTCTGGTATAATAAAATTTCCTTAAACTTTCAATCTAAATTTTCCCCTGTCGAAAAAGTCGAAATTTGAGCCTCTCCCTCAGAGTTGGATACCTTATGCCATATAAAAAGGGTATGGGGTGGGGTCTACCTAAATTAAAAACATTTTGCCATATCCCTCTCTCCTCACTGATCCAGTTTCATCATTTCTTCCAGTATCTCCCACAGCCTGACCATCGCCAATGTATCCAACTTGCAATAATCCAACAAATCCTGCCTTACCTTATTAGCTTTCTTCGCATCATACTTCCCTCTCGCCAACATGGCGAACTGAGCTACTGCATCAGAACCGTTCCCTATTTCTATATTTTCATAACTCAGATCTGGCACCATCACAGGTAATACCTTCTTAATTGAGTAACTACCATGAAAATCAGGATGATAATAATTACGCTGAAGAATAGCACATAAATCAACCAATCTGTTAACTATCTCCTGAAGTTCTTCTGTTAAGTCAGGAAACAACGTAATCAGTCCATTGATAACTGTTTTCTCAAAACTTGTATAACTAAAAACACTACCTTCACTGCCACAATGTCTAATCAATTTCTCTGCCAATGTTCTCCTACAATCCTTCCTATGATTAGAAAGATATTCATGATGTACCAACTTCCCATCTCCATCACTTACATGCAAACTATACTGAGTCACTATCTGGCTATGAGGAGCAATCTCTTCATATAATGGAATAGCTGTTATACAAGTCTCAAAATCTAAGAAATGGATTGGATAGACTAATTGACTTAATTCTTTTTTGAGTCCATCATGATCAATATATTCAGTCCCTGTCCGAACTGCCTTTCTGACTTTTTCCTGAGTCGGACTCAGTTCAAAATCAGCAGGAATATCCTCTATACTATTTATCCCCAGTTCTCTGAGTCTACAGAACTTTGTGTGATGCAGTCTGGGCAAGTCGAATATATGATAATTAGGATTATTCTGAAAGCAGTCATCAATGTAGTCACATGCTTTACATTCAAATTTATAATCAGGATGCAATCTCTTCTCAGAGAAGACTTGTTTGACTATTGTGTCATACTGACTCCAGAATTGCCGAGATCGTCTCAGAACCTCCTCTGTGCAGTCAACTTCTTGGAACAGGGACTGAATAGGCATCCCATATCGGTAATCCCTGGAGAGAAGTAGAAGAGAGCAAGAAGCAAGAGGCAATCCAGCCTGAGTAATGATCATAGTCGTGTAGGCTAAGTCGTCTAGATATTCATCCTTGGGATTCAGTCCAGATTTGATTTCAATCAAGTCTAATCCCGATGTCGTCTTTCGCAGGATGTCAGCTTTAGTTATTCCTCCATGGATCAAGAAGGTCGCTTCAAACAGAGTAGTTACTTCAGGATCATTGAGCAGTTGTGCAGTCTGTTTAGCAGCAGTGATATTGCTCCCTGAGACCATCACTCCATCAGGGTAAAGTAGTTGGGCTTTTTTGTGGATATCCAGTCCTTCATCAATGATGAATTTGTCATAGAAAGAGAGTGATTTGGGGGTAGTGAGATTATTATCCCTCCATGCCCGTACTGGGCAATTGAGGGCAGTGAGGAATAACGCCTTTGTGATTAACTTGTCCTTCATTTGTGTATATTTTAATCTCATATAGAAAAATGTCAATAAAACGCTGCACTCTGGTCATCGAATAAGATTTTCAGGGAAACAGAATAACTTTTATTATTCTTCACCCAACATGTTCATCAGTCAGAACAAACCCATCGATCCATTGTCTCATCATAGACAGTCCCTGTCGAATTCCTAGTCCAAATCGGAATCATTTTCTGAAATAAAAAAAATACTTATTGAGAAAATTATTTATTATTTTTCTGCAATCCTGATTTAAAGGTTTTTTAAAGGTTTTTACCTTTATATCCCTTAAAACCATCAAAATTGAAGGTTTATGTTTCAGATTCTCCTCGCTGCCATACCCCGGTGACCCTTTTCTTAAAAATTGCCATTCATATTTGAGATTTCCCTTGAAAATCGCTACTGATTCTGGCGCAGTGGACACCTGTTTTTGACCAGAGACTAGGGTTTTTCAGTGGAGATTATAAAAAATGGAGAAAATTACAGTGGCAAAAGAAATAGGAACCGATGTTAATCAAGTTGAAATCACCTCATTAAATCACATACGGGGACAGAAGAAAGTCACTGACCTGTTGAAAGTGAATCTTGACGCTTTCTTTCAGAGTCGCCAGAATGGTTCTCTTGGGGTTTTTGGTCCATGTTTGCTCTGCGGATACAGCGGAACGGGAAAGACCCTTGTAGCCAAAGCTCTGCACGCTGAGTTAGGCAATCTTGATCTGATTGAGACGAATGGTGAAATGCTCTCCAGCTCCGGAGAACTCACTTCGATCTTGCTGTCCGCCACTGAAAATAGCACCTTATTTATTGACGAATGCCAAGGCATGAACCCTCGCTCCCAACATATACTTTTGACCGCACTGAGCGAAAAAGTCATTTATGTGCCTAAGCGAGGAAACTCTAAAAATAAGAGAGTGATCCCCTTAGAAAATTTTACCTTGATTATGGCAACAACCCATGAGTATTTTTTGCAGGAGGCACTTCGTAACAGAATGCGTATCTATGCTCGTTTTGAATATTATTCTCTCGAAGATTTAGTCGAAATCATCCGTCAGCGTACTTTTTCTCTTAAATGGGATATTCAATCAGAGCAGGTCTTAATTGAAATTGCAAAACGAAGCAAGAAAACACCCAGAATTGCCCTGAATCGGAATCTTCAACAATGCTGGAATGTCGCCTCGGCAAAAGGAAAAAATATTATCAGTATGAATGATGTACAGGAAGCATTCAAACTTATTCAGATTGATGAGTTGGGATTAGATGAACTGGAGCGTAATTATCTTCGCATTCTCAATGAAAATGGTCCTGCTCCCTTGAACGTTATATCTTCCAAGTTGGCTCTTCCTACTCAAACTATCAAGGGAGTTTTAGAGCCGTATTTGTTACAGGAAAATCTGATTCAGAAAAACAAGTGTTCTCACAGGGAATTAACTTCTTTGGGAAAAGACCATATTCAGAACTGCCAACTGTAAATTTTTTAACACTAGTTGTCCAATTGTTAAAAGGATCTTACACAATGAATAAGCAAAAGTTAAGCATAAGTAAACCAATAGTATCGATCAGAGAAATCTGTGAAATGCTTCAAATGTCTCGGAGTCGGTACTATCAATTAGTTGATAGTGGCTTCTTCCCCAAACCTCTGATTGATGAACGCTCCAGTCGCCCCTATTTCGATGCCGCTTTGCAGAAGAAAATTCTTGAGGCTCGACAGACAGGGATTGGGGTTGATGGTTCTTATATGTTGTTCTATGCTCCCCGCAAAAAAGAAAATCATTCTCATTCTAAAAAGAAGAAGAAGGTCGATCCTGTAACCCAGGAATTGGGTGAAATGCTCGAATCCATGGGATTGGAGACTGCCTTTGAAGAGGTTCAAAAAGCCCTTGATAAACTGTACCCGGATGGGACAGAGGGAGTGGATCAGGGTGTTGTGGTTCGTGAATTATACCGTTTTTTTAAGCAAAAATGATAGAAATGACTGGCAAAACTTATGTTTATGTTACTTATTTGCCCCCGGCATGGTACACATGTTTGGCCGGAATCATATACTTTTGGGACACACAAGGAATCTAAATCATGCAGAAAAATTATCCAATATTACGACGTATAACTGTCGTTGAACCGCATTCGACTGGCTCGACTACTGCGGACGCCGGTACTCCACAATTGCCTGTTCAGAGAATTCCTAAACAGGCTAACAGTGATGAGCAGCTTATTCAACTGTGGCTTCATGGAAGATCCAAACATACCATCAAGGGATATACCAATGACATTCAACATTTCAGCCAACAGGTCAATAAGTCCCTGCGGACTACCACACTGCAAGACCTCCAGGACTACGCTGACTATCTGACTGAAAAAGACTATGCACCCACTACCATCAAAAGGATGCTTTGTGCAGTTAAATCCTTATTCTCATTTGGACATAGAATTGGCTATCTTCAATTCGATACTGGAAAGCCC
>JAFGIK010000018.1 GCA_016929645.1 Candidatus Dojkabacteria bacterium
CGTTGGGGGCAATGATTTATCTTAACGAACATGAAATCATTTAAAATTTATAAATATGACTGAAGTATTAAATTTACAATCCTTAAGAAGTATTCCTGGAAATTCCGGTAATACAATTTTTGTCAAGGGACACACAAATGCTGGTGATGGGGGTGGTGGAGTTTTTATCTGGCAAACCGGCACTAATTTTATTGGCACTGGAATTCACAGCCAAGATAACAACGGAACCATCATAAAGGTAACCAACAACGATTTTGGAAGATGGGTTAGACAGTTCGAAGGATTCATTAATGTCCTTTTTTTTGGCGCTTTTGGTATTGGAAACGATTATACTTATAACGTTCAAGAGGCAATTAACTTTGCCTCAATAAACAGTACTACTCTATCTACAATAAAGGGAGCAACTGTTTTCATCCCGAACGGGAGTTACATAATAACTAATATTATACTAAAATCTGGCATCTCTATTATAGGTGAGTCTATAAGTGATACTTTAATTTATTCTCCAGGAGGGGCTTCTGGAGATTATCTATTTGAAATGGAAATAGGTCCCGTATTCCTTAATGTTTCGAACTTAAAACTAATTGGTAACGAAACTGAAAAAGGATGTTTTCACTTTAAAGCTATGGGTGCTTTAAATTCACCACAACATGGCGGTTTATGGTATTCTGTGTTTAAAAATATGCAAATTTCTAATTTTAAAGGAGACGGAATATACATAGAGGGAGGCGAAGAATTTTCTGATTACTTACAGCCAAATCAATTTAATGTTTTCGAAAATATAAGAGTAACAAAGTCTACTGATTTTAGTTCAGCACTAAGAATAACTGGACACAATGGTCAACTTTCATTTATAAATTGCACTTTTGACGGTTTTTATCAAAACGCCACCTATTCTAAAGGTCAAAATATAAATATTTCAAACAAAGACAAATATAGTTCTGCCGTTATCTCTTTTATTAATTGTACTACGCAAAACGCAGATTATGGTTTGTACATAGCATTTGCAGGTAATATTACAATTGACAATTGTTGGTTTGAAAATTTAGGTGTAGCAATCACAGTAAAAAGCAATACCACCAACAAGATAAACACGGTGATGAGTAAAAGCGTTAATATTTTAAATAGCCGGTTTTCAAATGCTTCAGGATTCGGATCTCTTTACGCTCCAAATAATATTAAAGCGGGGCAATGTATTTCGGTTAATCAATCGTTTTTGAATGTATATAATAATTACGTTACGGTTTCAGATCCTGAGGGTGTATATTTTAATAACAACAGCTCGTTTTTAATGGCGCTTAATAATTCAACAGGGGGTGTTAATATTGCAAATAATACATTTCGCGCCTTAAAATTGGGCAAAACTTATGGTATTATGCAAGTAATATCGGTCATCAACAATACAATTGATTGTTCTGGAAATAAACTAGTGTTTGTAACTGGGACAACATCAATAATTAAAACTATTCTGTCCTCAATAAATGCAGGAGAAAAAATTACTATCAGAGCAAATGGAAATTCAATTACATTTGATAACTCGAACAACATATTTTTAACATTAAAGGCAACATTAACTATTAATAATGGTGAAATTGTAACATTTGTTAAAATTGATAACACTGTTGGTTCGAATTACGAAACTTATCAATTAATTTCGATCGTTCGTGCAAACACTTGAAAACAGTTTAATTATTTTAAATTTTAATCATGAAAAAGTTACTCATTATTTTAGTAATAATATTTCAGTCTTTTCATGCCAATTCCCAATGTTTTCTATCTATTTCTGCTGGCAGGACTCATGTTCTAGGTACAAAAACTGATCATTCTTTGTGGGCGTGGGGGGATAATCTTAGTGGGCAAGCAGGGTTGAGTACTAATGAAGTAAAAATTTGCGCTCCTCGTAGAGTTGGTTCGGATAATGATTGGGAATATATTTTTGCAGGTAGCAGCAGGTCTTTTGCGATTAAATCTAATGGCTCGCTTTGGGCATGGGGCGACAACCGTAGTGGTCAGTTTGGAAATAATACACGAACGGATTCAAACGCGCCAATTCAAATAGGAATCGATACGGATTGGATCTCTGTTAGTACTGGTGGATCTACAATTGCAATAAAATCAAATGAAACTGTCTGGGGTTGGGGTAGTAATTCACATGGGGAGTTAGGTTTGGGTCATACCTCAATGGAATTAACGCCTGTTCAAATTGGGTCAATGGATAGTTGGGAGAAAATCCTTTGTGGTGGTAGCCATACACTTGCAATTAATAAAGATGGTACGTTGTGGGCGTGTGGCGCAAATCAATATGGGCAATTGGGTGATGGTTCCTTTACCGATAAATACTATTTTATCCAAATAGGTTCAGATAATGATTGGGTGGAAATTAATGCTAATTCCGAGCAATCAATTGCTATAAAAAAAGATGGTACAATTTGGGCATGGGGTAACAATATTGATCATCAGTTAAGTCTTGTCCCTTCTTTGGTAAATGTTCCAACGCGTATTGGATCTGATAATGATTGGAAAGAAATAACACCCTCTATTATATATGCCTTGAAAACAAACGGCACACTCTGGAGCCTAAATAGTTCAGGCTTCCAAAAACTTGATGACGGTAATGGTTGGGTGTCAATTTTCGCTAGTGGAAGCGCATGTTTTATGGAAAAACCTGATGCGACTTTTTGGGGTATTGGGTCAAATCGATATTGTGAACTAACTCTTGGAACAAATATTGATGACTCTGAAACCCCTATTCTACTCCCATGCTCAGCAGTTGGTATAGCTGAGGTGGTAAGTTTTTCAGATTTTCAGGTTTATCCAAACCCAACAAGTAAAATTGTTTATATAACTAATCGATCAAATCAAACAATAAAAGAAATTAGAATACATGATATTAACGGGAAACTACGGTTCAAAGAAAAAACAAATTTCTCAGAAATAAATATTATAAATTATCCTGATGGAATATACTTTTTGAAAATAATATCAGAAAACAAAACATATAACACCATAATAATAAAAAAATAAACACAGCCCCCAACAATGGCTCATATGCAATGCGGGCTTTTGTCGGAATTCTGGCAGCTCTCCCCTTTCATAAGTCCGCCAAATCGCTGATTTGGAAAAATAGTAATTAATGAAAATAAAAGATTTGGCTCGTACTGGATTAAAAGTTTAAGGCTTCGAAAACCCGCACTGCAC
>JAFGIK010000019.1 GCA_016929645.1 Candidatus Dojkabacteria bacterium
AATATTTGTTAATGATTGTTTTTGGTTCTATTCTCATGACTACAGATTAATTTAAATCTGTTGCATATGTCATGGGACATTAAGCAATCTAAAACTTGGATCTGAAGGGATTCTAATGATCCCTCCAAATGCTATTTTATTGATTTTTAATTAAAGTAAAATTAAAAATGCAACGACTGTTGTAATATGTAAGTATTATACCCTATAGTGGGCGATATTTCAAGAAAGGATTTATAGATAGTCCTTTTGTAATAAGATTTTCTGAGTTTAGGATGGAACCTTTGAAAAATAAGGCTGGGAGGGTTTGGGTCATAATTTGTCATAAAAGGGATTAATTGTGTGTAATGTTTGATTTTTTACTTTTAACCCTTTGGGCTTTGTATTACTTCTTTATATCTATCCCCTAAAACTGACCAACATCGTTGAAGTTTGACTTCGTGTGCTACTTGTTTAATTTTTGCCAATTGGTCTTTGTTTTTTAGTATATCAATTATATTCAAAACTGAATCTGGATTGTCGAAATCTACTGTTATATCTCTAGTAGTCAATCCTCCATCTTGTAGTGCCCGATTAAGATCATAGGTCAGAGTGTATGGTTCTAGGATCTTTGATATGACAAATGGTTTTTCATAGGCAATTGCCAGCGAAAGAGGTCCGCTAGATGACATTAGCGTTCTATATGGAAAAATTAAAATATCTGAGTCTTGGTATATTTTAGGTATATCACTTTCCTGAATAAACCCAGTTAATTCTGCATGTTTACTTATTTTTTTTACTTTTTCTTCTATGTTCCGGTAAAATTTTTGATAGTCAGGTGATTCTTTTTGGGTTGGACTTTCACCTCCTGCTATCAGTAGTTTTATTTTGTAAGGATTTTGGGGATTATCCTTTAGATATTTTGAAAATGAATCAATGACTAAATCTATACCTTTATACCAAGTTACAAATCCAAAACAAGTAATTACCTTTGTTTCTGGGTCATTATCTCTTATTGATAGTGGCTCCTTTTGTATCTTTGATAAATTAATGTTTTCAACTCCATGTGCAATTACAAATATTTTCTTATTCGTCCTGTTTTTTACAAGTTTTTGCTTGTGAATTTCATCTAATACTATAATCTTATCAACGATAATTTGTAATACTTTGTAGTATAGTTGAAGTAATAGATTTTGAACTTTGCTTGATATACTATTCTTCTTAATGCCTAGGTGTGGAGCTAGCTCAGAAAGATTTGATAGAACTTGGTGTAACACGATTGTTATTTCATATCCTTTTAATTTTAATAAAATCAAAAGTAATGGGATTAATCCTGTTATAAAGGGATTACCATAAATACCAAATTCAAATTCAACTAGTAATTTATTTTGGTGATGCTCCTTTTTTTCGTATTGAGTTATTGCTTTGAGAATATTGGAAAATAGATTAATGCTGTCTCTTTTCCAGCATCGTATTATTGTATTTTGCCCTTCAGTGTAAGTTTCCTGTTCATCAATTACCTCAGATAGTACAGTGAATCGATAGCCTTTCATGGAATCTAATGTATTCTTTGCAAATGAAGCCACTCCTCCAACTTTTTTCCCATGTAATGATCCTTTGGGAGGATATGAGGTTATAACAAACATTGGTTCATTGGTATTTCTCATATG
Organism: Candidatus Dojkabacteria bacterium; assembly: GCA_016929645.1. Taxonomy (GTDB): domain Bacteria; phylum Patescibacteriota; class Dojkabacteria; order SC72; family JAFGCJ01; genus JAFGIK01. The sequence goes on from JAFGIK010000019.1 coordinate 1,647, forward strand.
TTGAAATTTTTAATTTATCTGTTGAACCCTGAGGTAATTTCCGTTTGTTCTTTATATTATTCACTAATAATATAATAGAGCAAATTAATATAAATAACCCAAATGATAAGTATCCAAACCATTGAAAAATCTGAGGTATGAAGATTATGTATATGGTATTATTTCCTCTTGGAATTATCCAACCATTAGACCAATTGTTTACCTTAACGTGAGGTATAATTTCTCCATTCTGTATTGCTATCCAGTTCTTATCATAACCTTGTGATATTGATATTACTCCGTTGTCGTCACTGGACGATGTATTTATTGAGTAGTATCCTGAGCCGTGTTTTTTGATATCTAGGATCTTGAGGTCGGATGTCTTGTTAGAGTTTGTATTTGTAACCTTCAATGATTTCAACCAATTATACTGAATTGGGAATATTTCAATATCTTCCAGAATATTTATTTCTTCGTCCCGAGGGCTAAATGATGATGCACCAATTGTTATAAAATAATCTCTGCCTGTCTCTTTTTCTGGAATTTTTATGAATGTGCCATCTGCCCATTCTTCTAGTGTAGCTATCTGTTCTCCTTCCTTTGATAAATAGAGCTTTAATGCTTTTCCTGAAATGTTTTCGGATTTTGCAAAAACTATGTAGGATTGAGAATCAATCATTCTGGGCATTTTTACTACATCGAGTGATGTTGTGTCAGTTACCGTATATTTAACATTTTTTCCGTTAACATCCTTTACTATCTTGCCCTTATCGCTGTTATTGATTGGGTTTGAAGTTTTTATCTCTGTCTCTATTGTTTCATTTATTCCAACATCTATCTTAGGGATGCGGATTTCAATTTTTTGGAATTCATTTATCTCTAGATTCTCTATTTCTTGCCTCGGTTTCATATCCATTGGATCTATTGTCAATTCATCAAATGGATAATAAATCCCCGTTTGTATATCCTTAATTGTTACGGAATAATAATCATTACTTTCTGGGGTATCAAGAGAAATTCTAAAAAAATAGTCTTGTGAAGAACTTGGTAATATTGAAGTGTGTTCAATCATTTCGTTATCTGTGGCAACTGAGCTTTTGGTGATAATGGTATTCTGACATGAATTTTGAGTTTCTGATTGAAAACAAATACTTGGGTCAAGTTCGTTGTCTTTTGTATATTGTATATTCTGATCAACAAGTAGTTGTTGATTTGATGTTCCTTGTATCTTTGTGTAGAAACAGGCAGAAGCATCTTTTGCGATAATTTCAATTTCGTTTTGTTCCAAATCTTTGTTAGATTCTACTTCCGATTCGGTTTGCACTGCTCGACAATTTTGTATTTCAAAATCTAAAAATTTATTCATTACTTCTGGATCAAAAGAATATGATTCCTGTTTCGAATAAAAATTTATGGTTGTATTTTCTGTTGTTGAGACTAAAGCATAATATTCATCGTTGTTCTTTGTTTTATCGATATCGATAAGTAAGTTGTTGATAGCTATATAGTCGGTTGAGTTTGGGATTTCAGCTTCTGTTGCTTCTATATTAATATACTCAATTATTTTGTTATCTAAGAAAATCTGTGGATAAATTGGTTCAATAAACATTTTATCTTTGGCTTTATTGAATGTGATTTTTATTGGTATATAAGGTTCTTTTTCATAAATATCGGATATTCTAAGTGTTCCTGTGGTAATGTTGTCTTTATTTGGTTTAAATATTATATCTGAATCTCCGATGTTAATTTCAGATTCTCTCCCACGTTCAAGATTTTTGTACAAATACGATGAATTATAAATATTATCATCCATGTAAGAGATATAATTTCCATAATCTTGAAATTCCTGATCTATTGTTATGTATGGAGTGGATGGAATAACATTGTCGTAGTTATTGATAGATTGAACAAGATTTTGATCTGTATTATTTTTGTAAATTTGAATATTTCCAAATTGTTCATCTAGGTTTAAGCTTTCAGCATTTGCTAGAAAGTTTTCTTGAGTATTGTTTTCAATAAAAGCAATATTTTTGTCATAAATTACATAGGTAATATCATATTTGTCCAATAGTTTTTGGAATAATTCCTGATTATCATTTTTTACTGAGTAAAGAAATTCGTTATATAAAGTCTCATTGTATGGACTCCACACATCAAAAGCCCTGTCAGTGATGGGCTGTTTAAGTTTGTACCACCAAAAGCCTGAACCTCTATATCCCCAGTTGTAATAATGCCATCCAGAAAAATTCTCAAACGGTAAAAGTAGAATTCTCTTGTTCTCGTCTTCCTTCTCGAAATATTTAAAGGCATTTTGGTATTCTTCTGGATAAACAGTTTTTATTCTTGAATAAAAAAGATATCCTTGAAACGCAGGGCCAAAATTTGCTACCAATATGATAAGTGCTGGAATTGCGATTGTTACCTTTGCCACCTTTTGAGATACAAGTCTTGAATAAAGCATTCCAACACTTTGTAGTCCTACTGCAAAAAAATATGAGAATGTAATGATCGTCATTATATTGAACTTTGTATATGTTGCTCTAAATAATTCAGATATAAATTTAGAGTTATTCATTATTAGATCAAATAAAGGACCAGTTGGTGGGTTTGAATGGAATAATGCTATAAAGCAGATAATAAATAATAAATAAAATACAATCCGATATCTAGGTTTTGTGATAAATGAGCCTATTATTCCAAGTATGATAGTTGCAAATATAATGTATGATAAGAATTTTATTAAAGGATGATCTAAATACATGGGCCAGTTTCCCATTAATAATTCCCATCCTGATCCGTTCCAATCAATATTACTGAACCAAAAATTTCTCATTAAGGCAAAGTTTTCAAATGTGCCGTACGCTTCGATTTGCTTTGGGAAATCAGGACTAACAATCTCGCTTATTTTCGAATTAAGAACATTGCTAGAACCACTAAATAGGAAAAACAGCGTAGGTAGTAGCCAATATGCATTAGCGACACCAACTGATATCCAACTGAGAAGAAATTTTCTAATAGAATTTTGACGGTAAGTATAGGCATTGTATATTGTGAATATGATCATAATTATGCCGAAAGTAGCAAAAAAAGTAGGAGTAATAAACTGTGTTGAACCTAAGAAATTTACAATCGTCAATATTAAAAGAATTTTTATACTTCCTGATTGCTGGTATTTGTTTGTGAAATATATGATCCATGGTATGGCTGCGAAGTGAGCCGTAAACATTTCCAGTGGAGCATAAAACGTCTGCAGCGTGTGAATATTCATCATATAGAATAATCCTGCTAGAAGAGCATATATGTTATTTTTATAATCGTTTTGAGCTTGGAGATTATTGATTTTCTGAGTTTTGGATTTTCTTTTTGTATTTAGAATTTGGCATAATAGAAAGTAAATTCCAAGTGGTCCCGTTATATAACATATACCAAAGTACATAAAACGAAGAGTCTGGTTAGGTATAAAAAGGCTTAGAAGGAAAGTAATCAACTGCTTTGGAAGTTCTGCTTCCATTGCCATACCTGTTGCCATACCAACTCCCTGATATTCATCCCAGGCATGAAAGAAACTTCTTTGAATATTAAGAATGAAATCAAGCTCTGACTGATGATTGTCCCACCCTGATAATCTGACATCTTTGTCAAAGTTGAGAAAAAGTATTACAAGGCCAACAATTACTATTAATATCGGATATAAAATTTTTCCTGTAAAGGTTTTATTTTTTGTTTTTTTTTGAATCTTATCTACTTTGTTCACCTCTAGATTTTCCGAAAATATTTATAAAGTTAACCTTTTTAAGCATATCCCCTACTCTTGCGGGTGTTGATTTTTGCAAGGTATTTTGGGCTTCGGTATCGAGGATAAACAATTCAAAATATCTGTCAAGTAAAGCATAAAGCTCGGTCCATTTGGTGTTTGCTTGCTTTAGGGCTTCTGGGTTAATCTCGATCATAATTGTTTTAATAATCCCCTTACCTAGGCTGTTTTCTGCTCCTTCCAGTGCATACAATTCGTATCCTTCTATGTCGATTTTTAAATAATCAACATTTGATATCTTGTTTTCCAAAATGAAATCATCAAGAGTAATCATTTCTATTTGAGGTATTTCCTGTGATGATTTCTCTTTTGTAGATACTCTTGTGTGTCCTTGATTTAAATCTTGTTGTAGAGAAATTTTTTGATTCGAACTTCCGACGGCCTTGGGTATACTAATAATATTCTTTTGTTTATTGAGTGTTATATTTTCGTTGAGTAGTTTTAGGTTAAAAGGATCGGGTTCGAATGCGTATACTTGTCCACTTTCTCCAATTATTTTTGATCCAATAACGGAATAATATCCAATATTTGCTCCGATATCAAAGATCACGTTGTTTTTTTTGACATTTTCAATGAAAACTTTGGTCTCTTCTGGCTCGTATGCTCCTGTTATTTTAAGATAGGCTCCAAGCCCTGTGTCCTTTGTTGAGATTTTTAGCTTTAGGTCAAGAGGAATCTTAACAATATCATATTCAGATTTTGCAAGAAGTGGATAGATTTTAAGAAAAATATTGTAAATAAAGGGAAATCTTTTGCTTATCCCAGATCCGATGAATGGAGCTGATATTGCATGGACAATCTTTTCGAGTAATGTTTTCTTTGAGTTTGTTTTTTTCATAAACGTTATTGCTTACAAAAACAAATAGTTCTGTTAAATAGTTTTTATATTGAACAATAATATCATGAAAAAATAATAGAGGGTATTTTGAAAAAAGATTTGTGGTTTTTGTAGGAATTAAGGGAGTATGATGTTGGTGGGACCCCGGGGACGAAATTTTGCGCTGTGCGCTAAATTTCGCCCCCGGGGCTAGATGATTGAAGTTGGGTATGAATGTACTGCTTTGTCACATTTTGGGCTATTTGTAGCCAGTAGTGTCGCTGCAGTACAAAATCGGAGTGGAGCTATCATATGGGCTTCCAGGTGCTTCGTAAAGTTGTTGAACCCATATGGAGCGCGCTTGCCCAATTTGTCCTGTGGTGACACCTTGAGAGAACGTGATAGTGTTGTGTTCCGCGGTGGCGATCGAGATGCTCGTACGACATCCGGGTAGAGCGAAAAGGATTTGCCACTCACCGTTTCGATAACCTGCGGTCCAAACCTCTTGCGGGTTATCGACGTATACAGGATAGCTATCCCATTCCTCAGTCCCGGTCCGCATGGGCGAAAAATCTTGCACCACACAACCCTCGCCGGAGCATCCCAACTTGAGCTCGCTATTCTGACGGTCGTCTACGACTGTTTCGCGGTTGGTTTCGGTGGTGGGCTTTTCGACGACTTCTCGAGTCGCGGTGAAGTTTCGATATACCATCGTCCCCACGATTCCTGCCACCGAGCACAAAAGGCATGCAACTACAGCCACCACGGTCACTGTCAATATAAGTCTGCTAGTATCTTGGCTCATTTCTGTTCCTCCCTAAATAGTGAATAGTTTAAGGTCTTGCGACCTAATTTATCTACCTTAGTGGTAGACAAGTTAGGTCGCGGAGACCAAATTTCTAATTGGAGGTTCCTAACTATTATAAAAACGTATATTTCCTTATGAAAGAAAATATGTTTTTATTCAATCATCTACTTTTAAAGAACATTGATAAAGATTTTTATCTTTATCCGCCGTCATTATACCACAGGTTGTGGCCTATAGTCAAGTATTGTGACATTGATATATTCTGGATAATATTTTCAAATGAGTTTGCTTTGATAAGTTCTTTGTGCTTATGTGTGGCTGTAATTATGAAATAGTATGTTGCAATATTTTTGTTGCGTATTTACTTTTATCGGATATTTGTGAAGCGTTTAATAACAAAAAAGCCCTTAATTACTTAAGGGCTTTCATTATTTACCATTCTGGTATTTGTTATTTATCTTTTGGTAATTTCTTTTGTATTAATTCAGCGTTTGTTACAAGAAAGAAACCAACTGCATATAGAACTATACTGCAGGCGATAAATATAAAGGTAGTTGTGTCATTAATTAAACCTGTATCTATTGGATTGTGACATATACCGTAAGGACAATTTGTTCCAGCAGCAAGTACCTGAATAGGATTGCTAAGGAAGAACGCTATTGTCATTGATATTGCTATTAAGTTGTATGTAATTTTCTTTAATATCTTCATTATTAAATCTTTATATTTAATATTTAACCGAACTTGATTATTTTATCATAATATTTTCAATAAGTCAACCTATAGTTTTTGAATTTACGTTCCTTTTGTAAGTCGGTCATATTTGTGACCTACTATTATTTAATATCTGAATTTAAATATTATTTAAATTTGTTTATTATTTTATGTTGGCTTTTGTATTTTTTATCAAATAAGCCTTTTATATTTTTTATGTTGATTTTAATGGTGGACTTTTGGATTACTGATCTTGTTTAAAAATTGAGGTTTATAAGCAAGATTTCCATGGATAATTCTTATTTGACATTAGATCCTTTTGTAATAGCAGTGACTTTTCTTCAAATCTTGATACATTTTGGTTATACCTTATCTCCTGTTTTTTCAACTCAACGATCTCCTTGATAATGCCCATGCCGTTTCGGCTTGCGGAGATTGTTGAATTCCCCTTCTCTTCCCACTTAACTGGTACATCTTTAATTTCGAGTCCAAGGTATCTTGATAAAAGCAGAATGTTTAAGTCGAATAACCAGCCTACTGTTGAAATTTTGTTTGCTAAAAGTTTGGCTGCCTCTCTTGTGAAGATTTTGTAGCCGCACTGTGTATCACTTGTGTTTAATTGGAACAAGCCTCTTGCCACGAGCATATTAAAAACTCGGCTGAATATTGTTCTTTTGAAATCCCGGCCACCGATAATCTTTGAGCCTTCCATGTATCTGTTGGCGATAACGCCGTCTATTTGTTTGTTTTTGGCAAGTTGTCTGTACATTTTCATGTAATCTTGGATTTTTGTTGCGTTGTCAGAGTCCATAAAGCCGACGTATTCGCCTTTTGCGATTTCAAATCCAGCGGCTATAGCGCCACCTTTGCCTGTGTACATTGGGATATTTATGTATTTAATGAAAGGATAATCTTTTTTGTATTTTTTTACGACTTTTTCTGTGTTGTCTTTTGTGTTGTTTATGACGACAAGAATTTCTGCATTAAAATCTTTAGATGATGCGTTTTTAGATGCGAAATATCTACCCAAACTTTCAAGGGTTGCACCGATCCTTTTTTCTTCGTTATAAGCTGGTATAACGATTGTAAGATTTGGTCTTCTCATTTAGGTAGATTGGGCTTTTAAAATTATTGATATAATTTATATTTCGAATAACGTGATTATACCATTATTTGGGTAAAATGTAAACCTATAGTTATATAATTGTAGTGACGTTGAAGGTGTTTTTTGAGAATTATAATAGGGTTGTTTTGGGGATATCTTCAAGTATTTGTTGTAGCTTCTTCGGAGTATCTTTTGCCGTTTTTATTATGTCATCGCATAATATCCCGATCGTAAAATCGGGAGCTAAGCGAGTTCAGGCAGAGTTGACAATGCGTAATCCTTTTAATGTCATATACGCCACGCCTGTCAGGGCATAGCCTGTTAACTGGTCATTTTCCATGATTTTAGTAGTTTTAGAAATTTTTAATAATTGGCATGTAAAATATAATTTATCTAACTTTAAAAAGGAAAAATATGGCAATAACCGAAGCCGATGTGGAGATTTTGAAAAAGGTTTTCGCTACAAAGGATGACTTGAAGGAGCAGCTGCATGGTTTTGCAACAAAGGAAGATTTGAAGAATTTTGCAACCAAGGAGGATCTGAAGGACTTTGCGACTAAGAAGGATTTGGAGAGGTTTGCGACCAAGGAAGATCTGAAGGACTTTGCGACTAAGGAGGATCTGAAGGACTTTGCGACTAAGGAGGATCTGAAGGACTTTGCGACTAAGGAGGATCTGAAGGACTTTGCGACTAAGAAGGATTTGGAGAGGTTTGCAACCAAGGAGGATCTGAAGGACTTTGCGACTAAGAAGGATTTGGAGAGGTTTGCGACCAAGGAAGATCTGAAGGACTTTGCAACTAAGGAAGATCTGAGAAATTTTATGACAAAAGACGCTATGAAATATTTTGCAACAAGAGTTGATTTGACTGAACTTGAGTTTAGGCTAAGTAAGAAGATTGAAGAGGGCTACTTAAGTCTTCATGACTTGATTGGTGATTTTCGAGATTCTCTTGAAAAAAACTACTATTTCGAAACATTACCTATAGTTAGGGATAACCAGAATAAAATTCATTCGTTTGAACTTTTTGTTCAAAATCACGAGTTGAGGGTGAATTCTCTTGAAGATTTTGTAAAGCAAAAATATAAAGGTTATAAAGTGCCGATAGATGAAGATCCTGAGCCATGGAGGCATATTTGATATAAATTTATGAAGGTAATTATGCGTTAATGCCCTAAAAAATTTTATAGTGAAAATTTAATAGATTTATAATCAAGGATATCAGGGTACCAGTGTTTGCTGTAAAAAGAGATGTTTTGGCTTTTAGTCTTGGATATTTGGCTCAATTTACCCTTTTGGCGTATCTAAACACTCGAACTGGGGAATTGAACATCCTACATGTATAAAGGATCAGATCGGCATTGTAATCATTGATTTCTGTACTGTCTTCGGCTTTGTAAATCTCGTACTCATATCGCCTTTGGTTCCATATAATGTAAATCCTGTCACCCACCGTAGTCTGAGGTAGATTGTAAAAGCTGTTGGTTTTTCTGAACTCATTTGTCCAATAAATGTAACCAAAACGGTGAGCGGCAATAATTATGGTGTTTCCATCTTCAGGTGTGCCAAAGTCGTTGACTCGCCATAGCCCCGTTTCGAGTATAGCTTCTGCATCTATGCCCTCCTGAATTATGCCATTCACTCCAATTTTATCAATGATCAGCATGTTGTCTTTTGGCAAGTCTTTGTCGAACTCAGGTAGTTCAACTTTTTCTTCTGGGTTGTCGTTAATTCTATTGGAAAAAGATCCTGGATCGCTGGAATTCTCCGCTGGAGAGGTTATTGAGTCCACTTCGCTATCAATGGCGTTTGCATTTAATCTGTACCAGATATGTGGAAAATAAGGGATGAAAATGAATATCGTAGCAAGAATCCAGAATACAAATCCGATTAGTGTGTACAAATTTAGAATTCCTTTAAGTCTCCTCAATATTTTAGAAGATTTATTTTTTTTAGGAATAGGGTCTTCTTTATTCATTTTTGTATTATTTGTGGGCATTATTTTAATAAATTTGTTTAGACCATTATATTATACATGATTTGATTATTGAGTTAATGAAACAATAGAGCCTTTGCTTGTCTCGCCCTACTCTTTTCCAGTTAATTCAAATACTAAACGGATTGTTAACCTTGAGTTTGCGATATTAAGCAATAGCGTCTCCTTGCTAAAATTTTATGTTCATTAAAAATCTGAAACTTTTGTTATTCGGAGCGATTTTTTTAAGGTGTTTTTTTTTGCTGGCTGCTTCAATGAGATCAATTTTGGCCTTGTAGCCAGGTTTCTAGAATTTGGCTGCTATTTTTCCATGATGCAGCGTTTTCTTTACCAATGTATCTAAAATGCCAAGGTTCATAGCTATATCCAGTTGTTGACTCGTATCCATATGGGTATGCTATTACAAAGCCATATTTCCAGGCGTTTTCAGCAAGCCATATTCCTGCCTGTGTATTTGCAAATTGTGTGCCTAGGGCGTCACCTATTTCGCTTGTTGTGAAATCTAGGGCAGTACCAAGTTGGTGTTGGCTGTGCCCTGCTCTTGCTGATACCCTATCAGCTTCGGCTTGTCCGAGCGTAGATACCCAGTAGTTATATGTGGATTGTTGGGTTTCGTAACTTCTGTATGCAGACAATACTGCGATATCAATTCCAGCTGCTTGAGCAGCACTGTTAAGTTCGGATAAATCGTTAATTAATACATTTCTGCTGTACAAGTATCCTTGAGTTACTCGTATTCCTGAATTGGATGTAGGGACAAGATCTGCTGGTGCATAGGTAGCAGGTAGCTGATATTGTTTGTTTACAAGGACTAAAAGATCATTACCGTCTCTAGTGCACTGCAATATTGTTTCTGGATATCCACTTGTTGGATCAGTACTAGCTGATCCAATTGAGCCTGTTGCGTTATTCGTTGAGTTTTTCGCAAGAATTTGCTCGACTGTTTTGTTTATCTGTGTTGCGATTTCGAGATGAAATTGAGATTCCTGGCTTTCTGGATTTTCTTTTTCTGCATAAAAAGGCTGATTTTTTGCCTTGGTACCTTTGAAAATAGGAGCTTTGACAAATGCTAAGATGAGCAACGATAGACCGAGTAGTACTATCATTGAAATACTAACCAGTTTAAAGCTGATTTTGTCTTTAATTTTGTTCAATATCTCTTTTGCTTTCATTATGTGAATTCTACCTTAAATCAGCATCTCAATGCCAATGACTAAAAGAACAATATGCGATATTATTTTGAATGCTTTTGTCTTCAGATTTTGATCTATTTTTGAGCCAATGGCAAAACCGATCAATATGGATGGTATTAAAATAGGGACAAATATAGATACTGATAATTCAGAAACCTGGTGATTAATGGTTAGCAAGAATATTCGCCATAAGCTATCTATTATCAGTAATATAACAAGATTCTCTCGTATCTCTACCTTGTCATCGAGTACGCTGTTTAAGTAAATTACTAAAGGAGGGCCGTTTATGTTGAATAATCCTCCGCTTATACCAGCTATGAGTCCGGCAAATAATCCATAGATTATTTTATATTCTTGTTTTTTTATCTTAATTCGAATATTTAGAAACTGTGTAGCAATATAAAGAATTATTGCTATGCCCATAAGTCTTTTCAGAAATAAATCGTTTTCTCTAATAAGGATAGAAACTCCGATGAATGTACCTATTATCAGACCTGGTAGTAGGTAAAGGTATGGATGTTCCTTTATTTTTGTCCACTCTTTTTTTAGTAGAAATACGTTAGAGAATAGATCTGCAAATGCTCCAATGACGAGAGCATCCCTTGGTCCAAAAAAATACATGAGAATGGGCATTATGATAATTGCTGTTCCGAAGCCAATAAGTGCTTTCAGTATATATGCAATGATTGTAACAATAGCGATTATAAGCACTGTATCAATATTTATTCCGAGTTCGGGGGGCATAAATCTAACTATATAAAAAATTGCAAGTTTTGTAAATTGTGTTCTTCTACTCATCGGGTAGATAATGCCCACCTACATGGTTCACAAAAATGGGACCAGTTGCGAGAATTGAGAGATCTAACCTATCAA
>JAFGIK010000020.1 GCA_016929645.1 Candidatus Dojkabacteria bacterium
TCGAACACCTTGACAACTATCCATATGTTGTGGATAATCACAAAATGATAGACATTCAAGAACATTCTGAAGTATCAATCATTCTTCAACAGCTAGGATTAAGTCATCAAGAAGTATTACTATACGTAAACCTATTGAAGAATAACTATTCCACAACCAGCAGTATATCAAAGATAATTAAAGAGCCTAGGACAAATACTCACAGATATATAGGCAAACTTGTTAAAAAAGGACTTGTTTCTCGAAGCTTAAGAGATTCGCAGAAACTTCTCATTGCTGAAAATCCAAATAAAATTGAACTACTACTAAAAAATCAAGAAATAGCTCACGAGGAGAAACTAAAAGAGATCAGAGATACACAAGAAAATGTATATAAGGTTATAACACAGCTAAATCAGTACAAAAATAGTAGCGATGAAGAAATGATTGAGGTTAAATACTATGAAGGAAAACTTGGAGCAAGATCAATATATATAGAAGCTTTTGCGGCAGAGGAACTAAGGTCCTACGTAAATTTAGGAGCAGCACATAAAACATTTCCAGAGAACTCTCAACTTTACATAGATTGTCAAAAGAAAAAATCTTCTTCAATAGTAAAGGAAATTATTGATAACTCAGAAGTTTCAGTTACAAAAGCAACTGAATATGCCAAAAGTAATAATTTCAAATTTAAAATTGCGCCATACAAAATGAATATAGATTTGATAGATATTCTCATCTATGATGGAAAAGTTGCAATGATTAATTTCAGAAACTCAATTGTCGGAAGTGTTCTTATTAATAAGGACTATTATTTAAATAGCAAAGTATCATTCGATTTTATGTGGGACAGAATCTAAACCTATTTTATTTCATTGCAAGTATTATCTGGTATAACGGAGCTTTAAATTCATCCCTATTTGAAAAGTCGATTCCTCTTTCTTCATATACTTTTCTAAAGCTTTTCGTCAATAACGAATTAATTCTTAAAGAGTTAGGAAACTTTAGATCAATATAACTGACATCAGAAAATCCTGATGAAAGAAGCAGTTTTTTAAGAGTTGAATTTTCCCAACAAAAATCAAAAAAACTAATAGTATCGCCATTTGATTTTCGTAACGTATTCCAAAATTTTTTACCATCCTTAAAGTATCCACAAGCAGGAAGTCTATGATTGTAATTATAAAATGAATAGCCTTTATTAAAACTCTTTGAATTCAATGACAATAAGGCAAGAATTCCATTCTTCTTCAGAACTTGACTAATAGAAAAAAAACATTCCTCTAATGCTTTGATTTTACTAATCGTTGGATGAACAAAGGTCATTAATGCAACATCAAATTTATTATCATGAATAGCCAATGGTATAGCTTGTCCTTCACCAATTGAATAAAATACTAATTTCTTATATTTATGATATTTTTTTTCAGCTTCTTTAATACTTTTATAATCAATATCTACACCTACAACGAGTGAAGGCTTGGTTGATATCAGAATTCGAAATGAGCTGTCACCTTGAAAACAGCCGAAATCAAGAATAAGCTTCCCTTTCATATTCAAGAGACCATAAAGAGTATTGTAGGCAATAGCATCACTGTCTAATATATCTTCAGATATTCTTCTATAACATTCAAAGTTTTTACCCCACTCAATATATGAGACAAGATCTTTTCTTTTAGCAAGCATATTCCTAAATTATCCGACATACTAATTTAAGCATTTAAAATTCGAAAATATATCTCTAATCGAATAAATACAGTTTCCATTATACATCAGCAAACACAATCGTAAAACACAAAAAAATGTCAGATGATTATTTCATTAAAAAGAAATAATACGGCTAATAAGGAATTTAAATTCTATACTTTGTGAAAGATATTGGTTTTGAAGTTAATGAATATTAATAAAAAAACCTTAGATTTCTTCAGAAAAGGAAACTTGGTTAACATTAATATGGATAACCAAATTCGAATAATTAAATAACGTATAATATACGTGATTTTGAAGCCTAGAATTTTCGATAATAAATACACTTTACCCCAGACCGAGTCTACATTCTTCCTAATATCAAAGTAAAACCACGCACTTGCGCTTGTAAATTTGCAAATATTTTGGATATTGTCTACAGAGATTTATAAAAGGCTCTCAACAAAAGCAAAAGATTCTCTTAATTAATGAAATTTTCATTAAGCTGAGTCTCGGTCTCTAATCGGTCCTTTGATCTCTTCACCAAATACACAATAATCGCCAATATAAACAACAAGATCAAACCACCCAAACAACACTGAAGATACCCGGTATACTCATCTCCACCAATACCTCCCGCTCCAGAAGTACCATCCACACTACCAGAAGAATCATTCTCATCTTTTTCCTTGCCTTTGTCATCCCCGTTGTCACGATCTTTATCATCAACGCCATCTTTATCTGAATCATCGTTTGAATCCCCATTTCCATTTGAACCGTCGTCTGCGTCCGCATCAGTACCACCTGTAGCACCTGCATTCCCAGTATAACCCGTACCACCAGTATATCCACCAGTATTACCAGAGCTTCCGCCAGTATTGCCTCCTGGGTTGGCAGGAGGAGTATTAGGAATCAAAGCAAAAACAGCATCAATTGTATGATTTGCAGCTACATCCCAGAATGTATATGAGAAAACACCACCCACCGATACTCCATCGACTCGAACATCAACAATATAATAGCCAGTAGCCGGAGCGATTGAGTAAGTAACATCAGCACCATAATTTACAGTTTGTGATCCGACAGGGGTAATCGTTCCATTAGCCCCAGCACTGGAAGTAATTGTATAGGTATTTATACTAAACATTGCAGTCACAGATTCATCGCCATCGACACTAACTGCACATGTACCAGTTCCAGAACACACACCACCCCAACCTGTAAAGGTTGATCCAACAGCAGGAGTTGCTGTCAATACTACACTTGTTCCATCTGCAAAATACTCAGAACAATCAGAAGGACAATTGATTCCTGCAGGAGCACTAATTACAGATCCTGCACCATTACCAGCCAAATTAACTACCAAATTGTATTGAACTGCAGATATGACAATTTCAGTTGAATATATTGAAGTATTTGCAGGTTCACTATTATCAGTGACAATCAGAGTCACAATATATGTACCAGGTACATTATACTGATGTGTAGGAAATTGATCTGCAGATGTTGTGCCATCACCGAAATCCCAACTCCAGGAAATAATCTCAGTTCCAACAGGAGCCTCAGAAGTATCAAAAAACTCTATCACGTCTCCGGTGTCAGGATTAGAAGGAAGATAAGTAAATGCCGAAGTTAGACTGTTAACACTGAAAACGACATAAATCGAATGATCAGATGTAACATTTGTAAAAGTATATTCAGAAACACTTCCGATCGATATCCCATCGATAAATACATCAACAATACTGTACCCATCGATAGGTGTTATAGTAAATAATTGATCAGAACCATAAGGAACATAAGGATCATCAGGGAAAATAACTCCATTATCACTATTTTGATCAGTTGCAATTAAATAAGTATTAAGCTCAAAATTTGCAGTGGCAGTAGTGTTTGACGTGACATTCGTGATAATAAGCGGATTTTCCGTTGTAGTCATGGTACCTGAAGCAGATACCAGAGTCCAACTTACAAAATGATATCCATTCATACCATCAGCAACAGCCAAAACAGCACTGGTATCTCCGTTATACCAGACATTTTGATGCTCAACACCAGATAGAGTACCTCCTAAACCAGCCTCAAAATCTACGGTATAGGCATTAAGAGAAAACGTTGCTGTAACTGAGTGATCCTGATTCATATTTAAAACACATGCCGCAGTACCAGTACAATCTCCACTCCATCCAACAAAATATGATCCGAGATCAGGAGTTGCATTTAATGTTGCAACAACACCATCTCCAAAAGAGTAAGAGCAAACACCAGTATTTCCTTCTTCACAATTAATCGCACCAGGAACACTTGTAACAACACCACCTCCTAAATTTTCTCCAACTACGTTTACACTTAAATTGTATACAACACCAGGTGTTTCATAAGCACCAATATCATACGATGATCCTTGAGGTCGCACATCATTTGTATAATCAAAGCTTAATAACTCATTCGAGCCATCATAGTTCATATCTGTATAAGCAAGGGTTCCAACATCAATTGCAGCAGAACCTGGCTGAATATCGTACGGATCACTACCAGAGCCAACAAACAAAGGATCTCCACCAACGCAGTTTGAACAATAAGGATCACCAGGCTGAATTCCATTAACATCATCAATCAGATTATTTGATAAAACCACAGTAGATTGAACTGATGCAGGTACAATAATTCCACCATTTGCATTGTTACTAACTATATTATTTGAAATAAGAACATCTTCAATATTTGCAAGTACATCACATTGCATGTGTATACCAGCGTTTGCAGTAGAAGCCATATTTACAACGGTATTATTAAAAATTCGTATATGTCTTCGAAAACCTACCACTCCAGGCTGCTCATTCTCCCGCCACTTAACAATAAGGATTCCACCATATTTACCATCGTGTATAACGTTATTGAAAATATCGATATACTCTATAGTACCACCATATTCTGAAGTGACAGCTATACCGTGATCAGTATTATAAATCTCATTTTGATAAACATTAATCTTGCTGGTTACTGTACCCTCACCTCCTACACCAACATAGATACCAACGTCACCATCTAAGTTATAAACTTTATTATTATAGATAGCACCATTTGAGCTGTTTCCTTTAACAGCAATACCTTCGCCGCCAGGAAGCACAGGACCATCATGAATTGCATTATTATAAATACTAAAGTTTGATACAGTACCAACTGATAAACTTTCCTGAGAACCGTTACGACACGAGTTTGAAATGTCAACTCCATAAATCGAAAAATAAGAAGAGTCATTAACTTCAACACCAGAAAAGCCAGTATTGCTAGTTTGAAGATTTCTAATTGCTACATTATGTATATTCAAGCCATACACACCAAAGCTTGAAGAATTCTGAATAAGAACATTTTCAAGAATAATATGATTAGTATTTTGAATTTGAAATAATCCTCCCCAATTATCTGTAAAAGTTATTCCCGTACCATCAATAATTACTTCATTAGCGGAAGTTCCCTCTCCTCGTATTGTGATATCTTGATCAGAAGGATTTAAACCAAGATATGTTATACGTGTTTTTTGGTTATATGTACCAGGAAGAATATGAATTGTAGTTCCTGGCCCAGCCATATTTACAGCTTTTTGAATTGTAGCCAAAGGATCATCACTTGATAGTCCACTATTTAAATCGCTTCCATTATCATCAACCCACAAATCATAAACCTCAGGGACAAATATTGAAATTTCATCCAGCCAAAGTTCTCCACTAATAAGGTCATAGGATGTTTTACCATACATAAATGTTTTTACACCGGTACTGATTGATGCTAGCCCAATACTACCAAGATTCGTACCACCAACAGTTTCAACAGTAAGCCCAAGCTCTGTGCTAGAAGAATCATCGTATGAGAAAGTTACCTTATACCATGTATCAGAAGAAAGTCCTGATATTGTTGAAGAAGAATACGTACCATCGTAGTATAAACGCATCCCATAGGTACCAGATGGAATATCTGTAATAAGGCAACGACCGATTATCGTTCCAGATGGATCACGAAATGAAGCAACAGCAAAACTTGAGTCGCTTCCTGAAAAGCTTTCAGCATTAACATTCAGATAAAATTCTGTCGAGACTTGAGATTGGGTTCCACCCTGAACATCAAACTTTTTAAGCATAGCAACTTCATTGCTTTGAGCTGATACATCGAGGTAACCTTGATTAGCACCACCGTTATACGTATTAGATGAATTCTGAACAATATCCAAATTTCCATGAGTTTCACCAACATCCCAACCATTAGGGTTTTCACCAAACTCAATAAAATCAACTTCAAAATCTTCAAAAAAATAAGCCCAATCTGCAACAACTGGACTTACACCAATAAATAGTACAATTGAGAATATCAATGCAGCAAAGGCATTGATCGAAAGAAATTTCTTAAGAAAAGAATCAGTTTGAATAATTTTCATGATGGCACATTATACCCCATAATACGCAAATGATCAAGGGTTAACGCCTAATTTAGAGGTAAACACCGAATTGACATTCTAGTATATAGTCGAGCTATAGTGATATGTTCAAGAAGAGTTCTCACATACGTTATTTATTCAATTGATATACATTTGCAAAAAAGAATAGATCTTGAAGAAAGACTCAACGTCGAGCCAATGAAAGTATTGTTTCGATACATTCTCAAGATGAAATGTCATAAATGAAAATCTGCTGAATAAACAAAAAAAATATATATATAAAATTGGTCTACGTACAGAAGAATATCCATATCGTGAGCGAAGAGGCTTATTATCATGTAGAAATATCCCACAGTCAATATAGAATATACATATCGTATTTTTATAACGAAAATTTCCAATGATCCTCACTAAAATAGACAAAAAGTAAGCAGCAAAAGTAATGTGTCTTACAAAAACAATTATTGCGACAAGAAAGGATTTGTGCGATAAACGAGTAAATAAATACATCTCGTGCAATAAATTTACCCACAAAGGCATGTGTACATTATCGACCTTATTGAGGATATTTTAGCAAGACCCTCACACACTCCTCATGTTTTATTTACAACCAAACAAGAAGACCTATCTAGTATCGTAATATCAGTGTATCGAGCACGAAACCATACGCAAGATACCGTACACATTAGTGTTTCAACTTGGTAGGTAAATTAATGTCGCGTACCACAGAAAAAGTTACTTTGAAATACTTCTTTGAATATTTTATACATGATTTCAATTACTAAGGGATTTTGATATAATTAAAGTGCCAAACATTATGTCAGTTTCGCGTCATATACCGTCTTTGAATTATTGATATAAAAATATTATATATAAAGGTAAATAAAGACAGATAGTCAGGCAATAGGCAAGATAACATCACCCTAGAATCAAGCGGAACTCTATTTATGCAACTAGAATACCAATTTAATAATTAAATTTTAAATATTTAATCTAATGCATCCAGGAAACCAAGAATCTGCATCATTAGCAAATGAGATTTCATTACTGCCTGACGCACAATACCTATTTGCAATGAGTCTTCATGGCGAAGAGGTATACATTCTTCCGGAAATAGCTATAAACAATATTGATACTGATTCTTTAGAAGTCACGCTAGACATTCCAGATGTAAGATTCGGGATTTCTCAGAAAGATACTGTTGGAGGAAATCCACAATTGACATTCTCTCGACAAGTAGATTCATGGAAAAGAGTCAACATTCATTCTTTTCAGCAAGGAGTAAATAAAGGCCTGGTTAAAGTCGAGTTGTAATAAAAACAGAAAGGGATACTAATTTAACAAGTAAAAAACTGCCCGTGTTATGCCTTTCTTTTAACTAAAATCCCAAAACTATCTCCTACTCTCACCTTTCTGCCTACCACTAAGGTCACCAAATCTCCTTTTTGAGCAATTTTTACAAGGTTATCATCAATTTTCATCTCCTTAATAATTCCCGTCACAATCCCAGTAGTATTCCCACAAATCGTAAACTTTTCACCAGGCTTGAGCCCCACATCAGAATCGATCTTAATTTCGGCCACAAATATTTTTGGATAATAATGAACAACCTTACCCGCAAGGACTTTTTGCTCAGTTGCTCTACTACCATCTATTCCAGCCCACTTTGCAAATTTTATCCCATGATACAAACCATCTGACTGACCTCGATTAAATACAGTACCAAGACGCTTTCTCCATCTAGCAATGCTCGCATCATTATAAGAATCAGAGTTGATAGCATCAAAAGCCTGTCGGTAAACTCGAAGCACAGTATCGACATACTCCGCATTTCTTCCACGTCCCTCAAACTTCAAAACGCTTACACCCGTATCAATAATCTCTGGCAACATACCAATAGTACAAAGATCTGCTGCACTCATAACATAATTATTATCCACAACTAGCTCGCTACCAGTCTCAACATCAATTACCTTGTATTTTCGGCGACAAATCTGCGTGCACTTACCTTTATTCGCAGATAAATCATTACAAAACAAACTCATTCCACATCGTCCACTAACCGCTACACAAAGGGCTCCATGTCCAAAGATCTCAATCTCCATAAGTTTGCCACTTGGCCCAATTATTTTAAGTCTTTTAATGTCTTTAACAATTTGTTTTACCTGAGCAAGATTTAGCTCACGTGCCAACACAATTCGATCCGCATATTGCGAATAAAATTTAACACTTTGAGTATTTGCAACAGACAGCTGAGTCGACACATGAACTGAAACACCTTTTTGCCTGGCATAAAGTATTGTAGCAATATCTGCACAAATCGCAGCGTCCGCACCACTCTCCTTCACAGCATCAATAACTTCATACATTAATTTAAGCTCATCATTACAAAGTACTGTATTAACAGTTATAAAAACCTTTACGTTCCGTTCATGGCATTTTCCAACTACATCTGCGAGCTCATCAATTGAGAAATTCCTCGCAGCAGTTGCCCTCATATTAAAACCCTCAACTCCAAGATAAACACTATCTGCACCAGCATCAAGTGCTGCAACTAACATTTCCCAACTGCCTGCTGGAGCCATAAATTCAATCCTTTTTGGGGTGTATTTTTCGTTTTTTCCGTTTTTCACAACCATAAAGGAAGTTTGACACATTTTCAGGAAAAGAGCCAAGGCTGAGACCGAGTCTGCTTTTGGGTTGTTGTGATAGCATATATTGCTGTTTTCTATAATGGTACTACTGGGTAACATGGATTTATGTCATTATGTAGACCCAAAAGCAGACTCGGTCTCAGCCTTGACAGAAACTCTATAATTTCCTAAGCTGAAACACAATATTCATCTCCCGAAATCAACCCTTAGTTAAAAAACATAGACTTTGCAGATAACAAAAAAGCGAATAAACAACAAAATACTGCTCCTACTTGCCCCGATTGTAATATTCGCAATCGCAGCACTAGTATTGTCCAATAAAGTTAATTTACCAGAAATTAACGCTGATTGGACATTCATACATGAAAACTTTGAATACGATTTCCTTGAGGATGGAAGTCTAAATCCAAACAAATGGTCTACAGAAAATAAGGTATATATGGATATTGTCCAGGATACCGAACATGCTGATGATTTCTCAGCGGCTGGCGAAGGTTACGTTTATACGGATGTAACAGCTGCGACTTCCAATTACTCAATGATAAAGCAAAATCACGTTCAAGGAGGAATTTTACCCAAGGTTAGTACAGAATTTTGGTTTCGTTATGAAGGAACTGATACTACTAGTCAATTTTCAATAGCTGCATTCAGGAATTTGGATTTTACTGCATTAGGTCAGGTAAGAATAATTAACACAAGTGCAAATAGCTACAATTTAACCCTTAGATATAACTTACAAAACTCAACCCAAAACTTACCGTTAACAAAAGGCATATGGTACAAAGTGACTTTTGTTTATGATAGTAACTTAACGAATGAGCTTACACTGACTGTAGATGGCGTTGGAACAATCAATTATGATTCGATGCAATCCTCTGTTGAATATTTTAATTATGGGAAAACATCATCAGAATCAGTCAATGGCTCATTATATATGGATAACATTTCAATTATTGTTCCTGAAAACTCGGATTTCTGGGTTAATGGAGAAAGTGGCAACGATTCATATGATGGATTGTCTCCAACAACAGCCTTCAAAACGATTCAAAGGGCAGTTGATATGGGTGGACCTGGCTCTGTTATTCATATAATGCCCACAACTGAACCATATGGAATTGGTGAAATTAATTATGAAACAACAGATCCCGTTAAGTTAAATTACAGTGGGCTAAATCCTCAAAACGAATTTATTACGATCCGAGGTGAAGGAGCAGATTCAGGCGATGTTGTTATTGACGGAACATCAATCTATTACTCGTCCCACTATGGAGGAGTTTTTGAAATACAAGACACAAAATATTACACGATTGAAAATCTTACTATACAGAATTCTGACGGCGCCGGAGTTTTTATTACAGACAGTAGTAATATTAACTTACAGAATCTATATATTGAAAACACGCAAATTTCAGGAATTTATGTTGGAGATGCATCGAATATCTCTATTCACGATATTGAGATATATCAAGGATGCCAGCTTCTCCCAGCTCCTTTGCCAGAGGATAATATCGCTGCACAAGAAAATATTAGTATAAGGTCTGTTTCTGATTTTCAGGTATACAATACATATATTCATGGAGGTAATAGCGTAAATAATGGTGGAGAGGGTATCTGCGTCAAAGGATACAGTAATAACGGACTTATTTATGGAAATACGGTGACAGATCTTCCAGGTGATGTTGGAATATATGTTGGAGTTGGATCTGCGGACCCGGAGCAGACAACCCATGACATATTGGTTTACGGAAATAATGTTAGTACTGATGTGGGTATAGCAGTAACCTCCGAATATGGAGGTACAGTAGAGGATGTAGATATTTTTAACAATGTAGTTCATGATGGAGCAAATGGCGGAATAATGGTTGTTAAATGGCGAAACGACGGACAACCAGGAGTGGTTGGCATGCGTAGAAATATCAATATTTTCAATAATACTGTTTACAACATGGGTCAGGCTGGTGATGGCGGAGGAATAAAGATGCAGTGTGGTGAAACATGCGTAGGTGCCACACCTGAAGATCCAGATTACATTGAGAATATTACGATTAAAAATAATATCATGATTAACAATCAGACTGGCCAATTGACGGTTCACCCTACAGTACTGGCTCAGACTCCACCAGTTGTTACACTATCAAATAATCTTATGTATGGAGGAACTGCAGCATATGAAGTCTTACCTAATTCGCCTTATTGTACTAATTGTATTGGGGGAGATCCTCTTCTCGTAAATATTTCTGGATTAGATTTTGATTTACAATCAGGATCACCAGCAATTGATAAAGGTACTCCAGTATTAATTGACATAAATTTCGATGGGAGTTCAACTGCTCTTTCTTTTGATTATCTGAATCGCACCCGACCTCAAGATGGTCTGAATTCAGGTAACGCAATAATTGATATTGGAGCCTTTGAATACCAACCTGTAATTAAAAATAATTTTACAATAAATATAACTAAATCAGGAAAAGGTAATGGCAAAATTCTAAGTAATCCATCAGGTATTAATTGCGGTACATCTTGCAATTATCTTTTCCCGGAGAATCAAGAGATTGCCCTAAGGGCTATCGGTTATAGTGGATCAATTTTTACCGGATGGAGCGGAAATGGTTGCTCGGGAATGATGGACTGTTACGTTACAATGGATAGTGCCAAATCAGTCACTGCGAATTTTGAACCAGCACCAAATCTCAACAGAGAGTTGCACGAAGAAGATGATACAACAGATCCTGATACAACAATCAAATCAAACCAAAAGACCGCAACCGATGTTGAAAATAATAACAATGAAGGAGACCCTGAAACCATTGTACATCCAAAGCAATCTCAGGATCTAGAAGACTCAACAAACACATCTTACAATGAGACAATAAATACTAAATCCGATAACAATTCAAATCTAAAAGAGTTTTTCCAAAATAACTGGATTTACATAGTACTAACACTATTGGCAACAACAGTGGCAACCGTACTTATTGGAGGCTTGAGAAAACGTAAGAAATAACATTAAAATTGTTCGATTGAAATTTCTCAGCTACATTTTCAATTAATTTCAAATTACTTATGCTTTTCATATTATCAGTTTATCTTAAAAAACAAGTTAATAAAATATTAATAGATCTCACAAAGTTTTCGGTTTATAATTTCAAAATGTCGTGTTACACCAACAGCATCAAGGAAACTCGAATCATGAGATACAACAACAAGAGAACCTTCATAATCTATTAATGCCTTTTTGATAACATTAATCGTGTCATCATCTAGATTATTCGTCGGCTCGTCAAGTATTAGTAATTCAATATTCGAACCGGTTACCATAGCAAAAGCAAGTCGAGCTAGTTCTCCACCGCTTAAATCTTTGGCTACCTCGGAGATACTTAATAGGTCATGAAATCCAACATTTCCAAGTTTAGTCCTGATTTGTTGATACGTCATATCTGGATAATTGGATTTCATATTATCAATAACAGAAAGACTTAAATCAACTAAATCATATTTCTGATCCACATAAGAGGTGTTGTATTTTTCCCCATATATGACATCACCAACAATCCTTGGTCTTTGATCATATGAAAGTTGTTTCACAAACATTGTTTTACCTGTACCGTTTTTGCCAAGGATGGCAACCCTGTCACCATAGTACAAACGAAAATTAACGCTAGACAATAATGTTTTTTTATTAGGTAAAACTAGATTGCCATTTGAAATTTTTAAAAGAAGAGAGTGCTGATTAATAACAGTATTCTTGGATTCATTTATATCCATAAACAAGGACTTTTTTAACAAAGCCTTTTTAGCTTCGTTTAAAAGATTTGTTTCTTTTTGTACTTTATCAGCAAGAATTTTTGCTGTTCGAGATTTCTTACCTGCAAGCTTTCTAGCATATGGATTTCTGCTAGAAACCTTTTGATGAAGAGACCTCGCCTGAGAAAGTTTTTTAGAAGCAATCATTGCTTTTTGTTTAATTTTTTTATTTAGTACTTCAATATCCTTATGTATCTTTTCTGCAAGGTTTTTTTTCTGTAACTGATATAGATCATAATTTCCACCAAAAATATTGATCTTCCCTTTTTCAAGTTCCCAAATTACTTTTACTACACGATTTAAAAATCTGTGGTTATGACTAACAAGAATATATGGAACATTACCCTTTGCTAAAAGTGTTTCTAAATCTTTTACTGATTTACTATCCAGATGATTTGTAGGTTCATCAAGAAGAACTAATCTCGGCTCAGAAACAAAAGCTCGTGACAAATTCAGCTTCATGATTTCACCTCCACTGAGAGTTGAAATTTTTTGATTTTCATCAAGTACTGAGTTGAACAAAGATTTATATTTTAGTAACACATCCCACCATTCGGCATATTGTTCTTTTATATATTCAAAAACCTTCTTCTGACAAAGAAGCAAATTCAGGTCCAGTGATGAAATATACGTAACTCTGACGTTTGATATTACACTCCCAAAATTAGGAGTTGACATACCCGATATTAATTTTAGCAAAGATGTTTTTCCAGATCCGTTTAGTCCGACAAGTCCAATTCTGTCCCCATAACAAACAGAGCCGCTAATCCTATCGAGTACAACACGACCATTAAACTTTAGATACAGTTCATTGAATTTTAATAATGTTTTCTTTCGAATTTTCATAAAAAAATAAGAAAAATGACTTTAAATAAAGTCAAAAACTCTGTTAGGAAAACAAGGAAGATCTGATATTGAAATGCAAAAGAATACTGACAACTAAGACTTTCAGGAAATGAGTCTTTGACTAGTTTTTGTATTCTATTTGCACCATAAGAAGTAATAAATATATTAACTGCATTAATTATATCATAAAAAACCTGCTAGATTAATATTTATTCAAATGATAAAATATCAATATAATTAATTGAGCATTCGTATCTATGAAAAATAAAAAATCTCTTGTAACTATAATCTTTGTTATTGGCTTCATTACAATAACACTATTGTTAATACCTCTATTGATTGTAGGTACAAATTCAAGGCTTCGCAGTAAAATTATGGAGCAATTTGGAATAAATAAGACAGAGAATAAAAACACCGATGACAAGGAGTCTTTAGATTCAAATATAAACTCAGAATTAACAATATTCGATGGTGATTACGAATACGAGGAAACAGAAACTGAACATCCTACGTCAACATCAACTGAATCAACATACACATTGATAAAGTTAACAGTAGACAAAGATAATTATGTAACTGGAACATATACTCAAACTGGACATTTCGAGTCCACAGCAATCGAAGATATTGTTGATACCAAATATGAATATTCATTTGAAGGAGAAATCGATGACGAAAACAGATTGGTAGTTACAGTAGACTACACCTGGACCTCCGACAACAACACGGTTGAGCCTTATCATAATGAAATTCATCATACGGCCACTATAACAATTACATTTGATGATAGTACTGCAACTTATAAAGAAGAAATTAATGGAAGCAAAGCAGAACCAAACGAATTCAAAGTGGAAAAGGCAGACTAGTAGATAAATATCCATATCGACAATATTTACAACAAAAAGATATGTTAAAAACACAGAGGGGAAAAAGTATCCGTTTAAAACTGCTATAATAGAAAAGTAATGTTTAATTACAAGAAGATTCAATATAACAATAGATACTCTCTTTTATTATTCTTAGCATTTATTACAACTGCAAGTATCTTCAGCAGTTGCTCCAAGCCAAAAGATACAGAGAATCAAGATTCACAAAAGAAGGATGAATATTCGCTTGATGACGTTATAAATCAAACATACTCCATTGGAGATCCTATCAAATTCGACGATCGCAAAATTACAGTTACCCAGATAGAAAATCCATATATCGAACCAAACCCATTTTATGAACCAGAACCAGGACACTTCTGCATAGCAGTAGAAATCGAATACGTAAATCAATCAGACAAGGCAATAAAGCCCAATTACTTTGATTGGAAAATCAGTGATTTAGAAGGAAATACTCATGAACAATCATGGAGCTGTGCACAAGAACCCATCCTTTCAAACGAAGAGATTGCGCCAGGAAAATCAACCAAAGGGTGGATAACTTTTGAGGTTTATGAAGGTTCCTCTGGACATAAACTTCTATTGAATCCAAATTGGCTTGAAGAAGAAGGTAAAAGTATCGCAATTGAATTGCAGTAGAAAATCATTCAGATTAGCCATAACATAGACTCAATATTCCATCGAATCAAGATCTAATTTTTTTTACAAAATAGCTTCGCGGCTCAATTTTTCCCTCAGGATAATCAAGAGTCACATAAAAAGTATCAACCATATCAAAACCCAATTGTTTGTATAGCCATATACTCGGGCTATCAATATGTGTATATAGAATAATTGCATCAAATTTTTTATCACTGCAATACTCAATAAATCTCTTACAGAGCATCGAACCGATACCCAATCCTCTGTATTCTGGACTTACAACAAGTTCTTGAAGAAAAGCGATTTTCTTGTATGAATTTCGTACAACCTTGAAAAAGTTCACCTCTTCTTGACTCAAGGCTTTAGGAAATTTCTCAGTTGATCCAAACATTAACGCTACGATTTCATCTTCATCAAAGACAGCGTATCCAACACCATGATCAACAATACCGAGTAAATATGGTATATCATAATCAATATCTCCATCACAATAGAACTCCCAGAAACTGTCACGCCACAATGATGTCCAAGCATTGAAAACAATATCCCTATTCGACTCAATAAATTTCCGATCAATATTGATTGTTCTGAATTTCTCCATCTTTACTATAAATATTAAATGGTAATAATATAACTATAGTATTACCATCAAGAAATTCACACAAGTCAAATCTTAAAAAAAACTTGTACCTCTATGGTCACATAGTGTATATTTGAATATAGCACTATGAACAATTGACCTGACCACAATGAATAAGATAAATCTAAAAAATATCAAGACTATTGTATTAACAACATTTGTAATAATAGTTGTATTCATAAGTACTGTATTTATAGTTCAGTTCTACTTTATTCATACAGTTATTCAGAAAGCAATGGCAGATGCAAATGTCTATTTTTCCGATAACGTTGGTAACCCAATTTCTGAAATAGACCCAGATCAAGATCTGTACATCACGGTTAATGACAATTCTATAAATTTTGATGAAAGTAGTGTTGACTCAATAGAAGTAGATATTAAATCAGCACAAGGAGATGTGCTACAAGTTGAGTTATTAGAAACAGATGTGGATTCTGGAATTTTTATTAATTCAACAGGTATTCAGGTTGATGTCGCACCAGCAAACATCTCAGATTCCATACTTCAAGTGAAAAGAGGCAAGGCAGTATCATTATCATATCGAAACAGATATTTTGAAGATATAACAACACAGGAAGAAAATCGATTACGAATCAGACATTATGCAAGACTTGCAGGAGATAGTACCGCAGAAAGTTGCGATGACACATATTATTTTGACGATTTGCTTTTTCAATATTTTGGATATTATGATGGAAATGAACTTACTTTTGATCCAAACAATACTTCAGCTGTAACATACATTCCAACAGACCCAACTGAATTCGGATTTGGAATCCCTTGGCAATCAGATAGCGATGATGGCCAGGCTATCTGTACTCTTCCATATGACACATATTGCGATTCAGGATCTGTAGACTGGTATTCGTTGTCAGACAACGACAAACATTCCTCTATGTCATATCTAGATTCAGATGATTTTATTGATATTAACGATACTGATTTTTACTCATGGGATGAGGGATTTTGTTCAGGCTGGGAGATAACACTTTTTGATATTCCTGTTAAATCTGAAAACTTTATCAATTCCGTAAATATTGAATTTCTTATGGACAGCACCTACAGACTTGAATTAACAACACAAAATGATATTTTTTTATTAGTATATGATGACACAACTGACGAATGGGAAGTATTAGACTATTACGCAGATTCAGAATATGAATACCTTGATCCCCTAGGTTGGGATGAAAATTACACATTAGATACTGCAGTATCAGACTATATATTTGAAGAATCAGGACAAAACTATATACGATTTGCCCTAGTCGGATATAATTTTACTCAGTATTCAAGCGGAACATTATTTTTTGATAAATTTGTAGCAAACGTCGGATACGAGAGCTCTGGTATGGATATATTGAATGTCGAAGCAGGAACTGCGTCAATTTCGGGTACAGTCTGGGACGATGCAAACTTAAATGGGACTATAGATTCCGGAGAAGATAGATTTAGCAACTTATTAGTTGGCCTATACGATAGCAGCAATACTCCAATTGCAGTAACGAGAACTAATTCAAATGGAGAATATTCTTTTACAGGACTCGATGAAGGAGATTACACTGTCTATCAGGTAGATGAACTTGATTATACCTCTCCATCAGGTGTATCTAATAACCAAACAAATGTCACAGTTCCCGAAGGAGGCAACATTACAGATATTGATTTTGGCGACGGTGAGATGGCAGGAAGCACAACTACGATTTATGTGCACGAAACAATTTATCAATTCATAACACAGAATCCTATAGTTACACAAACAGAAGAAGAGCAAGAGGAATCAGAAGAAACTGAACCTTCTGAAGGAAATGGAAAAACAGGTAAATCAGGAAATAATAATAAGCCAAAACAAACAGAACAAAAGCTACCAGACACAAGCAGAGATGAAGAACCAAAATCAATACAATTGCCAATTACTCAAATTGTCACTGTTACCGGAAGTATAGCAGCAATAGGACTAACAACAATATTTTTAGATTTCAGTATTTTTGATGCATTTGGATTTATTCTAAGTCTAATTCCTGGGGTAAGGATAAAAGGTTCTGGCAAAAATATCGTATACAATGCCATATCGAAAGAGCCAATAGATTTCGCAATTGTTAGAATTTTTGATCAAAACAACAAACTCGTACATACCTCTGTCACAAATGAGTATGGAGTTTATTCAACCCCATTTGATAAGGGCACATTCAGAATAACTGTTTCAAAATCGGGTTATAAATTTCCATCAGCAATAATTACAGGAGCAGGAGATGACCCATTGATGAATACTTATCACGGAGAACTTGTTGAAAATCCAGGAAATACTGAAATTCAGGCAACTATTCCAATAGATCCAACTTCAAGTAAGCAAGCGTATGAAGGAATAAGGAGAAGAATTTTATATACTGTAAAAAATCTTGCTTTTGTAATTATGGGTCTTTTGTATTTTGCAGGCCTTTCTTGGACAATATACAGATTAACCATAAGTATTGATGTTATATCAATACTATCCATATTGTCATATATAATCATGATGATTGTATGGATAACCCAAAGCAAAAAACAATCATGGAAATATGGAAAAGTCACAAACCCAGAAGATCGCCCAATGAACGGATTGATTATCAGATTATCTGAAAATAAATACGGTACAGTTGTTGCCAAAAGAGTTGTTGACGAGTATGGATTATATCGATTTATAGTGAACCCAGGTGAATATAAACTTAATATTTTTACCAAGAGGCTTGATAAACTCAATGATGACAATTTATTACTTGAAAAGGAAAACGATCCGTCAATAATTGCTGAAGATATAATAATTAGTTAATTAATAATTGATACATGACAAAATTTAGTAAAACTTTAACGAAAATAAAGAAAGTAGTAGTAATTTCAGCATTTATTTTTATTTGTGGTTTCGTTGGAACCAAAATCCTGACTAAAGATAAGATTAGTAAGAATGTTGATTTATGGGATTCATGGATATCTGATATTCACGCGGATGCTAATGTATACTTCTCAGACAATCTTGGAAATCCTATTCCTGCAATCGATCCAAATTTCCCTTTTTATGTCACAGTAATAGATAATTCATCAAATTTTGACGAAACAGTGACAGAGACAATAGAGGTGTACCTGAAATCTCAAACCGGAGATGTACTAAGCGTAGAACTCACAGAAACTAGCATCAATTCAGGAATATTTCGAAACACCGCTGGAATTAATGCAGTAATAGGGAAAAACCCCGTCACAGATACAAATCTTCAAGTAGGGCTTGGACAATCTGTACTAATTAGTTATGAAAACAAATTTATTGAAGAAGTTTCAGCCACAGAGGAAAATCGCCTCAGAATAAGACATTACGCAAGATTAGCAGGTGACAGTACAGCAACTGATTGTTCTGACACTTACGACACTGACTTGATTGAAGCATATTACAACGGAGATGAAACAAGTTTTGATCCAAATAATGATGCAGCACTGACTTACATACCAACTGATCCATCTGAATTTCCATACTATATCGATTGGAGCACAGAAACCGATGACTCCCGGTTGGTTTGTTTCCACGCAGATCAAGGATTTTGTGGATCAGGATACATTGATTATGACTACTTGACTGACCAGGAGAAACACACAGCAGGAGCTTATTCTGAAATTGATGAAACGTGGGATATTAATAATACTGACTTCTATTCATGGGATCCAGATGATGATCAATGTTCTGGATGGGAAGTAACATTTGTAGATGTTCCCGTTAACTCAATGTATCAAATTAGTGACATAACTCTTGAATTCAGCATAGATAATTCCCGACTACTAGAATACGCTGAACAAAACGATATGTTCTTATTGTTATATAACCCGATTTCTGATGAATGGGAGGTTGTAGATGTATACGCAGATTCAGATTATAACGGCTATCCATATCCTTTAGGTTGGAATAGTAACTATTCACGAAGTGCGGCATTAAGTGATTACTTTTTCAATGACTCCGGAAATAATTACATGAGATTTGCTTTCGTTGGATACAACTTCACTTTCAAATCTGCAGGGTCAAGTCTATACTTTAACAAGGTAATTGCAGACATTACTTATGAACAATCAGGGATGGACTTACTAAATGTAATTTCAGGAACATCCTCAATTTCAGGAATCGTCTGGAACGATGAAAATAAAGACGGAATAATGGATGCAAGTGAACCAAGATTGGATGGAGTTCTTGTCGGCTTGTATGATTCTGATGGAGATCCTATTGCAATCACTACAGCGAATTCAAGTGGAGAATATTCATTTACTGGACTCGGCGCAGGAACATATTCAGTCTATGAAGTGGACAGACTTGACTACACAAGCCCTTCGTTAACATCTGATAATATAATTACAGTAACAATAGCTGATGACGAGACGCTAACACAGGTAAATTTCTCTGACGTACTGTACCAATCAAGCTCAACTACTCAACAAGAAGTTGTAACCATTTACGATATAATTTATCTTCCAGCAACAGGAAGCAATATTGTACTACCGTTTGTTCTGGGCAGTACTTCCTTTGGAATTTTATTGGTTATATTGAAAAAAAGGAAACTTCTAACTGCCTAATAGCAGTAAATATCCACAAAACCCTTATATTAAGGCATGTTTTCTTTGTTACAATATTGGCGTCTCAATACACCGCCCTATTGAAGCGTTACATATTATAGGGTATAATTATTATATTCCCCGATGAAATAATTATAACTTTAGTTAAATGACTCTAGCAGTCAGTTATATCGCACAAAATTCAGAGCAAAAAACACCAGAAATTCCAACAGAAGAAAACTGGCCATATAGCAGTATTGCCACTTGTACATTTGACCGGGATGAAATGATAATTACCTGGTCAGAAAAGATGCAGGAGATTACTGGTATTCCTGCTGCTCCTCATAATGGAGACATTGCAGCAATAGGATGTAACATACAAACGATACTAGGTTCACTTCCTGATGCGGAATTTTACGTTTACAGTACAACAAGACTTCCGTTACTAGACGAGCAACAACCATTAGCAGAATTATTAAAACCAGACACAGATCCTCAAGATACCCCTTCGAGACGCATTATCCGATTCACACATCCCAATGGGGATAAAAAGTATGTTGAAATCAGGGCTCAATGTTTGCAGGAAGGTACAGGAATAATACTAGATGATGTCACAAGGGAATTTGACCTAAAGCACAAACTGGAAATACAAAGAGAAGAACTTAAGAGCATTCTATCAACTATTGCTCATGATTTAAGAGGTCCTATTGGATGTATTAATAGTGTTACAGAAAGGCTAATTAATGAAAGCGCCTTAACAGAAGAACAAATCGCCGAGTTTATTCAGGCACTAAACCGACAATCAGGAAAGGCAGTAACATTAATTGAAGAAGTAATTGGAATGTTCAGAGATAAACCCAAAATCGAACAAATCGAAGTTACCTCTATGAAACAAATTATTAATTCAGCCATCGTGAGAAATCAAACCCCTGGAAACACAGCTAACATCCAAGTTCAAGAAAAAATGACACCAGTTATGGGAGATCGAGCCAGACTTGCAGAAATCTTCAGCAATCTAATCTCAAATGCAATCAAATACGGAGGAGATCCGGTGCAAATCAGGATTGGATGCAAAAAGGTTAATTTAAATGGTAAGCCTTATGTTTACTATTATGTCATCGATAATGGACAAGGACTCACAAAGGAAGAGCAACAGAGACTATTCCAATTCGGAGAAACATTAGCAAGAGTAAAAGATAAAAATACCCACGGAATAGGCTTATGGGCGATGAGGCATTTGGTCGAAGAGATTGGTGGTCATATAGGTATACAAAGCGAACCAGGCAAAGGTTCGACCTTTGGCTTTGTCTTGCCTAGAGCAAGATAAACAAAATTTCAACAGAAGAAAAGAATTCATACTGATTTTCCCTTTTCAACCAACACTCTTGTATGCTAAAATTTAAAAATGGAATTACGCTGCTATAAAAAATATCTGATCATTATTTCACTTGTTGTACTAGGCTCACTGGCCTTAAGTAATATAACAAAAATCGAGGCATCAAGCAGTCAGGAAAACCAAACGTCAAACCCAACTTCATCAGATCCCGTACAACTGGATTTTATGTTTGACCGAGATGATGATCTTTCAGCGTCTATTACAATTACTCCTGCAAACACGGCAACAAATACATCAGTTAATAACCCCGTACAAGTTTATTTCGACCTGAATGTTGTTGAGCTTTCAGAAGTTATTGAAAACATAAAAGTTTACAAAGCAAGTAATATGCAAGAAGTTGCAGGGACATGGTCCACAACAAATAATCGTACATTTATTTTTACTCCAACAGTTAAGTTTTATCCTTATACTCAATATCGAGTAATTATTAGCGAGAACATAGAAGCTGAAGGACTTGGTAGAGAACTACATGTTGATGATTTATCAGGCACAGATATTCAGAGCGATGGAGATTTATCTTTAGAGCAATACGAGCCGCAATCAGACATCCAACTTAACGCGATAATAAACAATGATATTGTTTCGAATTTCACTACAGGAAAAGCATACATTAGAATTAGTACACCATTTTATATGCAACCCTATACTCTATCGTGTGAACTCACATCTCTTAGAATGGCATTGAATTATTACGGTGTAAATATTGGAGGTGCAGGTACTGCCGAAATGACGCTTCTAAATCACATTGGCATTTCCCAACCGTATCAGAAATACTGGAGCTACGGAAGACCATACTGGGGAGACCCTGACGCAGGTTGGGTCGGTGATATTAATGGATACATGAACGTTACAGGATATGGGACTACGGCTCAGCAAGTAGAAAAGGCCGCTGTGAAATACAGACCAAACTCCTATGATGTTTATAATTGGAATGTACAAGGACTGGCGACTGAACTACATAATGGAAACCCTGTTGTTGTATGGTTTGCTGCAGGACAAAAAACATACTGGTATACAACTCAAGGTAAATACGTTAAGGGAATGAACTATCACTCAATATTGGCTATTGGTTACGATGGAACTCCTCAAAATCCAGAGGTTTTCTATTTCCACGATCCTCTACATGGAACTGTATCATACACAACTGCTTATTGGGACAGCCTTTGGTCCCAAATGAGTAGACAGGCAGTAGTCGTGAAGTAAAATCTCATCAAAAAAGACTCGGA
Organism: Candidatus Dojkabacteria bacterium; assembly: GCA_016929645.1. Taxonomy (GTDB): domain Bacteria; phylum Patescibacteriota; class Dojkabacteria; order SC72; family JAFGCJ01; genus JAFGIK01. The sequence continues at coordinate 22,756 of JAFGIK010000020.1, forward strand.
AGTTTCTAGCTAATCTATTTAAAATGGAATAGAGGCATCACTCTGGCTATCTGATTGGGCAACAAGATTACTCGATGCAGAGTGATCATTCATAATCGTGTTGTCATTTTGGCTACCAACAACATTAACCTCTTTTATGGGTGTGACATCCGGTTGCGCAACCGAAGATTCAGAAATATTTAGACTCGAGACAACAGAAGGAGAATCAATAGCAACTTCTGTACTCATAGAAGAGTTTGATACAGAAGAATTTGTTGCAGATGGTGTATAAACTTGCTGATCTGTCGAAACTTCTTTTACAACAGGTGTAGAAGTAACAACATTTTGTTGATTTATTGGAATATTTAAGTTCGATTGGGTATCTTGATTATTGCTGTTATCAGAGTTTGAATTACTACTCGAATTTGGTGATTCACCAAGATTTATAGGGATGCCATGATCACTAGAGACAGACTCAAGTTTTTCAGTAGAATTATTTTCTGCTATTTTCGAAATCTTATCCTCTTCTATTATCCCTGAGCCTAATGGATCTCGAGAAGTATATTTCTTGTCCCCCTTCGTATAATCAATATTTCTTACTTCAGAAATTGAAGGCAGGACAATACTCGTATAATCAGCAACATTACTTGAATCAATTACAAGATTTGATACTTGACCTAAGACGATTCTTTTAACTACTCGTCGTGCCATCTTTTGAAGATTTCGTTCAAGCCTTCGGACACCCTCATCAGTCGCAAACTTTCTTACGACTTCAGGCCAGACATCATCTGTTATTTTTAAATCCTGTTCTTGAAGTCCTGCATAGCTAAGGGTCTGTGGGAACAAAAAGCGCTTAGCAATTTCAACTTTATCTTCAAATGGATAATCAGGAAAAGGTATGATTTCAAGTCGATCAAGAAGCTCCCTGCTAATAGTCGTAAAACTATTAGCTGTAGCAATAAATAATACTTTTGATAAATCAACAGGATAATCAAGATATTGGTCTTTGAATGTAGTATTCTGTTGAGGATCAAGAATTTCAAGCATGATTGCCATAAAGTCAGCCCTTGATTCCGCACTTCCACTTACTTTATCAAATTCATCAAGTAATATAACAGGATTCATACTCTTTGCTTTAACTAAAGCCTTTACAATCTGACCAGGAAATCCATTTGCATCAGTAGATGTAGTACCCCTTAATGCACTCGAACTACCTACAGCACCTAATGAGATTCGAGTAAATTGTCTTCCCAGAGCTTGAGCAATAGCTTTTGCTAGACTTGTCTTGCCTGCTCCCTGAACCCCGACAAATGCAAGTACAGGAGAAGTTATGTTTTCATCTCTAAGCTGAGTTTTTCGGTTCAACACTGCAAGATATTCAAGGATAATTTCTTTTACGTCGTTATGACTATAGTGAAGTTGATCCATTACCTCTTTTGCGCGAGGTAAATCAAGGTTATCTGTAGTGCTAATACCCCAAGGTATAGCAAGACACCAATCTATATACTTAGCAATAGGTTCGTATTCTCCAGACATTTGACCTTGTCTGGCCATACGCCTTAATCGCTTTAGCTTCAAATCAATTTGTTCTCTTAACCCTTGCGGCAGTTTTAAACCTTCTTCACCTTCAAGTTTCTTTATGAGGTAAAGAACTTCCGCCAGTTGAGTTGTTTGTTCTTCTGGCATAATTCATAGTAAAACAAATATCTATTAAATGTAAAGCATGAAAATATATTGGCATAAGTTAGCGGTTATCTTACGCTCACTAAATAATCTTCTTGGTATACATGGTGTACATAATTTCTATATTTTATCTACTTACAATGCTGCTAATTTGATAAAATTCAGATTAAAAGTTATATTAAAAGAACAACATCAATCTTGGTGTTATTAAAATTAGCTTAATAAAAATGACCTCCGTACTAGCTCAATTTTGTATTGTCTGCAATAAACCTTTAGATAAAGACGATTTTGCAGATTACTGTCAATTTTGTGGTAATAAAAAAGGCATATTCCCATACGAGGTTCTTCTTAGTCAAATCACCCAACAAATAGCCCAGATCAATGGAATTTCCAAAGAGGAAGCAGAAATAAAAGCAAAAGATCAAATAAACAAAAGCCAGGCAGCGAAACAAGGTAGAATTTCCTAAAGACAATAATCAATTACTAAAGTTCAAGTTTTTTTATTCGGTAGCAAAGATTTACACTAGCATGATATACTAAGTAATTAAAAATTAATTAAGCCCTACCCGATATGGACATTAAAACAATTATTTCTTTATTAATTGTATCGGTAGGTTGGCCTGGTTTGTTCTTAATGACATATTTGATCCTCAAGCAGGGATTTATTTTCCGAAAAAAACTCAAAGGTACTGTTATTGGAAAATTGTATTTCCAACAATAATTGGTTGGTTGTACGGAATGTATAGCCTTGGCATTGTATCTACTGGATACATGTTTTGCTGGCCTTGGTATTACACCGTAATACCAGCATTCCTAACATTCTGGATAGCAATATCATATATATATGTCACTATGTCAAAGTGGCAGAAGGAGGCGGAAGAACTTCAACACTTTTATCAAAATCTTGAGATTTTGGTAAAACAAAGAACCAAAGAGTTGGAAGAAGCACATAAAAAAGAGATCTCTCATGAGAAGGAAATTCAAAAACTCAAAGATCAATTTGTATTTATTGCGGCTCATGAGCTTAGAACTCCAGTTACAGCAATCAGTTGGGGACTTGAAAATGCTATTGAATCTGGCAAAGAGACCTTGGATAAAACAACATTAGAGACCTTGCAAAATGTCCAGAAATCAAACTCAAGATTAATTGATCTCATTGATGATTTGTTAAATGTAGCAAGAATAGATGCAGGCACAATAAAAATCGAAAAGAAAGAAATAGATATAGAATCAATAATCGAAGAAACAATAAAAGAGATGAATTCATTATTTAAAAGCAAAAACGTGAAAGTCAGCTTCGATAAAAAAGGAATCGATAAGATAAATACAGATCCAAATAGATTGAAGCAGGTATTAATAAATCTTTTGACAAATGCAACTAAATATAACAAAGAAAACGGAAGCATAGATATTACAATATCCAAGGAAGATGACTATTACCAAATTTCAGTCAAGGATACAGGCATTGGAATAAAAGAAGAAGATATGGACAAATTGTTTAAGAAATTCAGCAGAATACAAGATAAAAAAACTCAAGATGTTGAAGGGACAGGTTTAGGTTTATTTGTCACAAAAGAAATTGTTTCAAAACTTGGAGGGAAAATCGATGCCGAAAGTAAATATAATGAAGGTTCGACATTTAGATTTACTTTACCAATATAGATAAAGTTATCTATATTTATCCCATAGATAAAAGTCATCACAAAAACATATACCATTCATCCCCAAAACCCTAAATAACAGGGAAGATATATCAAGGTATTACAAATATAATCGACACATAAGCATAAAATAAATAGATATAAATCTAGATGAAATATCTACCGAAATTTAACCTAAGTCAGATACGATAAAACAACAAATAACAATCATCAAATGTAATAATATCCATTTACTTTGACACTTACTTTCTAAAAATTTAGGATGAACATATCCAAACTCAAATATTAATATCTCTCTATTTCTGTATGGCAAAATATAACTGTCCCAAGGTGGATGTCGAAAAATTAATAGAAAAATACCTTAGAGAAGAAGATCGGCAAGTCAATGAAAACGCCAATATTCACTACTCATACCCAGGCCTTACTGACTATCTTTCCGGAGAACTTACGAAATATTATTGCACAACAAAAATTCTTTCAAAAAAGGCAGCAAAAGCATATGACGAAGGAGACATACATATAAAGAATTTCGACAAACATCTTGTACCATATTGCGCCGGCTGGGATCTTAGGAAAATCCTGAAAGAAGGTATCACTGGAATACCAGATAAATGTTCAGCAGGACCAGCGAAACACTTACAAACCGCACTTGATCACGCTTCCCGGTTTATTCTGATAATCTGTAACGAATGGGCAGGCGCTCAAGCATTCAGCTCCCTTGATACATTTATGGCACCATTTATTGAAAACGACAGATTGACTTTTGATGAGGTGAAAAATTGTATACAAAGTTTCATGTACAATCTGAGCATATCTACAAGATACGGCGGTCAAATACCTTTTTCAAACATCACCCTGGACTGGACGGTACCCAATGATCTGAAAGATGAACCCGCAATAATTGGTGGTAAGCTTATCAAACAAACATATGGCGAATTTCAAAGAGAAATGAATATGTTTAACAAGGCACTTATCGAAGTCTATATGGATGGAGATTACACGGGGATGCCATTTCCGTTTCCAATACCTACATACAATATCACAAAAGATTTTGACTGGGATAGTGAGAATACTGATCTACTGTTTGAAATGACATCGAAATTTGGTAACCCATATTTCCAGAATTTTGTAAATTCTAATCTAAACCCAGGAGATGTCCGGGCTATGTGCTGCAGATTACAGATGGATATGACAAAGATCGCAAAAAAAACTGGTGGTCGATGGGCAAGCGGCGCATCAACTGGCTCTATTGGCGTTGTTGAAATCAATATGCCCAGAATCGGATATTTAGCAAAAGGAGATGAAGTAAAGTATTTCCAAAGACTAGACGACATGCTTGAGATATCAAAAGAAATATTAGAACAAAAAAGAAAACTTGTTACGTTGCATATGGAAAACGGTCTAACACCATACACTAAAAGATATCTTGGATCATTTGACCACCATTTTTCTACAATCGGCATACTGGGGATGAACGAATCCTTACTAAATATGTGGAATATTGATATCTCGACTAAAAAAGGCATTAATTTCTCTCAGAAAGTACTACATCATATTCATGACAAAATGATAGACTTCCAGAAAGAAACCGATGTTTTATACAATTTGGAAGCAACACCAGCTGAGGGTTCAAGTTATCGTCTGGCCCAAATAGATAAAGAAAAATATCCTGACATAATAACCGCTGGCACGAATGATACTCCATATTATACAAATAGCACTCAATTACCAGTCGATTATACAGATGATATCTTCGAGGCACTAGACTTGCAGGATAAACTTCAATCAACATATTCCGGAGGCACAGTATTTCATGTTTTCCTTGGAGAAAGACTTACTAATTCAAAAGAATGCAAGAATCTTGTAAGGAAAATCGCAAGTAATTATAAACTTCCATATTTTTCAATAACACCAACATTTTCAATATGCAATAAACACGGATATATTAAAGGAGAAGCTAAAAACTGTCCACATAAAGATAAAGATGGAAATAATTGTAAAGAAGTACCACTTGTTTATTCAAGAGTTGTTGGATACTACAGACCAGTAAAGCAATGGAATAAAGGAAAATTCGAAGAGTATATTGAGCGAAAGGAATATAAGTACTGCGATACAGAAGAAGATCTCACGAAAAATCGCAACTAATAAACACAATTAAGAGAATAACATTTATGAATAATATTTTATTTTAGAGGTAACAAATATGACCGCTCTATACATAATCAAGAGATCAGGGAAAAAATCAAAATACGAACCAGAGAGAATTACCATAGCAATAGCAAAAGCTATGGACTCGGTTGGCCAAAAAGACATCAAAACAGCAGAGTCAATAACAAACGACATAGATAATATATTGAAAAAAGAGTTTTTCAACAAAGAGGAAACTCCAAATGTTGAACAAATTCAAGACATAGTAGAAAGACAATTGATCCTGAAGAAACTCCCAGATGTTGCTAAATCATATATCTTGTATCGAGACCTGCATTCAAGATTAAGAGACATTAATAATCTTGTTGATATTGTAAAAGTCACAGAAGATTATATAAATCAGAAAGATTGGGAAGTATCGGAAAATTCATCAGTGAACTACTCTCTTGCTGGCCTATACAACTATGTTTACGGAAAGATTGGCAAAAGATATTGGCTAAACAACATCTATTCAAAGGAGATACGCGAACTCAATGAAAATAATGACTTTCACATCCATAAACTAGCAGCAATAAGTGTGTATTGCGTAGGCTGGGATATTATGGATATATTGCTCCATGGATTCCGTGGCGTTGAAGGGAAACTTACTTCAGCTCCACCCAAACATCTGTCATCTGCATTGGGTCAACTAACAAATTTCTTTTTTGCATTAACAACTGAAGCACCAGAAGGCGCATGTGCAGTATCAAGTCTTGATACCTATATGGCACCATTTATCAAGTATGATAAATTAAACTATGATCAGGTTTTACAAAATGTTCAAGAGTTTTTGTACAACATGAATTGTCCAACCAAAGTGGGAGCACAGGCTCCGTTCTCAAATGTAACCCTGGACCTTAAATGCCCCAAGCACATGAAAAAGGAACCCGTTATCATCGGTGGCGTACCACAGAAACAATGCTATGGAGATTTCCAGAAAGAAATGGATATGTTTAACAAGGCATTTGCTGAGGTAATGCTGCAAGGAGACGCAGGCGGTAATTTGTTTCCATTTCCAATTCCAACATACAACATCACTTCCGAGTTTGATTGGAACAATCCGGTATATAACCCAATCTGGGAAATGACAGCAAAATATGGAATTCCTTATTTTGCCAATTTCGTAAATAGTGATATGAAACCTGATGATGTCAGATCAATGTGTTGCAGATTGCAAATTGATAATCGAGAACTTCGAAAACGAGGTGGTGGATTGTTTGGAGCACATCCACTCACAGGCAGTATAGGATATGTAACAATAAACCTCCCAAGACTAGGCTATATTTACAAAGGAGAGAAAAAGAAAATGTACGAAAGGCTTGATTATCTTCTAGATAAAGCAGATGAATCGCTTCAAATTAAACGACGCGTTTTAGAGAATCTCACAGAAAAAGGCCTTTATCCATTTTCCAAGTATTATCTCAGAGCTATAAAAGAAAAAACTGGAAAATATTGGGATAATCACTTCAACACAATCGGTATCCTTGGGATGAATGAATGCTGCTTAAACTACCTTGGAAAAGATTTAACAACCAAAGAAGGACAAAAATTAGCGGGCGATATAATGGACCATATTAATAGAAAATTAGTAAAGTTTCAGAAAAAAACAGGTCAGATGTATAATCTTGAAGCAAGCCCTGCTGAGGGCACCTCTTACAGACTAGCAAAGAATGACAAGGAAAATTATGATGACATTATCGTTGCTAATGAAAAAGAATATCAAAGCCAAAAAGCTGATCCTTACTACACAAACAGTACACAGTTGCCAGTAGGATTCACTGATGACATCTTTGCAGCACTTGATTTACAAGATGAGCTTCAGTGTAAATATACCGGAGGTACAGTATTCCACGGATTTCTTGGCGAAAAGATTAGAGATATCGAAACAACTAAAAATTTAGTTAAGAAAATTTCAAAGAATTATAAATTACCATACTTCACATTGACACCGACATTTTCGGTATGTCCTGACCATGGATATATCTGCGGCGAAAAATGGGAATGCCCCAAATGCAGCAAAAAGTGTATTGTCTACTCAAGAGTTGTGGGAAAGATCCATCCAGTACAATGGTGGAATCCAGGCAAAAAGAGTGAATTCAAAGACAGAAAAACTTACTGCGGATACGAGGAGTACTAAACACTTGAATAAGAAATCCCAGTCAAAAACAAAAAATAGAAAGCTCTCTTTATCATGAAATTTTATGGAATTAAAAAAGTCACATTAATAGATTTTCCTGAAAATATTGCATGCACTCTATTTACTCATGGCTGCAACTTCAGATGTCCATTCTGTCATAATCCCGAATTAGTCATAGAAAAACCTAATTCCAAAGAGGAATTAATTGATGCTGAGATAATAGAATTCTTACACAAAAGGAAAAACAAGCTGGATGGCATCGTAATTACTGGAGGCGAACCACTAATTCACAAACAAAATTTGCAGGATTTTATAGAAGTTGTTAAAAATATTGGATTAAAGATAAAGATTGATACAAATGGTACAAATCCAGACCATCTTGAAAAGTTAATAAATAATAATCTTATAGATTATGTAGCAATGGATTACAAATGTTCACCTGAAAAATACTATATTATGGGTGCGAAAAAAGGAAGTTTTACAAAAGTCGAGAAGACAATGGAAATACTTAAAAATTCAGGAATAAATTATGAGATTCGCACAACAGTAGTTCCTGGTATTCATAATATAGAAGAAATAAACAATATGGGAGAATATTTAAAAGGTATTTCAAAATATGTTATACAGAATTTTGTACCTCATGGATTGATAGATCCAGATTACAACAAAAAGAAAAGTTTCGAAATCGAAACTTTGAAGGAATTTCAAAAAGCAGCTCAAAAGTTTGTAAGAAAAGTAGAAATTATAGAAAACTATTAATCATTTGATATCTCATCAGGTCTATGATGAAAAAGGAACTTAACAACTACAACCATTAATCCGATAATATCAGCAAGATTAGTAGTCAAGACAATTCTCAAGAACCACTCATCCTTAAAGTGAAGGACTCCAAATCCAACAAGGAAAACTAAGATTATATTGAAGAAGATTATTATAAAAAGAGCCCAAACTAAAATATTAGACCACTGTTTACGCATTCTATAGAAGTCCCAGGTCCCTTGGACAATAGCCTCTTCCCGATTAGCCTCTACAAAATACTTCTTTGATGAAGTTACAACTTCGTCAGTACCCTGATTTACATACTTTTTTAAATCTCGAACAATCTCAGATTTATCAGGATTGTTAGTTTTTTCTAAATTCTCAATATTAGTCTCTTTTGTTTTTTTATTTTTAGTTTCCGACATAATCTACACCTAATGATTTTAATCTATGTGCGACAACTTGTCTTGGCACACCAAAAAAGATACTTATACTCCGAAGACTGGCGACATCTTTGTATTTACTCACAATATTCTCAAGTTTGTGCGAAGGAATTAAGATCGCTTCTGCAAATTTAATTGCATCTTTTAATTCATCGCTTATATCTTTCCTGCCTAATGGAACCCTATGAATAACCCCAAGATCAGGGGTTTCCTCAATATCTGACTCATGTAAAAGAATTAGGCCAAGTGCTACCATAATAGTAAAAATTTTGTATTCCTGAGAATTATCCTTATTAATGTAAACATTGTTAGAATCAACATCAACAAAACCAGAAGTGCTGGAGGGAAGCTCGCTTTCGACCACATCATAACCATAGTTTTGGACAAGCTCAACAACAGGAACCGGAGTATCTACAACTCCATTATCCGCAAGAACATCTTGAACTACTTTGTAAACTTTATCATCTGCTATTTCCATTATGATTAATTATATAGTTGTTAGAAAAGAGAGGCAATAATTTAATTCTACTCATCGGGTAGATAATGCCCACCTACATGGTTCACAAAAATGGGACCAGTTGCGAGAATTGAGAGATCTAACCTATCAA
>JAFGIK010000021.1 GCA_016929645.1 Candidatus Dojkabacteria bacterium
ATTGCTGGTTCAATATACTTCCTTATACTAACATTTGAATCTTGGAGAATAAACCAAAAATAACAAACACACCAAATTGGTTTGGAAGTAAAATTCAACCCTTAAGAATTCGAGAGAAGATATTCTCAATTTTAAATTTATATTTCATTTGCTCGTAATATTCACTTGTGGGGAAAATTAGGTAAAAGGGAAAGAAAAGTTCATGAAGACTAAAAAGTTTACAATTTTACACTCCAACGATATGCATGGAGACTTTTTGGCAGAAGTTCAGGGTAAGGAAGGCAAACTAATCGGTGGACTTGCACTATTATCAGGTTATATTAATAAAGTAAGGCAAGAAGAAGAAAATGTTTTGTATGTTATATCTGGAGACATGGTTCAAGGTTCACTTATTGATTCTGAATATAAAGGTATTTCTACAATTGAGATAATGAACTACTTGGCTCCAGATGTGGTTGCTTTAGGTAATCACGAGTTTGATTATGGGTTACCACACCTGTTGTTCCTTGAAAAAGTGGCAAACTTTCCTATAGTAAATGCAAATCTCTATATTAAGAAATACAATAAGCGGCTAATGCAACCTTATCTCATAATAAATAAAGCAGGTTTTGACATCCTATTTACAGGTATAATTACAGAAAAAGTGATGGATTCGTTAAGACAGGACAAACTTATCGGTAGTTTTGTAACCCTGGAAGATGCAAGCCTAGAAGTAGGTAAAATTCTAAACGCTTACAAAAATGATGATATAGATCTCACGATACTTTTGACTCATATCGGCTTTGAATCAGACATTCAATTAGCCAATCTTTTGAAATCCGAATGGGGAGTTGACATTATAATAGGTGGTCATTCGCACACAATCATGGAAAAACCCGCAAAATCTAATAATATACTGATAGCTCAAGCAGGCGTAGGAACAGATCAGATTGGTCGCTTTGACATAATTGTTGATGATGACACAAACAGTATAATCGATTATAAATGGCAATTAATCCCAATAGACGAAAATCTAGCTCAACCAGATACTAAACTTCAAGAATACATTAACTCGTTTCAGGACACAATTAACAGAAAATATAATACAATTGTCTGCAAGTTTGCTCAAAAACTAACTCACCCTAAACGAGAAGTTGAAACATCCCTTGGGAATCTAATAGCTGACGCTTTTTCAGATGTTGCAGAATGTGATATTATGCTAGTTGGAAGTGGTTCAATTCGCTCAAAAGAACTTGGTCCTCTAGTAACTCTGAAAAGTCTATTGAGTTGTTTCCCCTTTGATGATGTACTAAATAGGTACATCATAACTGGAAAGAACGTTAAGGAAATATTTTCACATATAATGCGTCCTGAGAATAGAAATAGCGAAGGTGAATGTTATCAAGTAAACAGCAAAGTTCAAGCAACTTATAGTGACAAAGAACAAAAACTTATCTCGATTATCATGGATGGCAAAGAGGTGAAAGACTCTAGTTTATACAAGATTTGCATTCAAGGGTATCATGCTAACAATTCTGTGGCTAATCTAAACATATCACAAAAAGAACTGTTGGAAGCAGGTGAAACTAGATTAATCAGCACTTCAGCAAAAGGGGTTTTAGAGGAATATCTTCGTACCCATCAAAATATTAAAAGAAATGTTGAGGGCAGGTTAGTATATCTTTAGTTTGGGTTAAATTATAACCCCAAACCCAAACCCAAGGCTAATTACCATGAAGCGATGACGAGCTTGGCGTCAATCTTGCTTTTAGGGTTGTTTGGATTCTTTATTTTCACGTCTTCTATCTCAATTTGCTTGTCCTTCACTATTGCATCAATATCTTTTTTTGGAAATGTATCAAATTTGTTCTTGAGCATTAAGGCAATTAAAGTAAACTCTCTTTTATTGTCATATCTGAATGTATCCGAGAATATTTTTAGAGGGTTTTTTATTCTCCAAACAGTTTTGATTCTTAAGTTTGTGATACCTAGAGGATCTATGTTGGTTACTTTTCCTAAAGCAATTGTGCGATTTGCTTCTAGTCCTTCGGATTCAAGATAATTATAAATGTTATTTTTGAGATCATGTATTTTTTTGTTATAAAACTTTTGTTCTGGAAAAATACAACTTCCCTGGATGAAGTTGAGGTATTTCATTCTTCTTTTCTCAATCCAAGCAATTACATAAAAAAGGTCTTTATTATTCCATTGTCCTCCATCAATCCTTCGGCAGTTTTTAATGATCCAAGGGTCGTTCCACATAAGACGATCTTTTGGTGGTGAATTGTTGATAGTAAAACTGCCTTTGTAGGTCTTTATTGTTTTTATTACTATCGCGTCACCATTTTGTATTATCATGTCAGGTGGTTGGTTCTTATTTCCTATGTAAGAAAATACTCCATTGTATCTTTCTGTGGGTTTTTTATTCTTTACAGAGTTGAAAGAGCCACTGATTGCATCCTTCACATAATTTTCCATTTGTTGTCTAACTGTTTTAATTTGACTGCCAGCGTAATCTTTGAAATATTCGCTCATGTTGTTGTTTCTAAAATTAGATATGTTTTTTATTGCAGTGAGTATATTTGGACACATATTATATTAATATGAAGCCAACTATTAATATGTGACCAATGTTCACATGAACCGTTCGTAAATGTTCTAGAAAAATATCAAGCTTTTAGAAAGCGAGATGGAGTTGCGGGATTAAATTGAGCTTTTTTTATTTTGCATTGCATATGGGGATAGGGACGCACACAAACGAGGTATTTCCTGTAAAAAATACAACAACGTTCCAATAAGCGGTTAAACTAAGGAACTGGTGCGCGCCCCTCAGTTTGCTAATTCTCAGCGCTATTTAAAAAGAGTCCCCCTCAAATGTGCGCAAATTGCAGCACATATTATATTTTTGAATTCAACACTAGTATGTAAAATCTTTCCATGCTTGAAAATCTTTAGGTTTTAGAAGTGCGAGAAAACAAGACAAAACAGGACAGGAGATTAATTCAGAATATGTAAAGACAGAGAAGGTTAAATTTTTACTTCAAAGCCAAAAATTCTTTTACAAGAAAATCTGAA
>JAFGIK010000022.1 GCA_016929645.1 Candidatus Dojkabacteria bacterium
GAACTTGCAAGCAGTGCAGGAAGGTATTATTCCGGAACCTAGAACCAGTCTGGTAGGATCTATCTCTGCAGTGAATCTTTTTGAAATGGTTCGAAGTATTGTTCAATCGGATACCGGGATGAAAATTAAAGTAATTTCTTTAGAAGATACCTGGACTACGGGATCATTTAGGGTCAAAATGGAAGCAGAAAAGATTGTGCATTAAAGATGTATTAAAGAAAAGAGTACACCGTATAAAGTATATCGTATATCGTAATCATCCATCGATTTAGTTCAGTATTGCACTAGGGATTCTTGGGTTTTTTAGGAATACATATTTTAGAATATTGCACGGTTATTATCCATACTGCCAATGATAAATATAAAATAATGGTTATGTTTTTACATAGTTAAAAACGTTATACGGAATGATACGGAATACGGGCTTTAATTGTAGGAAGAGAAGCGATAGAAAAATCTATCTGCTCCTGCTTATAATCAATGAAAACTAATTGGAATAATTGTTTTAAACTAAAAAGCTTGACATTCGCAATTTTAACGTTCTATAATAAAAAATAATGTTCTTTGATAACTTGTTGTCTATAATTTTTTCTTGAATGATTTGAAATTCAATTTTGTATCATTTCTGTTAGGTAATTAAGGTGGGAAGAAAGGAGGTGAAAAAATATTGGTGCCTGCTTTAATTATAAGAAAATGATACAAACATCCACTTAATTTTTCTTAGAGGAATTATTAGCGAGGGAACGAAGGATACTCATTTAATAAATTCCTTAAAGGAAATTAAGCTGGAAATATAAAAAAGAAAATACCAAGGAGAAAACATGAAAAAATTAGCATTAGTGTTAGTTCTTGTATTTGCTTTAGCTATTCCGGCTTTAGCGAATCCGTTTGTAGATGTTCCTCTAAATCATTGGGCTTATGATGCAGTACAGACTTTGGCAGCAAAAGGTGTTATCGTTGGTTATCCCGATGGAACCTTTGGTGGTCAGAGAACAATGACTCGCTATGAATTTGCCGAGGCATTGGCTAAGGCATTAGCTTACGCCGAACAGAACGAAACCTTAGCGGAAGATGTTGAAATTCTGTCCAAATTAGCTGTCGAATTTGCTGACGAATTAGCCACTTTAGGCGTGACTGTAGCTGATTTGGAAGCTACTGTTGGTGAACACAGTGAAGCCGTTGCTGCAATGCAGGAATTGGTTGACAAGCATGAGAAATTTTTTGAACCTATCACCATTAGTGGTTCTGTCGAAGTCAACTATGAAAAGGTTGTTTTGCCAACTGTTGAACCCGGTGTACTCAGTGATACCATTGATGTGACCTTAGAAGTAGAAGTTAATGATACCACAACGGCTTCTGTTACTTTAGAGGCAGATGATGTCATTGTTGGCGGTGGTGCTAACTTTGTAGTTGATGACTGGTGGCTGAAACATTTTGGTGAAGAGCTTAGTTTATGGGCTGGTGAAATTGAACCCGCTACCATTGGCCAGGGCTTGATTTATGATTTTGATGTCAACGAAGAGTTTTATGGTGTATGGGCACAATGGATGTGGGATACTGATGAAGACTTAGGCACCTGGACCCTTTTCTTTGATGCGGCAGACTTCTATCTGTTAAATGTTGCCTTTGATCTAGGTGATGATGATGATATCCCGACCAGTATTACAGCATCTTATGACCAGGCTGCCGGCGGATTTGCTGCTGGTGTTGCGATGAGTTTTGATGTAAGCGATGAGGATGATATCAAATTTGGTCTTGAAGCAGGGGTATTCAGTGATCTAGCCACTACCTCTTTTGGAGTTGCCGGTAGTCTTTCCGGTGTTTTAGGGGATGAAGAGGACATAGAGGCTGCTCTTAACGCATGGTATACACAACCCGGGTTTGTTCCGACCAATTCAGACTTTGATCCAGATGAATTGGGTATAGAGTTAGAAGCTACTTTTGTAGTAGTTGAAGAAGACGAAGATGATGACGATGATGTTTTAGGAGAGGTCATTGCTACACCTTACGTTGGTTATACCATGGATTCAGCTTTAACAGCAGCTACTGATACTTATGTAGGCCTTGAACTGGAATTCCCAAAACTTGATTCCGACAATCCGGATTGTGGGGGATGCATTTCAGCTGAATATAGTATTTTAGATGGTAGTCTTGATCTAGAAGGAGAACTATTAAATGTGGTTCTTTCAGAGTACGACGATGGATCAGATGAGCTGTTACTTAATGTACACGGAGAATTCATTATGGATGTAGCCAATTCTTATGACGCAGTTGCAAATTTAATCTATAACTTTGATGATGATCCTATACAGTTAATTGCTGAAGCCAGACTAGATTCCGATGGCGCAGCTTTATACAGTGCTGAAGCTCAATTAGTCTATCAAGCTGCTGAGAACACTGAATTGAAGGTCGGTGTTGAAATGAATGATTGGGAAGATGATATCAACGACTGGGATGAAAACAATATCCTGGATAACAAAACTAAGATCTATGGCGGAGTTGAAATCAGCTTCTAATTGTTAATTAATTTCAAACTGGAAGCCCCCGAAAAATCGGGGGCTTTTTTATTTCCTCCAAACTGTCATGGGGACGGTTCTTTCGACAATCTTTCTACATTTTTTCTTTTTATTTTATTGGAATAATATAGAATAATAAGATATAATTTTTATAACCAAAAACATAACAAAGAGAAATATTTCTAAGTTATCGCTTGACATCAAAAAAAAAGATAAAAGGAATTTAATTTTTAAACTATTAAGTCTGGTATTTTAACTCCTTTCAGAAACATGACAATTTTTTACTTGATTTTTTTATCATTAAAATGTTAAAAATTCAACATTGCGAATACCCATACTCGCAATTTGGTAAGACCAGGAGAACGGATACGGCAAAAAAACAAATATTGTATTTTTGAAATCAGAAAGCAGATGAATAATTTTCTGAATTTACATGATTATCTGTTAAAATATGAATAAAGAACATTGTCAATGAAATAAAAAGGATGGTGACAAAAATGTTTTATAAAAAAAATATTACCTTTACGATGGCAGTCATATTTGCTTTATCCATTTTATTGCCTCAGGTCGCTTTATCTCAAACAACCTCGGACATCGCTGTGATTGAAGGCCTTTCTCAGATTGAAATACAGCTATTTGGGGAAGTAAAAGAGGATTCGATCCTAACGAGAGTGGAGTTTTTGGAAAAAGAATTAGTCGGAAGAACACTTCCGGGAATTATCAAGGACAGAGTTAAGCAATTGAAAGATTTTATCATTACCGGAACGATGGACGA
>JAFGIK010000003.1 GCA_016929645.1 Candidatus Dojkabacteria bacterium
TATAAAAGACTTTTATAAATTATGATCGATGTAATAATTCCTGTATACAATTCGCTAGATCATCTTAGGAAGTGTATTGATAGTGTGGTCAGAAACACAATCCGTGAGTATCGTGTAATTTTTGTTAACGACAAGAGCTCTGATGCTAAAATATTGCCATATCTAAAGAAAATCTGTAAGGAGAATAGCAATTTTATCTTACTTGAAAATAAAGAAAATATTGGGTTTGTTGGAAGTGTTAATAGAGGAATGAAATATAGCAAAGATGATGTTGTTCTTTTGAATTCAGATACCATTGTTACCTCCAATTGGTTAAGTAAGATGCGAGAAGCTGCGTATTCTTCTCCTTCCGTTGGAACAGTGACGCCATTTTCGAATAGTGCAACGATCTGTTCAATTCCTGTTTTCTGCCAAGATAATAAACTACCTGATGGGTATGATATTGAACTTATGGGAAATCTTGTGGAAAAGAAATCTTTGAAAAAGTATCCTGAATTGCCTACATCTGTTGGATTTTGTATGTATATCAAAAGAATCGTTATTGATACTGTTGGTTTCTTTGACGAAGTTCATTTTGGAAAGGGTTATGGAGAGGAAAACGATTTTTCTGAAAGGTCTCAAAAGGTAGGCTTTAAAGATATACTCGATGATTCTACTTTTATTTATCATGCAGGAAGTGCTTCTTTTACAAATGAAATCAAAATCGAAAGACAAAAGATTTCAATAAAAATAATGGAAAGTCTTCATCCTGGATATTCAGATAAAATTGCAAGATTTGTTTTATCTAATCCATTGAGAGAGATACAAGATAATATTATTAACTGGATTAATATTTACAGAGAAGATACATCCCGCCCGAAAGTTCTTATTGTAAAGCACTTTGAACCTATTACCAGTGGAGTGAGCGTATTTGTAAAATCGATTATTGAAGGTAATGATAACTACGTATATTATGTTTTTTATTATAATCCTCAAGGACATATTACATTAGAACGTTGGTTTAAATCTGAAAAAACTTGTGAATGGAGCTTTCCTTTGCCATCTGATTCAATAAAACAAGACTCTCTTTGTAATAGTAATATTGAGAAGATCTTTAGGAGAATATTAGAATATCTCAATATTTCATTGGTAAATTTTCATCATATACTAGGCTTGCCAGTATCTTTACTTGGAATTGCAAAAGAACTTGATATTCCTTGTATTTTCTCTGTTCATGATCATATTCTTCTAAATTCGAGCCCATTTCTTTCTGTTTATGATAAATCCCTCCAAGAAAATATATTTTTTAAAGATATTGATGAATATCAAGAATATATTAGCAGTGCTGAACAAGATTTTAGTTTCGAGTTTGTGCGTCAACGATATATAAAGAAGGTATTGGATTCCTTTGATTTAGTTGTAGTTCCTTCCGACTATATGGTCGATGCCCATAAACAGCTGTTTCCTAAATCCAATATTGTTATTAATGAGCATGGACTTGATTTTGATAAGAAAATAGTAAATGACTTTGATCCTGAGGGGAAGGTAACCATTGCTTTTCTTGGTACAGCAGCAGAACATAAAGGTATTCTAGATTTTGTTAAGTTATCCCAAAACGAACAATTAAAAGATTTATTTGAATGGAAAATAATTGGTGGAATTGATAAGGGTTTGGAGGATATACTTTCTAAAAAGGATCTTCTGGATGAGTTTCAAAGCATTTATCGAACAGGCTCATATTCACGCGATAATCTTCAAACTATACTGGAGAACGAGAAAGTTAATATTATTCTTATTCCATCTGTATGTTGTGAGAGTTTTAGTTACACACTATCTGAAGCTATACAATTTAATATACCTGTAATTGGTAAGAATATTGGTGCTGTGGGAGAAAGACTTGCGAGATATGATATCGGTTGGAGATATGACACACTTGAGGAATGTATAGATATTCTAAGGGAAATAGCTTCGAATAAAGACCTTCTGGCAAAACAACGGTTACGTATGAAGGATATATCAATGAATTCTCTGAAAAATACTATTACTAGTTATGACGCGTATTACAAAGATTTAGTAAAGGTTGTTAAATTGGATAAATATATTCAAAAATCTAGAATTTCTTTGAATCAGTATTTTGCTCAGAAGGTGGGGGATATTGAAATTGTGAGTAAAAAACAGGAGTTAAAAGATAAGAAAACAATGATAGCTATCGTTAAAAGATTTTTTGAACGAACAAAAGTTGGCGATACTAATTTAAGGAATATACAGCTTATGATTAACCATAAGCTTATTACTTTTCGTAAATTAATAAAAAAAATAATAAATTAGTACATTTTTATAATATTACCACTATTGTGGTATAGATGATTTGTTTTTTATATAATATTCTATCTCTAAATTACCTTAAGCCATATTCTGAATTATGAAAGATCCGCAGCTTAGTATTATTATTCCTTGTTATAATGAGGAAAAGACAATAGCAGATCTTATTGCTAAGGTTACTTTTGTGAAATTTGGATTTAACCCAGAAATTATTGTTGTCAACGATTGTTCTAAAGATTCAACTCCTGATATTCTCAACAATCTTAAGAAGAAATATGAAAATTTAATAATATTGAATAATGAGCATAACCTTGGTAAAACACAGACTGTTGTAAAGGGAATAGGTAAATCCAGCGGGCAATATGTAGTTATTCAGGATGCTGATCTTGAGTATGAACCCAACGAACTTGCAGAGTTGTATCAAGAAATAACTAGATCTAATGTTGATGTGATTTACGGTGATCGCTTCGGAAAGAAGAATAAGGTAATTTATTGGCAAAACTATATTGGGAACAAATTCCTTTCAACTTTTTCTAACGTATTTACTTACTTAAGAATAAAGAAATTCATTCCTGATATGGAAGTCTGCTACAAAATGATTCGTGGTGATGTAGCTAGATCTGTTGCAGCTAACATTGTATCTACTTCAAATTTTGGTTTGGAGCCAGAAATTACTGCACGGTTGTCTAAATATAAAAAAGAGAATGGGGATCATTTGAAGTTTTCTATTGTTCCAATATCTTACTATCCTCGTTCAATAGCTGAAGGGAAGCATATGAAGGCTTTTTCTGATGGATTCAAAGCATTGGTTGAGATAATTAGATTCAATTTTTAGGTTTATGAGTAAATTAAAAAACTTGATAAGCCGATACTCATTTTTAGTGGTGATTATTTTTGTTTGCTTAGTATTATTTTCAATCCTTTTGTATCGCAGTACTAGCTATCCTTATACTCATGATGAAAGTTTTACATATTTAGTCCATTCCAAGCTATCTTTAAAAGATATTCTTCTTTATAATGGTTATTGTCCCGCAAATAATCATCTAATAAATACTTTATCTGTAAAGTTTTTCTCCAAAGTTTTTGGTGCTTCTGAGATAACAGGAAGGCTTGCTTCACTTATTGCTGCTATTGTATATTTCGCTTCTTCTTTTTTGCTTGTAAAAAGGTATAAGGATAAGTTTTGGGCCATATTATCCTTTATCATATTGAATTCTAGTCCATATGTGTTTAGTTATTTTGCTTTGTCTCGTGGTTATTCTTGGGCTGTTGCTTTTATGTTGTTAAGTATCTCTCTATTATTAACGGGTATTAAAAAACATGAAGAAAAACTGACATTTTTTTCATGTATTCCAGCTGGAATCTCTGTTATTGCAAACTTCACGATGTTATCTTTTTTTATTCCATTTATAATTGTTTTATTTGTGAGATTTTTTTTCAATTTATGGAGTAAATACAAAACACAACTTATCCAAAAGAAATCAATAGCTGAGATAAAGCAATTTCTATTTCCAGTTAGTATTAGTTTGGTACTTGTGCTTATATTTTGTGTCTATCCTATTTACAAGTTACAACTGGATGGCCAATTATATTATGGTGTTTCTCCTATTTCCAAATTACCAAAAGATAGCCAATTATATTATGGTGGTAATTCAAGTTTTTGGGCTGATACAGTGAATTCATTAATTTTTAAAAGTTTTGGCCATTTGTCTTCTTTGGATTTTATTCTGCCATTTATTCGGATTTTAATAGTTTCTGTCCTTGTACTAAGTGTCACATACGTGGTATTTCATCTTTTCAAAAAGGAATTAAATGTGTTTAATTCCTCTGTTGCTTTAGTATTTTTTATACTTTTGGGTTGTATAATCGTCAATATTGCCCAACATTTGATCTTACATTCGCCGTTTTTAATCGAACGTACTGCTCTTTTCTATATTACTCTTTTCTTATTATTGCTGATTGAAATTTCAGCAGTTCTTTGTAACAAACTTTATAACTTAAGACATCTAATCAAAACTATTTATTTTCTTATCTGTATTCTTTCTGTTGCGAATTTCTATTTATTCAATCTTAAAAAAATCTCTGATTGGCAGTTTGATATGAATAACAAAGAATTAATCGATTATTTAATTAGTGAACACGAAAAAGATCGTGATGGAGAAATAAGGTTAGCTACTAGTTGGCTTACTGATCAATCAATTTCGTACTACAAAGAAATTTATGGACTAGATTGGTTGATTACTAATAGATATGCACGAGAAGAAGATAAAATTAACGAGTATGATTATTTTTACTATGACAAGTATGCATATAAAGATTATAGTTTCAAAGGTCTTAGACTTAAAGTGATAAATAATTATGAAGATTCTGGTTATATTTTATCTAAAAAGGTTGCTCATAATGATTATAAATCTTTATAAAAACCTGAATATTAAAGAACTAATAAAAGCGAACTATTTAAAAATAATAGAATACTTTCTTTGGTCATTGTGGATAGCTATCACTATTTTCAAGCTGATAAATATAGTCAATGTTTCTAATTTTCTCAATACTTATAAGTTTTTTTCGCCAGATAGCTATGATTGGATTTCAAATGGGATTCACCTTTTCAGTGAAAAGTATATAACAGTAAGAAATCCTGGGTTACCGTTGATTATCAAGTTTTTGTGGTCTTTAAATTTGATGTTTCTTTTGCCATATATTAATCATATTTTTCTTGGGCTTTTGTTTTATTATATTTCAAAGATTCTTAATATCCTTAACGTTAGTAAGGTATCAAAAATTGTATGCATGAGCATTCTTTTTTTTAACTACTATCTAAACGACTATGCGAATTATATCTTGACTGATGTATATTGTATCGCTTTGATTTCTATGTCCTTATTTGTTCTTTTGAAGAAAAATTGGTATTTTGCATTCTTTATTCTTGGGATTGGTTCTCTTTTCCAAAACTTCCCGCTGTTTCTCGCTCCATTTTGGTATTTGTATTGGTTTATTGATCAAGAGAAGTGGAAATTTATTAACTCTGATATATTGGCAATCCTGAAAAAATCTGTTCTCTTTGTTTTGGTAACGTTAATTCCTGTTCTGCCATGGTTTATATACAAATTTATTATATGGGGTAATCCTCTTTATACAAAGGTTGCGCAATTTAGTTTGCTAAAACTTCATTATAATACTGTGATTTATTATGCCATTGCTATACTTAAAGTTTTTTCTGTTCCTTTGATTGGCTTATTATTAATAAACACGTTGTCTGATATTCGGAATGCTATTTTAAGGAAATTTAAGAATGTAAGAAAACAATATTTCTTCTACCTTGGATCGTTTTTCGTATTATTTTTCTGGGTCTTTTTATATGACTGGTCTGAAGTGCGATTTCTTTTTTATCTAATACCTTTTATTATTCCACTTTTTTCTTTTTCTATTGATTCCTTAAAAGAAAATATGAAAATCGCTTTAATTATTTTGTTACCAATTCTTTTGTTTCCTGTGTATATCCGTAGTGAGTTGTTTTCCATGTGGTATCAATTCCCTATAACAAATGATGATCATATTCAATTCACTCCTAGGTCGTATGAATATCCAGTTGGAAAGGTTAGTGTTGTATTTCCTGCTAGTCTTGATTGGGATGGAGTAGATTCTCTTTCTGAGATTAAGCCGTATTTTTATTACTACTTTGATAATCAAGAATACTATATGTATAAACCTAATCAGTTCTATATCTATTCGGAATATCTTAAGAGAAATTCTAGAAAAGATAGGCTAATTGTATGTGATACAATTGTTGATACTTCAATATTAAATTATGTTGTCCAAATTAATCAAAATCGTGATTTCTCTTCTTATCAGATAAATAATCTTTGTAGATAATGATTGTAGATATAATGCGATCATCTGTATCAACTTAATGGGAAAAGATAAACTAAATGTAAAAATTGAAAAAGCGGCTAAAGCTGAATTAGAAAAATATCTTGTTAAGTCTGGATACGATAGACAATATATTCAAGGACAATTGTCATTTCTTTTTGATACTGGTGGTTTCAACGAAAGATTTGATCTTCTAAATAGATTTACAGAGAATAGGAGTTCAATATTGATTTCTGGCTCAGCAATTGGATCGGAATTACTGATTGCGAAAAATTATGGGTATAAAAACGTTACTGGAACAGAAGTTGTGCATGATTACGTGTCAATTTCTAATAAAAGATTACGCAATTACAAAAAAATTCAGACCATATTTTATTCTGGTGATTATCTAAAAAACTTTAAAAATGGAAGTTTTTCTTGTGTTATGTCGAGTCACATTATTGAGCATACTTCAAATCCAGAACTATATTTGACGGAACATTTTCGAGTTTTGAAAAGTAATGGAATTTTTTATCTTGAGTTTCCTACAAGATATAACCTTTTAGAGCTACATACTAGAACATTTTCATTCGAATGGCTACCTATTGGAATAAGGAATTTGATCCTATCTTTATTATCAGGACCAATCAATCCAAACAAGGGTTCACGACATACATTCCTTGCTATACTGGAAACACTTTCTCCTGTATCGGTTTTTCAGATAAGAACGTGGTTGAGAAGAAATAACATTCGCTATAAAATACTTACAATTCAATATCCTCATAAGGGAATTATTCGAATGATAATAAAAAAATATTGACAGGTTGAATTATTCTTGAAATCTTGACTTTTTAGCCAAATAGTTCAAAATCAGAAAATATTTGATAACAGAAAGTCGTTCTATATTGGACTTAATTTTATAAAGTAATACAAATGAAGATAGCAGTGATCGGTTCAGAAGGTTACGTTGGTAATGCGTTTTGTGAAATGGTAAAAAAACATTACGATGTTGTGAGATATGACTTAAAGTTAGAGGATAAGAATTCAACTGTAAAAGAGGTAAATTCTGCAGATCTTGCAGTAATTGCCTTGCCTACACCTATGTCTCGTACCGAATTTATCGAAGTGGATGGGCTAAAAGTTTATAAATGTGATACTTCTATTCTCGAAGATGCAATTAAATGGATTGAAACTCCTGTTATTCTTATAAAAAGTACAATCCCTGTAGGGACTGTTGATAGGCTGAAGAAAGAAACAGGTAAACGGATTGTTTTCAGTCCTGAATACGTAGGGGAAACAAAGTATAGAGTAAATCCAGAACTAAATTTTCATACAGACATGGGTGCAACGCCATTTTTTATTTTGGGTGGAGATGAAGAAGACTGTAATTATATTTTAGACATGCTTGTGCCTGTTTTAGGTCCTCAAAAGAAATATTATAAGGTGTCTGCTAAGACAGCAGAATTTATTAAATACAAAGAAAATGACTATTTTGCCCATAAAGTTATATGGGCAAACGAGGCTAGGCAACAAGCTGAAGCTTTGGGTGTAGATTGGTATGAGGCTTGGCAAGGTTGGGCTCTTGATCCTAGAGTTGACCCGATGCATACTGGAGTGTTCAAAGGCGACGAAGGATTCGCTGGATCTTGTTTTCCTAAGGACACGAATGCTTTATGTTATTCTTTAATGGAAAAAGGTTTTAAATCTGATTTCCAAATTGCCATGCTTAAGAAGAATCTTAAGCTAAAAAAATGTAAAGATTATCAAGAGCTGTCTGGTCGTAAGAAAAATCACAATTAAGTTTTATAGAAGTATATATGAGTCGTGAACCTTCCATTTTTTAAGAAAAAAATAGCAATTTATACTGCGATTTTTGGCGACGATTATGATTTTCTCAAGCCTCAGCCAAGGTTTCCGAATGTTGATTATTTCTGTTTTACTGATAATAAATCTACGAATTCTGATTTATTTAAAATTATCCATTTTGTTCCAACATCTGAGGATCCTGTTCGTAGTGCGAAGCTATTTAAGGTTGTTCCTCATTTGTTTCTTCCTGAATATGAATACACTATTTGGATAGATGCAACCGTAGTTATGAAGGATTATTCATTTATCAACTTGTTTCTAGACAAATTGCAAACTGCAGAAATTTCGTTTGTTAAGCACCCGGAAAGGAATTGTGTATATGAGGAGGCGAAAGCTTGTATTGAATTGAAAAAGGATAATAAAGAAGTGATAAATGCCCAAATGCTAAAATATACGAAAGAAGGTTATCCTAAGAATTACGGATTATTAGCTGGGGGTATAATCGCTAGAAAAAACAAATCGATGAAAATCATCAAATTCAATGAGCTTTGGTGGAATGAAATTTTGCATAATAGTCGTAGAGATCAATTGAGTCTAGTATATTCTCTTTGGAAATTGGGTATTATACCTGGAGTTGTTGATGTTGAACTTCTTCAAAACGAATATTTTTACAATGACTATCTTGGAAGAAAAGAATTTAGAAACAAAAAATATGCTTAATCAAGTTGAAATTTCCAAGGAGCCTACACTAATTTCTGGGAAAAATCATTATTTACTCACTGATAAGAAACGGTTATGGCAGTGCTACATTGATGATTATGTAAATAATTTGGTAACAGAAGAGTCGTTCGATTCACTTTATGGTCAGATTATAAAAAAAATCATTATTGATAATTTACAGATCTTTAAACATAAATCTCAGGAAATGAGACTTCCGTCGGTACCGTTAGTTTCAATAATTGTTGTTAACTGGAATGGAGAGAAATATCTAGATGATTTTTTTAATTCACTATTAGTGCAAACGTATAAGAATTTTGAAGTCATTTTTGTTGATCATGCTTCCATTGATAATTCTATAAGTATAGCTAAAAGCTACATTAATAAGGGTCTAGATGTAAAGATCATCAGGAGGAACAGGAATTATGGGTTTTCTCCTGGTAATAATCTTGGTGTCCTTCGCTCGAAAGGCAAGGTATTATTCTTATTAAATAATGATGTCAAACTTGATGAAAATTGTATTAACAATGCCTTATTTGCGATGCAAACTTATAAATGTAAAAAACTTGGTGCTATATTTCCGAAAGTTCTTTTTTGGGACAGACCTGGAGTAATTAACTCATTGGAGGCGAAGTGGAATCACTTATACCAATGGATAGACTATTGTAATGGGAAGATTGATTGTAACGAAGATAACTCTATGAAGAAAATTTTCGGGACGATCTTCCCGGCTGTTTTTATCGAGAGACAAACATTTATTGATATTGGTCTATTTGACAATATTTTCTTCAGTTACGCTGAAGATATGGATATTTCCTATCGCTTAAATGTACTTGGATACACAAATATTAGTGTGCCTTTTTCTTTTTTATATCATAAATATAGATCTTCTTCTCAAGAAAAAGTTCAGACTGAATTTTCGGTGTTTTGGGGGGTAAGAAATTATCTTTTTGTTTTGTTGAAAAATATGGAATTTATCCACCTCGCTAGAGTTTTTCCAAAGTTTTTTAAACGGATTGTTGTTAAACCTATGTACTATAGTCTATTAAATTGTCAGTACAAAAGATTTTTTACATACGTAAAAATAATTTTAAGTGCAATTTTTTATACTCCATATGTGTTGTTTCAAAGATGGAAGATAAATAAAAAGAGGGTTTGGAGTGATGATGAGTTTTTTGATCCTAAGGCTCGTGAAAATTATGATATATTTTTCTTTAATTCAAAGCCTGTAATAAGTAAACTAAGTATAGATTCAGCGTTAAAAGGAAGTCAAAAATATGATGTATCAGGTATTGAATACGAGACTTATTAGGTGAGCTTTACAAGGCTCGTATACAAATCCAGAATTTTTGAATTTTGTTCGTCAACCATCTCTATTTTGGTAGTAAATATTTCTTTTTGCATTTCTTTGTAAATATTTCGATCTTTGATAAAAGGCTCAATTGCTTGTATAAGTTCTTGCTCGAGTTGTTTATCGTGATTTGAACACCAATTAACAAGGATTGAGTTTTTATTATGTCTTACAATATTTTTTACTCCCCCTGCATTTGTAGCTATTACTGGAATTCCTCGTACAAGTGCTTCCCTGACTATTAGCCCGTAAGATTCTTTTACGACAGATGGTGCTAATAGTATATCAATTTTATGAAAAACTTCGTTATCAATATTCTCAATGCTGTATCTTGTGTGAAACTCTATTGTTTTTGGAAGAAGAATTCTTCTCAATTCCCGAAGTATGTTGAATATAAATTTATCTTTAGTTTGTGGATGGTTATATATATGAAGCTGTAATCTGTTAGGATATTTTCTGCTTAATTCTTTTACTGCATTTATACATGCATCTGATCCTTTTGTAACATTTTCTCCGGAAACAAACCCTAGATTGATCCTGTTTCCCAAATCTCTGTTCTTGTAGTACTTAATCTCTTCTGCTTTGGGAAATTGAACACCGACTGGTATTGAAATAAGCTTATTTTTAAAACCTATATTTGACTCAATGTCATTGCAGAATGATTTTGAAACACATATTATTTTGTCAACTTTTTCTAGTATTGACTTAAGGTAATTATCTCTCTCTTGTATAAATTTCTCTGGGATTAATCCTTTGGTTTTCATGAAATCCTCAAAAAAGTATATAGATTTTAGTTCTTCGTTTTTATCGATAATTTGATTTCTAAAAGGATAACCATTTGGTTTTAGCATAAATTCCCATGTTGAAAGCCACCAATAATCATGCATTGTTAATATTATAGGTATTTTTGGGAAGTTTTCTTTTAGAACTTTTACTGCATTTGCACCAATTACTTTGATTGAATGAAGATGGATGATGTCTGGTTTAATCTTTTTTACAAGATCAATTAAAGGTTGACCTATTGATGGGTTGACATAATCCTCAATAGTATACATGTATTTTTTGTCTGTTAATGAGGATTCATGACAGGGTAAAAAATAACGTTTAATTTTGTTATGCGTGATCTCTGTTATGTGTTGCTCCGAAGAATCTTTATTTAATGAGATAATATTAACTTTGTGCTTGTTTTCTAATAAAAATCGAGATAAAAGTTCTATATGAGTTGAAACTCCATTAACGTATAAAGGGGCCGCACTATTGTGGATAAATAATATTTTCATATATGGAACAATAAATTTTGTCGTGCTAGAATGGGTAAACTTATAGGTATATTTTAACATAGTACATTTTTTTTGTAATGCACTATGCGTATCTAGTTTGGATTAGTTTTGCATCTGAAACCTGATGAAGCACAAAAAAGAATTAAATAATAATGAAGAAAACTTTCAGAAGATTTTTACGATTTGCCTGTTTGCTTTGTTTGGAGTTATTTTGTTTGTTCGGACAATATTAATAACTAATCATAGTGACTTTCTAAATACTTATAAGTACTTTACCAATGACAGTTATATGTGGATTGCTAATGGCATATACTATTTTCGCGACAAAGCTATTGCGTATCCTAACCTAGGTTTGTCATTAGTAATCAAAATTTTATGGAATATCAAAGCGATAAGTATCCTTCCTTATATATATTCCAGTATGCTTTTTTTGATAATCTTTTTTGTAAACAGATCTATTTATATACTAAATAAGAAAAAGAATGCTTTTTTTGTCTCGACTGTGGTCACTATTGCAATGATGATTAATTATGATTTACTAGACTTTTCAAAGTATATTCTTGCGGATATCTTTGCTCATGCCTTTATTGCTATTTCGACTTATTTTGCAATAAAGAAGAAATTAAATTTGACCTTTCTTTTTTTAGGAATATCTGCACTTTTTCAAAATTATGCCTATTTTATAGCAACGATTTGGATCTTTCTTTCATTCTGGGAATTTTTTAAGGAGAAAAAGCTAGATTTTAAATCATCGATTAAGAAAACTTTTTTGCTTGGCTTTGTATTTATCATCCCTAATTTACCTGTTCTTCTATATAAATTTATTGAATTTGGTAATCCTCTCTACACTAAGGTTATTCAGTTCCAACTCTTAGATTTTCATACAGATTCGATATTTTTTTATATTGTAAATCTAATTGATATCTACACTTTTCCTGTTATCTGTTTAGTCTTGTTTATGATAGCTATTCATGCGTTTCAAGGAAAATTTTTCAAATTTAAGTATCTTTATTCTGGATTATTGTGGGGGCTGTTTTTTTGGATATTCTGCTACGACTGGAATGATAAACGCTTTATGCTATATATACTACCCTTTGTTTACTTGATTGCTGGCAATGCAATGTCATATATTATTAATTTGATGGAAAAACTAAAGGATATAAGAGGGGCATTTTTGTTTTTCTTAATATCTATTCTATTTCTTCATTCTTTCAATAATGTTTCAGGATTCTTGACTCCTAATCAGGTTGTATTATTTCCTGATCTATCGGTAGCTTTTGAAAGACACCACAACGGTTCGAGTGGTGATAATATAGATACATCTTTCGAGTTTCAGACGTGTAGCTATAAATCTATTGTAGAAAGAACAATTATAATTGATGAGTTCTCTAATAAAGATTTTTATCAGGGTTCCAAAAATGTATTTTATGTATACAGTGAATTTATTGATGATCGATATGATTATAAGAATAATTCAATATGTATATTACCAGAAGAGGACTTTGACATGTATGTATTTAATTCTGTACTGAAAATTAAAACAGGAAAGTATTTAACAGATTTAGAATTGATTGAGAATTGTAAGTAATCATTTAAAGACTTTGTGTTTCGCAGCTCTGAATTTTTTAAACAAGGTCCATATTGATTTGTAAAAAGATGAATTTTGTAAAATATCAAATTCCATAAGTTCTCTTTGATATTTTTCCTTTTCTCTCATAAGTTCTGCGTTTTGTTTCTTTATTAACAGAAAAGATTTGTCAGCGACTAACATTGGTTTAAATTTGATGTTTATCTCTTCCCTTTTTACTATCTTGTCTGATGGTTTAACTCTAAATATATATTGATAAGCTTGTGATTGAATGTCGCTTAATTTATTTACAAATCTGCTAGAAATCTTTAATCCTACATTTTCCAACATTGATTTGATAATTTCTCTTGGTACATCTCTTTCAACATATTTTTTTTCAACTATTATATAGCCGGATTCTTTTAAAATATCTGAAAAGGATTTCAGTGTGAAATAATGTAAGTGTGTATTATCTAAGATTCCCGTTAATTCAGGGTCGAAACTACCATTCAATAGTTCTAATCTGATAGATTGATGTGCGATATTTGGTATAGATATAAGAATTTCCCCGTTAGGGTTTAGTATTTTTTTTGTATTCATAAGGATTCGGCTTGGATTTACTGTATGTTCAAGAACATCCGCAAATATTACATAGTCAAATTTTTCTTTTATCAGATCGAAAGTTATATCCTCATCAAGACTATTTGTCCAGACCTTTTTACAAATTTTTTGAGCCTTTTGCGCAACGGATTTATTGATTTCTAGGCCGTAAACTTCGCATTTTTTATTTTCTTTTAGTAATTTGCATAGACTTCCTGAATCACAACCCATATCTATTATGCGAGTAGATTCTGCAACCCAGTTATATATAATACTTAAGGAATCATTAGAATTATCAAGATCTATTTTTCGAACAGAGTACTTACTCATTATTAGCCATTTACAAATATTTTTATGATATCATTGATAATATCATATATTAATCTCTTGAATAAATAATGAAACGAAAAAAAATCCTAATTCTTGCAGATGCTCCGGGTTGGGTTGTTGATAAGTTTACTGATATCATGATTTCTCGAATGGATTTTGATTTCACTAAGCGATTTTATACTCAAATTTCATCAGAAGAGTTTATGGAAATTTCTCCAAATTTTGATTTGATTCATTATCAGAATTGGGATATTCAGTATCATTTAGATGTTCTTAAGAGTATAAAGACTCCAAAGCTGGTGTCAGTGCGTTCCCATAGATATAATGATATTTTTGAGAATAACTATGGAATATTCGAAAATGTTCATGTTATAAATCCCGTCTTAGTTAAGGAATTTCCTGGTTCGACTTTTATCCCTGATGGAGTTGATGTGGATTTATTTAAGCCTAAACATAAATTTATCGTCGGTGGAGTAGGGAAAAAAGTTGATTATAACAACGAGTGTAAAGGCCTTTATCTTATCAAGCAGGCTTGTGATGAACTTGGTATTGAATTCAGACCTGCTGAAGGACAGTTTAAATATGAGGAAATGCCTGAATATTATAATTCTATTGATGTATTGGTTTGCGCATCTTCTCGTATTGAAGGTCAATTTGCAGCTATTTTTGAATGTATGGCTATGAATAAACCCGTGATTACAGTTGATATAAATTCTGTTCTAGATTTAAATCTGGTAAAAGTTGATCGTTCAGTAGAGGGTATAAAAGAAGGTATCCTCAAATTTTATAATAGACCTTTGATAGAAAAGCAATATAGCTGGGAAGTTGTGTGTGAAAATTTTACTGATCTTTACAATGATACTATGATACAAACTGAATGTATTAATGATCGGATTGGTCTTTTGAAAAAGATTTTCAGAAAAAGGTCTCGGGGATAGTACTTCTTTCAAGAGAGGTTACGCTTTATTATTATTTCAGTTCTTTTTGAATAGATTTCGAGTCTTTGTATAGGTTTTCCACACGAGTGTATTTTCCATGTTTTGAATTTTCTGTTCTTTCTCATTAATTATTCCTAATAATTCTTCCTTATCTCTATCATTATTTTTGGAATTTGCTAAATTAGAAATTTTTAGTATCTTCTCTAATAATTCATGGTTTCCTTGGGCCTTTATATATACAGCATGTCTTTTTTGATTAAATGGATTGAATGCTAGTACAAATCCAGAGTTTTCTATCTTCGTGATATCTATTGGTATATGATGCTCTTCAAATAATAGTATTTGTATCTTATCAAGAGCTTGGACAGATAAATTTTTTATAATTTCTGCCTCGTATCCTTCAAGGTCTAGCTTTAGCATGAAAATAGATTTATCCGATTCTTCTATGATTCGATTTAGATTCACAACCTTTACGGTTTGATACACAGTTGTGTCGCTTTTATCACTTTTGGATAGAGTGAAACGTCCAGTATGGCCTGAATCAATGGTTCCGTACAGTTTAGCTTCTGTATCCTTGGTTCCGAGGGCTTCGTTAAAGATACTTATTCGCTTAATGTCTTTCGTATTCTCTTTTAGAATTTTGAAATTTTCTAAATTAGGTTCATATGAAAGGAGATTGGCTCTTTGGGTTAAAAGGGCAGTCATCAATGTGAATGTTCCTATATGAGCACCACCATCTATTATAATTGAAGGTTTATCGGGTTCAAGTTTACAAAGCTCTTTTAAGAAAAACATGTCATAATCAATAACTTCTGGTATTGTGAACTTTATGTCATCGGTGTTTTCCCTGTAATTGATCTTTGTTTTTAATCTTCCTATTTTTCTTGTCGTTGTAGGCACAGCAGCAGATTACTTAAAAATTATTATTGAAGAGTTTTATAATAAAAGCTTTCCGACAAATATATAAAAGTTGGGAAGCTTCTATTTTTTTTGTATTTTACTCTACATGGCCGTTGTATATTAACTTTCTGGTATAGATATTAGTGTTTCCACCTCGAACTGCTTGATAAAGTTCCAGATTAAATGCAATCATAGTAATGTTACCTGGAGTTTGCCCATGAGATTGCCAATTAGACCAATTTATACCATCATTTGTATACCTGGTATATATATTAGTATTTCCTCCCCGAACTGCTTGGTATAGTTGTCCTCGAAATGAAGTCATCGTGATATTACCAGGAGTCTGTCCATTAGCAATCCAACTAGACCAATTTGTACCATCGCTGGTGGATCTGGTCATAATGTTAGAATTTGTTTCCGTTGCAGCTTGATATAGTGATCCATCGTGAACTATCATTGTTACGTCTCCGTAAGTGTGTCCGCTTGCGATCCAACTAGACCAAGTTGTACCATTATCTGTGTATCTTGTATAAATGCTAGTATTTCCGCCACGAACCGCCTGATATAATCTACCACTGTATTCAGTCATAGTAATATTACCAGGAGTTTGTCCGTTAGCGATCCAAATAGACCAATTTGTGCCATCCGTTGTGGATCTTGTGTATATATTAGTATTTCCTCCGCGAACGGCTTGATATAATTTACCATCAAATACAGTCATAGTAATATTACTTGGTGTTTGTCCGTTAGCAACCCAGCTAGACCAATTCGTACCGTCAGTTGTGTATCTTGTGTATATATTGGTATTTCCACCTCGAACTGCTTGATATAGTCGACCATTAAAAACGGCCATTGTTATATCGCCAGGAGTTTGTCCATTTGCAACCCAGCTGGACCAGTTTGTACCATCAGCAGTGGATCTTGTGTATATATTAGTATTTCCACCGCGGACAGCCTGATATAATCTTCCATCGAATTCGATCATTGTTATGTTGCTTGGTGTTTGTCCGTTTGATATCCAATCACTCCAAACCATTATTCCGGAGCCTTCTTCTGTTTGCAGTAACAAAGCATTTGATGCATTTAATACGCCGTTACCCGTTTCATTGTCAAATCCAGCGGCTCCGACGTCAACCGTTGATTCGTTGAGTATTGCTCTTATCTGGTTTATACCAAAATCTGGATAGATGCTCTTCAACAGTGCCGCCACTCCTGCAACTTGAGGCGCTGCAAATGATGTTCCTCTCATACTATAGAAACTGAACGTTGTAAACGAGTCAACAGTTGGATCCCAGTAAGGTGATGTTTTATAATCTGTACAAGGGTAAAGGTTAGAAGATGTAGATTGGGAGTTGCAAGTATAGTTGTACTGATAAAATCCCTGATAACCAGCAGGCTCTCCTGAATCTCCGACTGGTGCAACAAGATCTATCCATGATCCATAAGTTGAGTAGTCGCTTCGTGTTCCATCTCGATTAACTGCTCCGACAGCGATAACAGATCCGTATCCCGCTGGATATTCTTTTACATTGCCTTTGCTAATTGCTCCGTTACCTGAAGAAGCTACGGAAATTATTCCTTGTGAAGCAATTTCTGCAAATAGAGTGTCTTCAATAGCTGAATATTCTGAGCCACCAAGACTCATATTAATAACATCAGCACCGTTATTCATTGCATATTGTGCACTTGTTATTAGTGCTGGGCTATATGCTAAGCCTTTATGACTGAACATTTTTATTGGTATAATTGTTGTGTTAAATGCTATTCCAGCTCCATATGCTTCATTATTTGTATTTCCTGCAATAATTTCTGCTACATGGGTGCCATGACCTAAATCATCATCAGGATAGCCTTCTTCTGAGGATATCACACCATAATTATCTGGATAAAAATAATAATCAAAGAAATTCACTCCATTGTAATCATCAATAACTCCGTTGTGGTCGTCATCTGAACCGTTATTTGGGGTTTCATCTGTGTTAACCCAAAGGTTTACTGGTCTATCATATGGGTTATTAAAAGACCAATTATGATCATATGAAGGTCCACCATCATCAACGGTTGGTTGATCTACTGCACGATCCTCATATGCAAGTCCTGAGTCGATTACTGCCACAATTACGGATGAGCTACCGCCGTAAGATCCTGATACATACTCTGTGTATTCCCATGCATCTGGCATGTCAATTGAGTACCAACCTGTATCTGTTCTGTTTCCAAGTTGCCATTGATTTGGTGTATTTGTTCGGAAATTTGGGTCATTTGGATACCATGCATGTAATTCTCTTTCATATGCTGGCTCTGCTATAAGGATGTCATCTCTTTGATTCAGCTCATATAAAAACTGGGTAACCGTTTGTCCTTCTGGAACAGCTAAAACGGAGTATCTTCCGCCTCCAACTTCTGGGGCATTTTCTGTTAGATTATTGTTTACTTCTGAGTCTAAGCTCTTTGCTATTCCTTTTATATCTAATCCAGAGTTGTTCACAAATAAAACAGAAACAAAATCCTGAGAATAGTCATTGTTGTTCGTCATTGAGTAAATGTCCCATAAGGATTGATTTACTTTCTTGCCATCAAGCAATAACTGTGTATCTGCTGATACTTCTGAATTCATGCTTATGTCTGAACTTTGATCACTAGCTAAAACTTCTTTTGCTGGGAATAATATCCCTACGTATGAAAACGCAATAAAAGTTGCAAGGAAAGTCTTTAATAAAGATTTTCTTTTTTTACTCATAAATTTTTTTCTCAATTAAGATATTAAATTTCAATATTGTTATTTTATAATATTTCGATTTATTATAAAAGTTGTCTAGACTATACAGATGAATGTTTGTAGAATATACTATTTTTTATTCTTGCAGTAAATAGTAAACTTAGTAAACCTAGTAAACCAAACTAGATTCTTCATATAAAAAATAATAGAAAAAACTTAAATTTATTAAAGTAAAAGACTTTGTTACGGCATTGCGTAATGGCCCAATCGTAAGATTGGGGATGAAGCTAATCTACCGCAGATGATCAATGCATTAACATTGAAATGTCATAACAATATACCATGTCTTTAATATCGTGGTTGTTGACTTTCGAATAATGAGTATTGGAAAATTTGCACGAAAACTACTAGGAAGCAATTTCTATAAAATTGCAAAATATTACAAAGAGTTTTTCTTTCATATTCCTTCGTTTGTAGAGATTTTGCCTAAATTTCCAGCAAATACCACAATTCTAGATGTCGGTGGTGGAGACGGCGAAGTTCTTAACTATGTATTATCAGGAAATCCTACATTGAAAGCTGTTCTTATAGATCCTAACGATAATATCGGTGGTATGATTTCTACATCTAATAGAAAAAGAGTAACCCTGTATCCAGGTTATTCTATGCAAAAATATAAAGAATCAAATATTTCGAAAGGATACCAGTTTGTACTAATATCAGATGTGCTTCACCATATTCCAGAAAAAGATAGAGATAGATTTATCAATGAATTGCTAGGCTTGTGCTTAAAAGATTCTACTTTGATAATAAAGGATATTCAACCAGGATATGTTAAATCCTGGCTGAGTTTATTTTCGGATATTTTTATAAGCGGTGATAAGTCTACAAAATTAATCTCTATGGAAGAAATAACAAAGAAAATTAGAAATAAATATCCAAAAGTCCAAGTTACTGATACAGGACTTCAAAAGAAAACTCCACCAAATTACTGTTTATTATTTTCAAATTTCAAATAATCTTTGTTTTTGTGCTAGACTGCAATATTGCATTGCCAATATATTGATTTTTAGTTTGATATATGAATCATACTTTTGTTATTCCTGCATACAATCGACCAAAATACTTAGCTGAATGTATAAGATCTCTTCAAAATCAAAACATGAAGATTCCTATAATTATATCTACTTCAACTCCAAACGATTATGTTCGGAGAATTGCAAAAAAGTATTCAGTAACGCTTATAGAGCACAATCAAGGTGGAAGTATTGCTAAAGATTGGAATTATGCCTACAAGATTGCTGATGCGAAATATGTGACGCTCGCACACGAGGATGATATATATCTACCTAATTATTCTGAAGCAATTAAATATCATTGTTTAAGGTATGATCCATTATTAATTTCGACAAAATATCTCGATTATGTCGATGATATGCCTCGACGGACATACGCTCATATAATTAAGAATTTTATGAACTCGGTATTTTACTATCGAAAGAAAATTGGAAGTACGTTTTGGAAAAATTTTTCACTTATGTTTGGAAACTCAATTTGTTGTCCGAGTGTGACATATAATAAAGAGATGATAGGGGATTTTAAATTCAGTAATAAATATAAAGTAAACTTAGATTGGGATGCCTGGGCTAGATTATCAAAATTTAGCGGCTCATTTTTGTATGTAAATAGAGTCCTGATGTACCATAGAATCCATTCTAATGCCCAGACAAACATTGGTATTCATGATTCTACTCGATATCTTGAGGATAAAGAAATGTTTGAATATTTCTGGCCAGTACCGATTGCCAGATTGCTTTCATTTTTTTATAAATACTCATATACTAGCTCAACATCAGATCATTAATTATAATGATTGTCTTATGTACCAAGTTCTCCAAGCAAAGAAAACAATAATATTGTTATGATTTGAATCCTTAATCTATGATTTATTTAATTTTCATTACACTTTTAATTTTTGGATATTTTATTTCATCTCAGATTTTAGAAAGAAATAAAGTATTCAGGTTTCTTGCAATTGTCTTTTCTTTGTATGTATTTTTCACATTTTGGTTTAATTTCCTTGGGATTTGTGTAGATTTCCTGTTTTTTGTAATGATCATTTCTTTTTATGATGTTGTAGTATCTGTGATTGTTCTACTGAAAAATAGTTTTGATCTCAATAAAATCCTTAAGCTTCTGATTAAGAGTAACTTACAAGAATTCAATTTTGGATTTGATAAATTTTTGTTAATTCTTGTTATTTTAAGTTTACTTGTATCTCTCTTATACTTTGGATCTAGTCATTTCGGTCCTCAGTTCGAATCATTAGACGCATCGCTTCACTATCTTCTAGGACGGAGATTTTACGAAGAAGGTTTTATTCAGTATTTTTCCAAAAGTATTTTTTTCCCAGAAGCAACCAATATTTATTCTTATCCATTTGGTCATACTGTTCTTTTGAGTCTTTTTTTTCACGTGTTCCCAAGTATGGATCAAATTGCGACATTTAATATTTTTCATATTTTCTTTTTTGTCTTAATTAATTCTTATTTCTTCTCTGTTGTTCAAAGATTTTTAAAATTCAAAAACAAATTAGTGTTGCTAATTTTCATACTAATGCAAACTCTTGGTTTCTTTTTTAATTTAATGATCATGGGATTTACTTCTCAACTGGTTGGGCTCTTTTTTTTACTTGCGGCTATTGATGTTTACTCATCGAAGAAATTTCGAAGTCACATATTAGGTGTTGCTATTCTAGGCTTGTTGGTTTCTAGTATTACGACAACATACTTTTACTGGCTTGCGATATTTGGTATTTTTCTTTTAATTGATAATTTGAAAAGTGTGCTGGCACTAGGTATCAAAAAATATCTGAACAACAATTGGAAATTTATTTTATCGATTTTGTTTTTTTCTGTAATTTTCTCATTACATTATTTGTTGGTGATCTTTAAAAGTTCGATGATCGCATCAGCCAAGTCAGACGGTTCAAGTTATAAAATATTTCTGAGTAATTTTATCCTTTTCCTTCCTTTGATAATCAACTATTTTGTTTCTGAATTGAGGTTTGTCAAGAAACAAAATAAATTCCAGTCACTTATTCTTGCAGTATCAGTGTTTGTATGTGTTCTTGGATTTTTTTATGTGTTAAATTTTATTGAGCCATACACATTTTCAAAAAGTTTTTACTTATTTTTCCCGCTAATTTATGCAATTTCTCTAAAGGAATTAGAAAAGATTAGAGATTCACTAAATAAAATTATTTATTTTTCAATTATTGGAATACTTTTAATCTTTGTGTTGTTACCATTCTTTGAGACCGATCCAACTTACACGCAAGCAAATTCTCTACAACTTAAGTTTGATGATCTTAATGTCAAAGTTTTTGAAATATTTCACCATAATGCCCAGATGACAGTAAACCCCAACGTCCATCCGGTTAATGCATCTGCTCAAAAGATTGAATTTGCTCAGTCATTTCAACATAAAAAACACAATGGCAAGTCTCTTGATAAGATTGTTGTTGTTGGAAATGATTCTGAGTCACTTTGGTTCTATTCATTAAGCGATGTATTTCCTCGGGATAAATCAAATAATTACTCAGTGTCAATTCCTCCTAGTCCAGATTATAATGCCTGGATTTCTGGGCGTGAAAGTGATTATCTGATTTTTATCGACAATAAAGGGAAACTTGATTGGGCCAGAGATAATAATTTTGATATCAGTGAGTTCAAGGTTGTATACAAGGTCGGAGATAACTACTTGTTAGAATATAACCCTAAGGTAAAGAAAATTTAGAATCTAGTGTCTTCGCAGAGGTTATGTCAGTTTATCTGCTTCATTTCTAATACTAAAAAGGTATATAATGTTCACTCAACACAATGAAAATCATTATTGATGCGACAACAACTCAAGATCAGTTTGCGAATAGGGGAATTGGAAGATATACCAACGAGGTTGTGTCTCGGATGATCGAGTATAGTAGTCAACAGGGTATGGGAGATACTTTTTACCTTTTGTTGTTTAAAAGTCCGACAACATTAACACCTGTTCTGAAAAAATATTCTGAAATTATTAAAACTATTGATCTTGGACCATTAAGGATATCTGGTTTTTTGAATGATTTATGGTGGAATCTTCAGATAAAACCAAAGATCAAACGACTTATTAGAGAAGAGCATCCAGATGTCTATTTTTGCCCATATTTCTGGAGAAATTTTCCAGTAAAGAAGATTTCGACTGTTGTAGCTATCCATGATTTAGCTTTTCCTATTTTAAATAGATATTCATTAAGACCTCATATTTTTGATTTGATACGAAAATTTCAGTACCATTCAACTCTGAATAGAGTCTCAAAAGTAGCTGGAGTGATAACTGATTCTGAAAACACGAAAAATGACTTATTAAAATATGTAAAGGCTGTAAATCGAGATAAAGTTTTTCCTATTCATCTTGGAATTTCAGATGAATTTCACAAAATTGAGGTTGATGAAGACGTTATTCTCAAGTATCTTCCTAAAAATGTTTTAGATCAGGGATATATTATTTATTATGGGGGGGTCGAAGTAAATAAAAACGTAGAAAATATTGTACGAGCATACTCTATGCTAGTCAGCAACTGGAAATCTAAATCTAATGAAGAGAACAAGAGTAAGTTGCCATATCTTGTCCTTGCAGGAGGAGATTTTACAAAGCTTGATATGCGGCATAAAGCTCTTGCTCAGGTCAGATATTTGATCGAGGAATTAAATCTACAGGAATATGTTTATTTCACAGGATTTTTCGAAGATGAAGATTTGAATGATCTTTTGTCAGCAGCTAAATTGATGGTTCATATTTCACTTTACGAAGGGTTTGGATTTGCTGCTCTTGAAGCTATGAAATGCAGAGTTCCTGTTGTTGCCAGTGATAAATCTTTTTATCAGGAGGTCCTTGGTGATGGGGCCTTACTTGTTGATCCACAAAATCCTGATTTAATAGCTCAAGCTTTCTCTCGAGTTCTTTCTGATGAAGAAGTTGCAAAGAAACTTTCTGAGCTTGGTGGGAAAAAAGCTGACAGTTATACATGGGATAAGACATCTCAAAAGACCTATGATTTGTTTAGAAGTTTCGTCGGGTTAGAAAATTAATTAAAATCTAGGAAATGGACTCAATTTAGCTTTGATAAAATATTAGCAATTAATTCAAATTACTATTTTTATAAAAGATGGAGACAAAACATAAAGAAACTATTGTGAATGTTGATATTAATGGTAAAAATACAGCTTTTATTCCGATCAGGTTTGATCTAAGTCTCAGACATGCTTTCCAGGGTTTAATGCTGATTGTAAAAAACGAAAGAAATTTCAGAATTCAGCTTGGTTTCACTCTGTGTGTTATTATCCTTGGCCTTATTTTTAAAGTTACTCGACCAGATTGGATAGCTATCTTCATTGTTGTCTCGCTGGTACTTGTCTCTGAGTCGTTCAATAGTGTTGTTGAAGCTATGTGTGATGTTATTTATCAGAAATATAATGAACGGGTTAAGTATGCCAAAGATGTAAGTGCTGGTGCTGTTTTAGTTAGTACAATTATCGCTATTGTGACAGGGACTGTTGTATTCTTCCCATATTTCGTTGATTTGGTAGTCAATTTATTGAACCTTTAAAACATGGTAAATCATAAACAGAAATCATCAAAAAATGGCGTAAAGTACCTTCTTTGGTCGTTAACTTTTATTGGGTTAGCCTTCCTTTCTTACAGAATATACGGACTTTTGTTAGTGACAAAGTCTTTCAATGAAGTAGAAAGTCTCTCTCTTATGATAGACGATTTGAACTTAACAATTGGTGATTCAGATGGTATCGAAATCGATGTTGCTGATGAAGTTATTGATCAGGCTGAATCTGTTGAGTCTTTTCTCGATGAATCTTCAATCTGCTTGTCAACTTCATCCTTAACCAAAGAGCTTGATCAGTCAGAGTTATCTGTTTGTGAAAATGCCAGGGGTTATATTGACGTTGTAAAATCTCTAACAACGGATCTTCTTGATGGAAAAGATACAGTATCAGAGAATTACAAATTGCATGATTCTTTCGATAAGTTGTCTAAAAGTTTTGATGAATACTATGATGAGCTCGATCAAAACCGGGAGAAGTATCTTATTTCTAGTGGCAATTGATTTTAGATTTTCGTATTTGGTATTATAAGTTATTAGTCTAAAGTTTGGGTTCCAGGATCCATAATTCCGAATAGTTATCAATAATTGCAAATTTCTTCATGTTTGAACTTGGTGTCAGGCTCATTATTCTTGTGAATGGCATGAATGATATTTGATCTTTAATTAATCTATGTGCATCAAAGATCAGTAAATTTGCTTGATTCTTGCTTTCGTAAATACATGAAGTCAGATTCACATTGTCAGTCATTGATGAAACTGAACAAATTTCATTTGTCTCTTGTATGAAAGGACTTCTTCCTGGCTGTATGATTAACTCATTTCTCATTGTTGCTACTTTTAGCACAGGGAATTTATTGCTTATAAATTTAATATCTGTAATAAATTTACTGGAAACCGGGAATTCTGCCGTTTTCAGTGTTTTGGATCTGATATCAAAGACATACAGATTTTTTTCAAGTATTGGTATTGAAGTAACAAGATAAATATGAGATTTAAATAAGAATATTGGCTTGATTGACTTGCTAAAATCGATTTCTTCAATCAGCTGACCTTTTTGGTTAAACACTTTTGTTGTTGCTGCAATATCTTCAATATCGTTTTTGGGGAATTGTTCAGTAGAAAATATATGTTTATTTGAAACAAAGACTTCTGTGTTCACAGGCAATTTCAAAAATGTAGAAATAGTAAATTCTTTGTCATTGTTGTCTTTATTCAGAATTGTTAGTTTGCTTTCATTCGCACTTTTTTCAAATACATACAATTGATTATTATCGTAAAAAAAATCATCGATACTATAGTCTGGTTGCGATGTGTATATTCTTGAAGATTTTCTTTTCTCTGTGTCTAGTATTACTAGAAAACTATTTTCTGAAGCAGCGATCAAATCACGATCAATCCATAAAATTTTAGAAGGGTGAATGTTTGTAAAAAAATAGTCATATTGAATAGGTGCAGTGTTAGTGTCTTGAGCCTTCTTATTTGATAGTGAGATTTTGATTGCAATTGCTGATAATATTAAAATAGAGATTATTACAACAATAGAAGTTTTCTTCTTGATATTTTGGTTTGTCTTTATCATTGTTGGACAACTTAATTTAGTGATATGTTTTGGTAATCAGATTTAATATCCTGGGTGAGGGTTATCTCCTGTTAATCTACCAGGATTCTGTTGCCATCCAAGTGTTGGTATTTGATTCCAGTCTGTATCAATATATGGGACAGGATTGACATGGGTGGATTGATTGCGATTTTGTCGCAGCTCAAAATGTAGATGATATCCAAGAGCTTGGCAATTCCAAGCTCCTGTATTACCTGATGTTCCGACAATTTCCCCTTTTCTAATCCTTTCATTTATGCTCCAATTTGTCCCGTTATTTTTTTTGTAATTAGCCAGATGGAAATAAACTGTGTTCATTCCGTTGTCATGTTCTATCCTGACAAAATTTCCTCCTGAAAAACACTGGCCATAATAACTATCCCAACCAACAGCTTTGATGTATCCATCAGCTGGCGAGATAATTTTCTCGTTTACTGATCCGAAATCTATGCCCATATGCGGACTTTGATATGCCGTATATCCGTGCCATTGAGTTACTCCGATTAACCTATTAAATATAAATGTAAAGAATTTTCCTTTATTTGGTGTGATACTTTTGGGAATGGATAAAACATTTGTGCGTCTAGTTGTAGTTTCAACTTTTATCCAAATATTTTCTATTGATGCATATCCGATTTGTTTTGTCTCAAAGGCGATCTGTTTTCCTGTTTGGTCTGAGTGAGTCACTAGATTCAGTTGAAAATATCCTTGTGGATCAATTATTTTGGCAGATTCATATATTGTTCCACTATAGTCTTTTATTTTTGGGTAGAATATAGCCTTTGTTTGTACAATAGTTTTGGATGTATCATATTGTTCGTCAATACAGGTGAACCATGTTCTTGGATCGAGAAAGCTCTTAGCTTTGCATCTGTAATAATCGACCTGTAGAAGAATTTGTGGTTGTAGCGCTCCATAAATAGATATTGTGTAATCGCCTTGGGTATTCTTACCCTTGTTTATAACTTCAGAGAGATTAATCTCTGCAGATTTGCATTGATCCATATGAAATGAGTTGTTATCTTTATGCATTATCGCTGTGCATTTAGGAAGTTTAGGTATTTGAGGGAAGTTCTTAGTGTTATCAAATCCTGACCCTATGCCAATAGTCTTTTGGGGTGGAGTTTTAATTTCTTTGGTGTCAGCATATGGGCTTTTATTTAAAGCTTTATCTTCAAGATATGTAAACACAGAGTATGTAGTATTATCTGCATATTTATGTATTATTTGGATTTTTTCTTGAGGCCTAGCCATTTTTACTGGTGTTAGTTTAATTCCGTTAACGAATATATATGCCAATGTATCTATTTCTCCGTCAATATACATGTTTATTGTTCTACTTTGATTGTCGATTTCAAGACTGAATTCTGGTTTTTGAGGGGGTATTGTGTCTACAACGAAATTTACGGTGGAATTGGACTTATTTTGTGCAAGATCTTTGCTTACAATTGTAAATTTATTGATTCCTTCATTAGCATAAGCATTTTTTGGTGTTTCATTTCCAAGTAAGTACTGGTTTAGCATGTCATTTAGGTAGATTATTTGAGATGAACCCAATTCTACATTTAGACTGATTTGTACAGAATTCGTGTTGTAATAATGATTGTTGATAGGGCTATGTATGACAGGTTTAGCCGGAGAAACGTTATCTATATATAATCTTATTGATTCTGATCTTGCTTTATGATCAAATTGATCTGTAGCCTCTAGATATGCGAAGTAGCTTCCATCTGGAACATCTGGATTAATTGGCCATTCAAAGTTTTCACT
Source organism: Candidatus Dojkabacteria bacterium (assembly GCA_016929645.1). GTDB lineage: Bacteria > Patescibacteriota > Dojkabacteria > SC72 > JAFGCJ01 > JAFGIK01. Next base: position 27,385 of record JAFGIK010000003.1, read on the forward strand.
CTGACTTGTTATTTTGCCAAATGTTTTTTCGTGTTTATCGTTTACGATTACGAGTTCAATTTTTTTAAGAGTGGGATCTTCAATCATGACTTCTATTTGAGCAAAGTCGTTTTCTCCTTTGCTTGTTGTATTGCTGGGTGAAATATTTACTGGAGCAATGTTAAATTTTTTAATTTGTGGAATCCCACTGTCCTGAGTAGATTTTGTTGTCTCAGAGGATTGAGAGATGTTGCCAGCGCTATCTCTGGCAAATACTCTGTAATAGTAAGTTTGGCCATCATTCAGGTTCGAGAATGTTGCAGAAGTACTTTTCTCCCATTCTGTTTGCTGAAAGATTTCAGAGAATTCCTTAGACAGTGATATTTGTGCTTGATAATCAATATTTCTCTGATCTGTGAAGTTATCTTTGGAATTTCTCCAGTTTATTTGATTACTATTTCCGTTTGTGAATGGAGGTTCAATAATTATTTCTGGTACACTTGGGGAAGTAATATCAACTGTTAAAGAATATATGTTCGATTTGGTTTGACCTGTTGTTCCGCCGTGTTCGTCAAATGCAATCACCCTCCAGAAATAATTGTTTTCTTCAATATTATTTATGTAAAAAAAAGGTAATTTTTCAAGGTTACTTTGATACATAATATTTTTAAAATCAGTATCAATTGCCAGTTCAAGTTTATACGAGACCTCTTCGTTATCTGGATCTGTTGTTGTCTGAGAACGGAAGATCATGTTTGTATTATTAGTATGAATATTATTTTCTGGAGATAATAGATAAAAATTATATGGAGGATTGTTGGGTTTATAAGTGATAGAAATATATGGTTTTTGGTAAGGTTCGCAGGGATAAGGAGTAGGGGTATTTAAACATGAGATTGACCAGAAAATTGCTGCAGGATTGTATTGATCTGATAGCTTTAGCAAAAGACCTTTATCTTCATGATCATACAGAATTGAAGTTTTTACATAATCTGTAATATCAATTGATTTCCAGGTGATTGTTGGCGAGATTATTGTTTGAGATATCAAGGTTCGTGGAGATGGCTGATTGTTCCAGTTGAGCGTTTGTTCCTGCCAGTCAGTAGATGGAATGTATGCATATAGGATTGTGTCGTTTGTGCCTTCATATTCATACATATAAATATTCAATTTAGCGGATATGATATCTTTTGGTAATAGATCGGAAATATCTGAGAAATCGGCCTTGATAAAGGAGTTTGTCAGTTTCTTTGTATAATATGTATCGTACCCGACATAAAAGTTCCGATTATTCCAGGGAGAAATCGTTGGAAATCCTTCTTCCACATATGTATCCTGAGAAATCGGGATTATGACATCTTCTGCATTGATTCCTTGTGGAAAAATACAGTAAAAAAGGATAGTTATAATTACAGTCAGAAAGAAGATGTTTTTTATTCTCATGTTTCTTATTATATTTTTTGATTATTAAAAAAATATAAACTGCAATATATTTCTATCTGTATGCAAAATTTGATTATAACGAACCTTTATTTTCAAAAGAAAATTATTTCGAAACTTGTCAGTCATGATATAATACCTTCGTATGTTTAAATTCCTTTCGAATCTTTTTGATTCAAATGAAAAACAATTGAATAAGTATCGTCCACTTGTTGAGAAAATCAATGAACTAGATAGTTCTGTCAGTAAATTATCAGACGAGGAACTGTCCCAAAAAACTAAAGAACTAAGAGAAAAACTGGATATTGATTTAGAAAAGGCAAGAGATATAAGAGATCCCTTTTTACCAGTTCTTACAAAAGCTGATATAGAAGGTGATACTCAAGATGTAAAAAGGAAATTGGATGAAGTATTAGTAGAAGCTTATGCGTATGTAAAGGAAGCTGCTAAAAGAAAAACACTACATAAACCTTTTGATGTCCAGGTGCTTGGAGGCATTTTCCTTGCAAATGGGTTTGTTACGGAGCTGTTTACTGGAGAGGGAAAAACTCTTGTAGCTACAATGCCATTATTCTTATATGGTCTTTTTGGCAAAAGTGCACATCTTGTCACTGTTAATGATTATCTTGCAAAAAGAGATGGCGAGTGGTCTGGCCATATTTATAACGCTCTTGGTATGAGCCTTGGTATTATCACGCCTGGTGCTTCGTATAAGTTTGTTAGTGATGAGGAAATATTAAAGATAAAACCGGAAGAAGCTCAAAAAGGTATAGCAGAACGTAAAAAGATTATTGAAAAAAATGGAAGGCTTCTTATGAGTTCAATGAATGGTTTGAATCTTGTATCCTGTACTAAAAAAGAGGCTTATGATTGCGATATTGTTTATGGAACAAATAATGAATTCGGTTTTGATTATCTTCGAGATAATATGTCGAAAAGTCTTGAGCAGAGAGTTCAAAGTCCACTTTTTTACTCAATTGTTGATGAATGTGACTCTATTTTGATTGATGAAGCACGAACTCCTTTGATAATCTCTTCGCCAGCAGCTGATACAAATGAACTATACCAAAAGTTTGCTTCAATTGTTAATAACTTAAAAGATGTTGATGATTATGTTATTGATGAAAAATCTCATGCAGTAAATCTTACAGAGAAAGGTGTGGATAAGGTTGAAAAACTGCTTGGGATCGAAAATATCTGGGAAAATTACGCATATGTTCATCATCTTGATAATGCATTGAAGGCAAAGGAACTTTATAAAAAAGATGATAAATATATTATTAAAGAAGGACAAATTTTAATTGTTGACGAATTTACAGGTCGTGTTTTGGAAGGTCGTCGGTATAGCGAAGGTTTACATCAGGCAATAGAAGCAAAAGAAAACGTTCCTATAAAAAAAGAATCAAGGACTCTTGCTACTATTACTTTTCAGAATTATTTTCGTTTGTATGACTTTCTTGCGGGTATGACCGGAACGGCATTAACTGAAGCAGAGGAGTTTGCAGATATCTATGATCTTGAGGTTATTGTTGTTCCTACCGATAAGCCAGTTATAAGAAAAGATCTACCCGATTTTGTTTTCAGGACTCAGGCAGGCAAGTTTAACGCTGTTGTTGAAGAAATAAAGGAATTATACGAGTCTGGTCGACCAGTACTTGTTGGTACAACATCTGTTGAAAAATCAGAGTTGTTATCAAGTATGCTTAAAAAAGATGGTATTCCACACAATGTTCTTAATGCAAAGCAGCATCAAAAAGAAGCAATGATTGTCTCTCAAGCAGGGCAGAAAGGCCAAATCACAATAGCAACTAATATGGCTGGTCGAGGAACAGATATCGCTTTAGGTTCCGGAGTAAAAGATCTTGGAGGTTTACATATTATTGGTACTGAACGTCATGAATCTCGAAGAATTGATAACCAGCTTCGAGGTAGATCTGGACGTCTTGGAGATCCAGGATCTTCTCGTTTTTATGTGTCATTTCAGGACGATTTGATGAGGTTATTTGGTGGCGATTCTGTTACGAATTTGTTAGGTAACACTAAAATTGAAGATGATATACCTCTTGAACTTGGAATTGTTGGTCGATCTATTGAGAGTGCTCAGCGAAAAGTTGAATCCTACAACTTTGATATTCGAAAACATTTGGTTGAGTACGATGACGTGCTTAATCAGCAACGTGAGATTATTTATGACTGGCGTCGAAAAATTCTTACAATTGTTGCTAAAAATGTTGTTGATAATGAGAGGGAAAAAGATGTTCCTGAATTTGGTAAAAGGGAAATTGATTATGATTTTTCTGTTCTCGATAGAGAGTTTGCTCAAAATGTATATGATCAATTAATGAATTTTTCATTAAATAATCCTGATACCTGGACAGTTTCATTTGAATCAGAGGATAATGAAGAGGTTTTAACAAAACCATTGCGTTTATGGATTCTTAAAATCTCGCTCTCACAGGTGGATTTTGTTTTGTCTTCTCAGTTGAAGGATGATGCAAAAATTGATGACCTGGAGGAAAGGAATATATTACAGGGATTTCTTGATATTGTCCCTCACGATCTTGCTGATTTTGCAAGCAGAAAAATTGGCTATAAAGGATGGGACGATTTTTCGGCAAAATTTTACGAGGGAGAAGATATTCAATCAAGGAAAATGGAGCTTGTTCGAGTTATTATCTCAGCATATATATGCCATATTATTAGCCTCAAAGATGTTGTAATTAGTAATGTAGAAAAACTATTAATCCTTCAAACTATTGATAATCTCTGGGTTGAACATCTCGATTTAATGACTGATCTTCGACAAGGCATCACTTTAAGACAATATGCTCACAAAGATCCGCTAGTGGAGTACAAAAATGAGGGTTTTAATATGTTTGATAAAATGCTTAACCAAATTGAAGATAATATTGTTAAGAGATTTTACAAAGTCAGACTTGTAAAAAAAACACCTGAGCCTGAGGTTTCTAAGGTGGCCGCACTTCATGAAGCACCTAAACAAAGTCTTATTCGAGGAGGTGATAACAGACCTGGTGCTAATGTTTCAAAAATAAAGACTATTAAAAAGTCGGCTAGCGTAGGGCGTAATGACCCGTGTCCTTGTGGAAGTGGTAAGAAGTACAAAAAATGTTGTTACCCTCAGTATGGTAAATAGCGAGATTGGACTGTTTGTTAATTTTAATAAGTTATGTTTTAAATTCTTGCTAACATAAACTTGACTCTGAATTTATTATAAACTTCCTAGTTCAAATTTTTCCCTATTTGTGATAATCTAATAAAATATTATTAGGTTAACTTTATTCATCAAATATTGATGCCTGGCAAAAAGAAAATATCAAAATCTGCCAAACAGAAAGTGAGAGTTTTGCACATTAAATGTACCAACTGTGGGGAAGAAGATGTAAAAGCAATCTATTGTGACCATTGTGAAAGTCCATACCTTGATATTGAGATTGTAGAGAAGAATCTTGATGATGTCGAAAATGATGACTCAATTGTGAAGACTTCTTGTTCGCATGACATTAAAGCAACTGAGAAAGCTGCTACTGAGCCTGATGCCGAAGCTGATACCGAAAGTGATATTGTAGGGTCACCTGATGAAAATGATGTGTGGGAGAGTGGTCTTGGTGAAATATTTCCAGGCAGTGAATATGGTGATGACGAGGATGGTACACATGGAGATGACCATTCTGAAGGAGCTGATGATTTGGATTTGAACGATATGGTTGATATTCTGGATAACGAATGAAGCCAAGGGAGATACATATTTTATACCGGTTTGACAATATATGATATCGAATTTTTTCGATTCAGAACTTGTCATATGTGTTGGAGTATTGTTTAAGGTATTTGCTTCAAATTTTTCTCCGTTTTTGTCGAAATTGTAGTAAAATCATAATAACTCAGTAGAGAGGCTTTTTTAATTTGAGTTAAAATTTGGACCCTTAGCTCAGCTGGCTAGAGCACACGATTCACATTCGTGGGGTCACTGGTTCGATTCCAGTAGGGTCCAATGAGGTCAAAATCCAAAACACATTTGGATTTTGACCTCATTGGTTTCTTTATGAGCGAACCAAGGTTCGCAACTGGAGGCCCGAGAATCCGAGCTAGCGAAGGATGATCGGCAGCCGACAGGAGTACTTCGAATACGAGAGATCACATGAATGAGAAGTGATTCCAGTAGGGTCCAATGAGAAATTTACGGTCAATTGATAATGTTAAGTAAACCTTTTGATATAGATTCATTTCGTATTTTTACCTCAAAACATGTCAGTGTTATAAAATATGATTCTCCTTTTTATTAACTTTTGTGGTATATTGTTGTTTTCGCTATAAATCCTGAAGCTAAACTATAAATTCAAACATATTGCCATTTGTTTATACCTTAATCTCAACAATACTTATCAGTCTGATTGCCTTTGTCGGATTAATAATCTTGTTTTTCAGTGATGACAAAATAAAGAAGATAGTCGAAGTCTTGCTAGCATTTTCAGCAGGAGCTCTAATAGGTGGAGCTTTTTTTCACCTTCTTCCGGAATCTGTTGATTCATTAGGTTCTGACATTTCATTTTTTACCGTTCTTGTTTCTTTTGTATTTTTTTTCATAATAGAGAAAACGTTATTTTGGCATCATTGTCATAATGGAAACTGTAATACTCACTCTTACGGGACAATGAATTTGATTGGGGATAGCTTTCATAATTTTATTGATGGTTTGGTAATTGCTGCAGCATATGTTGCCAGTATTCCACTTGGAATAAGTACAACAATTGCGGTAATTATTCATGAAGTACCACAAGAGATCGGTGATTTCGGTGCAATTATTCATTCGGGATGGGATAAGAAAAGAGCATTGATTATGAACTTTCTTGTAGCTTTGTTTGTTGTTTTGGGTGGTATTGTTGGCTTGGTTGCTACTGCTTATATAGATCAGATTGTCAGTTATTTGATGGCGTTTACTGCTGGTGGCTTCATTTATATTTCTTCTTCAGATTTGATTCCTGAGCTGAAAAAGGGGAGTAGTCTTAAAAAAAGTTTATTTACTGTGCTGGTCTTCGTGTTTGGTATTATGATGATGTATTTGTTGAAATATATTGAATAGTCTTGAATAAGTTGTTTTTTTCTAAATTTATTCAAGTTTTCTTCCGACGATTTCCCAATTACTTAAGTCCATTGAATTTACCTTAATAACTTTCGAAAAGTTATTGAAAAATTTTGTGACCTTTGAATTCTGACCTGCTATTTTTGACAGAAGATTATTTATTGGGAAAACATGAAATGGAATTTTTCTATTCTCAAGTATTTGAAATCCCTGATCTTTTATCGGTTTTAGAAGTTCTTCCTCTTGTCTATATTCGTGCTTGTGTTCTGGATGGAATTTATTCTCCGATATATTTTGTGGAGACGAAAAAAAGTTACTGGTTCTATATATTGTTGAGAGGTAAAGAATGCCATTAGGACTTAGAATATCGTATATCTGTTTAATTAGTTCTTTATCGTAATCAAGATGTTCGATAACCTGGTTGCATATGACGATGTCTATGGATTTTGTTTGAACGTAATTGATATTGCAGTAGTCATCGACCAAGAGGTTGCTGCTTTTCAACAATGTATCAATAGATACCTTTTCTGAATTTGTATCAAGTAGATATATATCTTTGTTATCTAAATATCCCTTATCTTTTAATTGGTTTAATACTGATCCATGACTACTATTGATGTCGGCTATTGTATCGAATTCGGTGGTTCTTAAATACTTTTCTAATAACTCGGGAATTTCTTGGATTTCGTAGCTGTAATGACTTTTGGGAGTCTTATTTCTCATATCTGGATGTTAATTTTTATTATACATTCAAATTAGCATTAATATAAAAGTTTCGTCAAATAAAAAAGATGCTTTAATTTAAGGTTTTTCTTATAATTCTCTTTTATTTTATGATTCTGGTCTTGTTTTAAATCTATTTTTTTGTAACTATATCTTACTAACTTGTTTTGTTTTCTTCTTATGAAAATCAATAAAGCAATAATTACTGCTGCTGGTAGGGGTACTCGATTTCTTCCTGTTGTTAAATCTTATGCTAAGGAAATGGTTCCTGTTATGGAAAAGCCTCAACTTCAGTATCTTTTTGAGGAGTTGATCGAGGCCGATATTCACGAAATTGCCGTTGTGGTAAGAGAAGGTTCAACCTCACTTCAGGATTACCTTAATGATGATGATGACTTATGGGCGTTTCTTAAAGATTCTGGAAAAGAGGAGTTTATGGATAGTTGGAAATTTGTAAAAGAAAACTCTGAAATAAGAATTTTTGAACAGAAAAAAACTGACCCCTATGGTAATGGTGTTCCTTTTATAATTGCAAGAGAATTTACTAACAATGAACCTGTTGCTGCTATGTTTGGCGATGGGATGATGATTCAATTTGATGAATCTAAACCATCTGTGATATCTCAGATGATTGATTATTATCAAAAATACCTGCCAGTTTCAGTTATGTCTGTGGTCGAAGTCCCTGCTTCTGAGGTTTCTCGATATGGGATATTTGGTTATTATGGGGAGAACGAAGCAAAGTGCCCATATCATGCAAATCAGTTGATCGAAAAGCCAGAAATAGATAAATCTCCATCGAACATGGCAAATGCTGATCATTTTGTATTGAGTCCTGAAGTATTTGAAGAACTTGAAAATAAAATTGAAGGGAAAGGTGGAGAGATTTGGCTTACTGATGCAATTTCTCGTCTTATAGGTAAAGGTAAAGTTGTAATTGCTGCACCCTGGGAGGGAAGTACCTGGGTAACAACTGGGGATCCTCTTAGATGGCTAAAAGCAAATGTTGTTGTTGCTCTTAATAATTCTATATATAAAGATGATATAAAGACTTTTCTTGCGGAGATTTCTGATAGCATTAATTCCGAAAATATGCCAAAGAATATATGACTTCATTTTAATTCAATTTAATTTGACGAAATAGGGGTTTCGCTTTACTATGGATATATATATTTTTGACTATTTTGAATTATGCCTGGTGATAAGAAAAAAATCTTAATTGCAGAGGATGACAAATCGATTGCGATGGCATTGGAATTGAAGCTAAAGAACGTAGGATTTGATGTCACAGTTGCTAACGATGGCGCAGAGGCTGTCGAATATCTTTCCAAGACGACTTACGATCTTGCTCTATTAGATCTCATTATGCCAAGGAAAGATGGATTTACTGTTTTAGAAGAGGTTGATCCTAAAAAATTACAAACCCCAATAATTGTTCTTACAAATCTTAGCTCTCTTGAAGATGAAGAAAAGGCATTGAAATTAGGTGCGAAAGATTATTTTGTTAAGTCAAATATGAGTCTTTCTGAAATCGTAGATTATATCAATAGATTCTTCACGCATGAAAATAAATGATAAGCAGATAATTCAGATCCTTCTTGATGGCAATTATATACCCAAAGATGTAGTACCTGATGCAGAGAAATATGCAAAACATGAAGGTGCATCAATTATTGATTATCTTCTGACTCAGGGTATTTTAAATAAAGATTTGTTAGGCCAGGCAATTGCAGAATTTTATGGAATTCCTTACGCTGATATAAACTCGAATACTCCTACAAGAGAAACGGTCCTAAAGATTCCGGAAGAAATTGCCAAAAAATATAATGTAGTATTGTTTTCTGTTGATAAGGAAAAGGTTGTTTTTGCTACAGATTCTCCTGCTAAACCAGGGATTCTTGAGGAATTACAAAGCTATTTTGTAGATAAAGATGACGAAATAGCTCAGAAAGAATTTGCGCTCGCTTACTGTCTTGAGGAGGATATCAAGCCTCTTTTTGTTCATTACCGAAAACCATTACAAACTCGATTTTCTGAAATATCAGCTGATGCGAAGTTAACTGCAGCCTCAGATCTTATAGATGATATTGTTGATGACGCTTTGGCATACAAATCATCTGATATCCATTTTGAACCACAGAAAAAAGATGTGATTATAAGATTTCGAATTGATGGTATTTTAAGTGAAGCAGGAAGAATCTCAAAAGCAATCTATGAAAATATATTGAATCGGATAAAAGTGTTGGCAAAGCTTCGTATAGATGAACATTCTGCTGCCCAGGATGGTGCTATTCGTTATGAGAGAGAGGGTAAATCTGTTGATTTACGTGTATCCGTTGTCCCAATTTATGATGGTGAAAAAATCGCAATTCGTATTTTGTCGACTTACATTCAAGGTTTTGGATTGAATGATATTGGTCTTGGACCTGTTCATCAAGATATTTTAACAAAGGCATCAATGAAACCTTTTGGTATGATTCTTGTAACAGGACCAACAGGATCTGGAAAAACAACAACATTGTATTCAATACTGAAATCATTAAATTCTCCGGAACGGAATATCACAACAATTGAGGACCCAGTTGAATATAAAATCGCAGGTGTTAATCAGATACAGGTTAATTCTTTGACTAATCTTACTTTTGCAAAAGGCCTGAGGTCTATTGTCCGTCAGGATCCTGATGTTATCCTTGTTGGAGAGATTCGAGATGAAGAGACTGCCGAGATTAGTGTGAATGCTGCACTTACTGGGCATCTGCTGCTATCTACTTTTCATGCTAATGATGCAGCAACGGCAATTCCTAGGTTAATTGATATGAATATTGAACCGTTCTTATTGTCTTCAACCTTGGAAGTAATAATTGCTCAAAGATTAGTTCGAACAATTTGCGAAAAGTGTAGATACAGCTATGAAGTTAATATTGATGATCTTAAGCGAGATTATCCTCAAGCTGCATTTTATTTTAGCGGTAAGAAAACTAATCTCTATAAAGGTAAAGGTTGTGATAAATGTAATCATACTGGCTATAGCGGCAGAACGGCACTCTTTGAATTTATTGTTGGAAGCAGGACGCTCAGAGATTTAATTTTATTGAACCCTTCAGCTCAACAAGTTTGGGATGCTGCGAAAAAGCAAGGTTCCATATCAATGTTTGAAGATGGAATGACTAAGGTAAAAAATGGATTAACAACAATTGAAGAAGTTCTTCGTGTTGCAAATCCAGAAGAAATGTCACTATATGCCCCGAAAAAATCAAGAATCAAAAACAAGTAATCTGCAAAGTAAGTCAAAAAACAAAGCAGATTTAAATAAAACTAAATCTAAAACAGCCTCAAAAGGTTTGTATTCCTATCATTTGTCAGATATTTTGTATATTTTCTCTAAGGGCAAGGAACGTGATTTCTTTGTAGAACAACTATCAATTCTTCTTTTGTCAGGAATGGATTTACTTGCTTCTTTGATGTCGATACGTGATGAGATGAAATCAACGTATATGAAGAATGCGTTGTCGATTGTTGTTGAGGGAGTAGAGAATGGAGCCAGCCTGTGGCAATCGCTTGAGCGTGCCAATATACTTAATCCTCATTTTATATCACTTGTTAAGATTGGTGAGAAATCTGGCAAATTGATTGATAATTTGAAAGTTATATCGCTTCAATATCAGAAGGATAAAATGTTTCAATCAAAGGTTTTGTCAGCGGTTATTTACCCGGCAATTGTTTTGGGTTTAACATTTGTTGTTGCTACTGTTTCTGTTGTCTTTATTCTTCCAAGAATTTCTTTAACTTTTGGAAGAATGAATCTTGATTTGAATATTCTTACAAAGACCTTAATGGCAGTTGGGGATTTTGTCTCTGCTCATGGAATTATCGCTATTCCATCCTTTCTAATATTAACTGTGCTTATGATATATTTTATTTTCTTTTTTTCAAAGACGAAATTTATTGGTCAGTGGATTTTGATGATTTTACCAGGTATAAAAAGAATGATATTGGAAGTTGAGCTATCAAGGTTTGGTTATGTTGTAGGAACTTTGCTCGATTCTGGAGTTCCTATTGTTGATGTTCTTTCGTTTTTATCATCTGTTTCAAGCTATGAGGCATACAAGAAATTCTATCGATATCTCAAGGAAAGAGTAGAAAATGGTAATTCATTTAAAAAAGCTTTTTCATCGTATAAACATGTGGATAGATTATTGCCTTTATCTTTCCAGAACTTAATTATAACTGCAGAGCAAGGAGGAAATCTTTCATTGTCGCTAAAAAAAGTTGGCGAGATATATGAAGAAAAGCTTGACGTTACAACGAAAAACATGTCTGTAATATTGGAACCTATATTGCTGATTATTGTATGGTTAGGTGTTGTACTTGTCGCACTGGCTGTCATTATGCCTATTTATACAATGATAGGAAATGTAGACACGCTTTCTGGTAGTAATACAAATTCCAGCACTGTGGAGACAAGAAATGAAGAAGAAACGCCTATCCTGCAGGATGCTCCTGATTCTGAACAAACGACGAATGATGGATCTACCCAAGCTGATTCAGAATCAACAGAACAATTAACTGATACGAAACGCCTTACAATACTTGAAACATCTACTGGTTACTTGAATGTTCGAAGTAGTCCTATGGGTGAGGTAATTGGTGAAGTCTATCCTGGTGAAATTTATGAGTATACAGAAGAACAATCTGGTTGGTACAAGATTGTTGTTTCAGATGAGCTTTCAGGGTGGGTCTCTTCTGAGTATGTTAGTTTATTATAGTCAGAATATCTATGCTTAAAAGATTTTCCCGAAAAAACGGTTTTACTTTGATAGAGATATTACTTGTAATCTCTCTAATGGGAATTATTTTCATTATTATTACTGGTGTTGATAGATCTGCAATTATTAGGAACGATCTAATTGTAGCTTCGGATATGGTTGCATCGTCAATTCGTAGAGCGCAGTCTTTGTCTCAAGCTATGCAGCAAGATAGTCAGTGGGGAGTGAGGATAGTAAATAATCAAATTATTGTTTTTAAAGGTGACTCATATGATACACGGGATTCTATTTATGATGATGTGTATGAGGTTCCAAGTTCAATATCAATTTCTGGTTTAGATGAGATCATTTTTGCAAAATTGACTGGGGATCCTGATATTACGGGTAGTATTGTTCTAAATACTTCAATTAATCAATCAAATACCATATCAATAAATGAAAAAGGAATTGTCGATTATTAAAAAAAAATGTAAAAGTGGAGATGATGAAATACAAGTAAGAAACAATTCTGGATTTTCTATTGTAGAAGTTATTGTTGGAATCTCTGTCTTTGCTATGATCTCGCTATCTCTTATAAGTGCGTTTATATTTGGGCAAGATTCTATTATCTATTCAGGGAAGAGAGCACGGGCTACATTTTTAGCACAGGAGGGGATCAACGCAGTAAAATCGATAAGCGGAAAATACTGGAATGTATTAGATTTTGATCAAACTGGTCTTGAAGCAAACTCAAATCAATGGACATTTCTTGGAGAAGGTACAACTGAAACAATTGGGGATTATCAACGAATAGTCTCTTTTCAAGAAGTTTGTCGTGACACCACGGATTTAATCGTTGATTGTCCGGGTGATTATGTAGATTTACATATGAAGAAAGTTACTGTCTCGATAACATGGCAAGAGCGTGGTATTGAGCAACTTGTAGAACGTTCAGCATTAATCAGTACCTGGGATAGTTCAGAATGGAAAGAAGATACAGTGGATGATTTTAGCGATGGTATTTTTAGTGATACTGTTGTGTCGTCGTATACGGGGGACGGTAATGGTGCTGTATCGCTTGCGTCTACGGGTTTCCTTCCTGGTTGGGAGTGCATTATTCCGACTTATACCTCATATGATCTTCCAACCAATAATGATTCTTTTGCGCTAGAAATATTAAGTGGCATTGCATATATTGGACAGGAAGGACTTTTTAGAACTGTTGATGTCTCAAATATTTCTGCTCCTGTAATTCTAGATACCATAGATGTTGGTGACAGGATAAATAATATCGTTGTTTCTAACGGTTATGCGTATCTTGCTTCAGATGCAAATTCCTCTGAACTAATTGTTGTAAATGTTAACAATCCTTCAAATCTCAGTATTGCTAGTATGTATGATGCTGACTCTCAGGTTGATGGTCTGGATGTTATTGTGTCTGGGAATCGTGCTTATCTTGGAACAAGTATCAATACTTCTGGAGGTGTAAGTCCGGAATTCTATATTCTTGATATTACGAATCCAAACTCTGTCACTCTTGCCAATCCAAATTCTTACTTTGATATGAATGGTTCATGGTCTGCGATTGCTCTTGTCGGTGATTATGTTCTTGTAGGGAGTGATATAAGTAGTTCTGAGCTTATGGTCCTTGATATATCAGATGAGTCAAATATTATTTTGGCTGGTACATTAGACTTACCTGGAAATCAAAATGTTACCGATCTTTCTGTAAAAGGAAATATTGCGTATGCTTCGCTCTTATCTGGTAACTTACTTTCGATTAATGTAAGTGATTTAAATAATATTTCTGTAATTCAAACACTTTCTTTATCAGGAGCATCATTAAATAATGTTTATGTAACAGGGGAACTTGCATTTATTGGTTCAAATGATGGAACTAGCCAATTGTTCATAATTGATGTTAGTAATCCATATGGAATGTCTATCAGAAATACGTTTAGTGCGGGAAGTGTTGTGCATTATGCGCATTTTTTTGGTAGCAATGTCTTTCTTGCTACGGGTAATAATGCAGGAGAGTTAATGATTCTTTCAGCAACTACGAGTAGTTCATGGACTTGTGTGAATACTGTTGGCACAATTGATATCTCTGGAAATCTTGATGCTCAAAAAGTTTATGTTCGAAATTTTGGAGGAGTTGATGTTGCTTATATTGCCGCAAGTGATAATCAGATGTATCTATATAATGTTACTAATCCTGCAAGTCCTGTTCTTTTGGACACTTTTAATCCAGGTGCAACAATATATGATTTTGTCATTTCTGAAAATTATATGTATCTGGCTACAGCTTCTAATACGAAAGAGTTGATTGTTGTTGATGTCTCTGACTCTTCGAATATTAGTGAAGTAGGATCATATGATTCCGCTGGGAATACTGATGGGTCTGCAGTCTGGATTAATGGAATAAACTTGTTTTTAGGAACTAAAAGTAGCTCTAGTACCGAATTATATGTTTTGAATATTTCTGATCCAGCAAGTGTTCTCTTGGTGTCAGGATTTGAAGTTGGCTCAGATATTAACAGTATTGATGGTGACGGTAATTATTTATATCTTGGTACAAGTAATAACTCAAAAGAACTTACAATTCTTAACGTTCAAAATCTTTTGAGCATATCAGAGGTTGGGTCCCTTGATATAGCTAGTAATAATGATACTGTTGATATTGATTTTGATTTCGGATATGTTTATTTGGTTAACGGTAATGGAAATGTTATGTCAATAATCAATGTTAATAATCCTTCAGCACCAAACCTTTCAAGTACTTATTCTGCTGGAGGCAGTACATATGGAGTCTTTGTTGCTGGTGATGAAGTTCACTTGTCAACAGCTGTTGCTGCCAGACAGCATCAGATAATTGATGTTTCGAATAAATCAATACCTGTTTTACTTGGAGAATATTCTACAGAGGGGAATACGAGTTTTGGATCATATTTATATAATGGTACTGTTTATATTGCTAACGCTAATAATGCTCGTGAAATTTATATGATTCAGCAGAAAAATGTGAGTAGCTCTGGGGGCTCAGGATATGTATTATCTGGAAGCTATATTTCTTCTCCTTTTTATACTATTGATGGAGTTTCATATCAAATCCTCGAGTGGGATGAAGCCATACCTGTTTGTTCAACACCTTGTACGATTCAAGTACAGATTCGAGTGGCAGATGATGTGGCTGGTAGTCCTGGTACTTGGTCTTCGTGGTATGGTGTAACTGGAGTCGATACATATTTCGATTTAAGTTCTGGAAATCTATTATCTGTTGATCTAAATAATTATCCTTGGGTTCAATATCAAGTTTCTTTCTCTGGAGATGGGATTGAAACACCAGTATTATCAGAGATGCGAATTAGCTATTATTAAAATTATAAAATATGAGCGTTAGTAAACCAAAGCAAAAGAAAATAAACAAACAACGAATCTCAAATAATTTTGGGTTTACTCTAATTGAGACACTTGTGTATATTGCTTTATCTGCAATGATAACTGTTACCATTGTCTTATTTCTTTTGATGATTTTGGGTGGTCGACAGAGAGCAACAGCAATATCAGAAGTAGACAGTCTGGGCAATCAAATGATGTATCAGCTTGAGTACTCGATCAAAAATTCTGATGGAATAAATTCTCCATTGCCTGGAGCTTCTGAAGATTCATTGTCGCTAATCTTTGATGATCCTGAACAAAATCCTACGTATTATTATATTGATAATTCGGCACTTGTCGTGAGTGAAGCTGCTTTGGATTCTGTTAGTCTTACGTCATCAAGAGTTGTTGTCTCTGATGTTTCTTTTACAAATCTTACTCTGAGTAATTCTCCAACAATTATAAAAATTCAATTCACAATTACATATAAGAACCCTGATAATCGCAAAGAGCTTGACTATTCTCGAACTTTTTATAATTCTGTATTAGTTAATAATTACTGAAATGAAAACCTGTCCGACAAATAATAATGAAATAAAGAAATCTTTAAAATTTCCAAACAAGGGGTTTGTTATTTTATCTGCTGTTTTAATAATTGGAATTATTTCTTTGTCTGTCACTGTTTCATTACTCTTTTCTGGAATAAATGCTGCCTTATCTGGGCTTACAATAAGTCAATCGTCACGTGCTTCTATTATGGCTGATACTTGCGCTCAGGAAGCAATGGAAAGAATTCGCAGAGATAGTACATACATTGGAAATGAAACCATTTCGATGGGTGAGGATTCATGCGAAATTCTTCCTGTTCAAGATCTAGGTGCAGAATCAAGACTGGTTCAAATTCAAGGGAATTCCGGGGAAGTTAATAGAAAGGTTGAGATAAGGATAAGTCAAATAGAACCAGAAATAAGGGTTGATTACTGGTATGAAGTTGCGGATTTTTAATATTTAGATAAGATAATAAAAATGAATACGTTTAACTCAATACTTCCTGTGATAGCAATTATTTGTGTGATGGCACTTCTAGGTTTGTTGTTCGGACAGAAAAAAAAGAATGCACAGGTTCTGAGTCTTATCGCTGCATTAAGTTCTTCTGTTATTTGGCTGATTTGTGATTTTA
This sequence comes from Candidatus Dojkabacteria bacterium, assembly GCA_016929645.1. Lineage (GTDB taxonomy): Bacteria > Patescibacteriota > Dojkabacteria > SC72 > JAFGCJ01 > JAFGIK01. The sequence continues at coordinate 43,931 of JAFGIK010000003.1, forward strand.
TGCTGATAAATGTGTTTAATTTTATAAATCAGGCTTTACTTTACAAAGTCACATTAGTATTTGCTGCACTATCAATAATATTTCTTATGCACTTCTTCATTTCATATTCACGAGTGAAGATTTCGAGTTTTATCAAAGCTATTGTTATTATAATGTTTATATTTTTTGTGGTCATTGATTTATTTACAGATACCATTGTAGCTGGTGTGGCAGAGAGTATTGAATTCGGTTCTCAAAACTATATTCCTGGGTCTTTGTATCTTTTGTATATTTTCATGATAATGATTCCTCTGCTATCATCGGTTTTTCTGTTAATCAGGAATTATATATATGCCAGGAGAGAAGAAGATAAAAAGTTTTCTAGGATTATGTTTTTATCGACGGTTGCTTTTGCTGGTGTTGTTTTTGTGAATTCGGTTATAGTGCCAATGTTTTCGATGCAATCTCCAAGAATTGTCAGTGTAGCTGTTATTTTTCTTGTAATAGTATTGTTGATCAGTATTGTTAAGTGGAATATTCTAGGTGTCAGTCTCGGGTTACTTAGTGTTAAAACAAAGATTTTCTTTTCGATTTTTATATTTTGTCTCGGACTTTTTTCTGTATTGATTATTGTTGCGTATTTTGTATCAAACCTTGTTATGAAAAGTCAGTCCATGACGTTTATTGATCTTTTGTATAAGGGTAAAAATCAGGATATTGATAATTATGTTGAAAACTATGTTCGGGATATCAAAAAATTTTCGAGTGACGGTGAGATCGTGTTATATTCCAATTCTGATCAAATGGTCAAGATTGCCAATTATATTTATAACTCAGATCTTGAAAGCAAGACTGTTGTTGACAAGCTTTCCCAAACAATAGGTGGAGTAGAATTGGTTGTTGATAAAGACTTTGAAACAAATCAAATTATTGATTTAAATAGGGCATGGAATAGTTCGTATTGCTGGCATGTTTGTGAAGTAACCGACAATGATCTTAACTTCTTCCAAGGTGATAGCTATATTGCTCAAAATGGGGAGTTGAGCCAGTGTCTAATTGAATCAATGAGCTCTTGCAACGTATATAGTAACCTTGGTGAATGGACATTTAGAAATAACAATGCATATAAGATCGATCCTGTTAATAATTTATATACCAGTATTTTTGTTAGCAAAACTGATGATAATAAGCTTATTTTTCTTACGTCAAACGCATATCTGTCATTTGATTCTGATTCACTCTATGCATACGATGATCAAAACACCTTTGCTAACAATCTTGATGAAATTTACGATGTGAAAGATACAATGGTTTTCGATGTTGATGGAACTGTTGATTGGTCTTTGAACCATAAATATCTTATTAACGAAAATGTTAATTCAAATATCATAGATAGCAATTTTTGGCCACAGTTTATTTCAGATGTTGTAAATTCGAAAGAATCAATAATCCAGGTCAATTCTTATATTGATGGAGACTTCAGTGATGTCTTTGTTATTGGGTACCCGATTGTTCGTGATGATAGAGTCGTTAAGATAATTGCTGTTGTAGAAGATACCCAGGAAATTGAAAATATTATTGCTCAAAATTTTGATGAAAGAGATGATTTGGCAATATATCTCTTAAATTCAGATGGATCAATGCTTTATTCTTCCAGTAATAGATTTATCTCCCATGGGTATGATAAATCAGATATCAATGAATTCAGTTGTGATATTGATAGCGATGTGTCGAGTAATCAATATTCTCGTTCTGGTGATCGAATATGGGGTATTTGCGGATTCGATTCAATATTAAATACTTATCTCATTATTGAATATCGATTGTCGTTGTCATTTTTAGGCCCATCTTGGTCTGCTTATGTGATGATACTTTTTATATCTGTTGCTTCGCTTTGTATATCTTCGCTTTCTAATTTTATTGGAAATTATATCTCTGCTCCGATCAAAGATCTGGAAAATGGATGCAAGAAATTATTGAAAGGCGACTTCAGTCATGAATTCAAAAGTGATTCACAAGATGAAATTGGACAATTGTATCAGTCTTTTGGCAAGTTATCTGGATATATTCACCAAACGCAAGACGAGATAAACGCAAAGATTAAAGAACAAACAAGATATATTGAGAATCAGAAGAATGAGCTTGAAAATAATCAAAAAGAATTATCATTACTTCTTAAAAATGTTCAAACTGAAAAGGTCAAAGCACTGAAGGAGAGAAACACAATGAATGCTATCCTGTTCAGCATTGGTGACGGAGTTTTTGTAATTGACCAACATTTCAAGATAGTGATGTTTAACAAAAAAGCAGAAGATATTTCAGGCTTTAGTTTGGATGATGTTTTAGGGAAGCGTTACGATGAAGTGCTAAAGTTTCTTTTTGAGAAAAGTCGTTCGGTGAATGACAATTTTATAAAAAATGCTATATCAGCTAAGGGTGGTAAATATGTAGACGAACCTACTGTTTTAATAAAAAAGAATGGTACAGAAATAGCTGTTTCTAATAGTGCGGCTCCAATAAAAAATAAAGCTGGGAAAAAAATTGGATATGTTATTGTATTTCGTGATGTATCAAGGGAGCGTGAAGTTGATAGGATGAAATCAGAGTTTGTCTCTGTTGCTTCTCATCAGTTGCGAACTCCATTAACTGGGATGAAATGGTATATTGAGCTTTTGGCGGGAAATAATGCAGATAAGCTTAATAACGAGCAGATGGATTTTATAAGAAATATTCGTGATAACAATGAGCGAATGATTTCTCTGGTTGATGATTTATTAAATGTTACACGAGTTGAATCAAATAAAAACTTTGAAATAAAGAGGAAGAAGGTTGATGTTGTTAGTATTCTTGATAAAGTTTTAAAAATTCAAAATGTTATCGGAACTATAAATAAAGTGAAAGTATCTCTTGATTCCAGTATTCCTGAAGAATGTGTATTAAATGTCGATCCTGATAAAATCTTCGAAGTATTTAATAATGTAATTAATAATGCTGTTAAATATTCGAGGGAGAATGGAATTGTTCTTGTTGGAATGAAGGAAGATTCGAAGACTGTAACCTTTTGGATAAAAGACCGTGGTTATGGTATACCAAAGGATGTTCAAAAAAGAATATTTACACAATTTTTTAGGGCGGAAAATGTTATCAAGAGGGCCACTGAGGGAACTGGTCTTGGATTATACATCGTGAAGTCAATAATGGATGCTCATTGTGGAAAAGTGTATTTTAAGTCCGTTGAAAATAAAGGTTCAACTTTTTTCTTGAGCTTTACAAAATAGAAATTCATAAATCTATATTTCCTTAATTTACACCGACCATGGAATTGATGAAATTTTTATTAAAAGACTCTTATTATCGTCTGGAGCAATGATATTAAAGACTAATTGTTTACATTTCTGACATTTATAAACGATTTGATCTTTTTGATTTTTTATTCGAAATCCAATAGGAATAAGTGTACCTTTACATGGATTTAGTCTATCACCAGGGTTAATATCAACATGAAGTGAATGTAGGCAGTAGTTACAATGGTCGCGACAACTATGCGGATGTTTATAAACAGTCTTGCCGCAGTTTGTACATATAAATTCTTCATTTCTCACTACGAAATTTTGACTCATTGTGCTAGTATAAAATATTATGAAAATTAGTGAAACTGTCCAATCAAGAAAGCAACCACTGAAAACTGTCTTTTGGGTCCTATTTATTGCTGTTTTCGTTTCAGGAATCTGGTATTTATCTACTTTACCTGTATGGTCAAAAACAGATTATGATTTTGCTGTTACGAAAGAATTTTCTAATGAACTTGAAACGGATAACGTTAATATCTATTTTCAGGGGGAAACTTATGATCTTGAAGATTTAGGAGTGGAGATCAAACCTGTTGAAGTTTCGATAAGTCAAAAGATTAAAGGTTTGTTTAGTAAAACATCATATTATGAAATAGCTGTTGATGACGAGGTGTTTCTTAGCAAAATTGAACAATTCAATAACGAATTTGGTACTGAGCCAGTAAATTCCCAGCTTTATGTTGATAAAAAAGGAGATTTACAGATATCTGAATCATCTAGCGGAACTAAATATGTTGCCTCTGATATAAAAGAGGTTCTCGTTAATTCAATAAAAAGTGAATCTTCAAAGATCTATATTGTTCCAGAGACGGTTTTTCCTACCATAACCAAAGAGTCTCTTGCTGATGATTTACAAATTCTTAATTATCTTACCAAACCTATTATTATTACAGGTGATGGCTCAACGCTTGTATTAACTCGAGAGCTTTTAATTTCATTTTGGAATTTAGAATGTACAAGTGAAAGTGTAGACCAGGATATTGATAATACAAATGATACTCAGGTGTCATTAAATGTTTGTGTACAAAAAGATGTTGTGTCTTCGACTGTTATTCCGATGTTAAATGATTTATATAATGATATTCTAAATAGCAAAAAAACAGTCAAAAACCATAATGGTAGTTTTGAGTATCGTACTTGTGATTATGGTCCTGACCTTGATCTCATAATTTCAGATTTAACAAACCTTCTCGAACGGCGTTTAGCATTGCTTAATGAATATAATGGAAGGATTGATGAAAGTAGGCTAATTGGTAATGATACGATAACTGTATCATTCATTGACCTTCCAGGAACTGATGGAACTTATGTAACAAGATATATTGAAATTGATCAAACTCAACAAAAGATGTACTTATGGCAGGATGGTCAGCTATATAAATCATACGGAATTTCTGGATCTTACGATGATTACGCTGTGTATGGCGTTTATTCTGTCATGAATAAATCAACAAATGCATGGTCTGATGTTGCAAAAAAATGGATGCCATACTGGATGGCATATTATTATGATCCGAGGCAAAAGGCTATGCTTGGTATACATGAGCTGGTTTGGTGGGATGATGAAAATGGTGTACGACATGTTGAACCTTCTTCTAATATTGGTACTCCTAAAAGTACAGGATGTATACGTCTCGATAGAGGCGCTGCAAAGGAAGTTTATGATTGGGCTGAGATTGGAACGCCAATACTTATCCACCCATGATATGGATTTAGCAAATCAAAATATTTATATCCTTTTTCATAATTAATATGTTAAAATTATAAATATAAAATTTAACCCGATATTTTAATGACTTTATCAAAAGAATGGTTAATGGTCTCAAGTAATCTGCGAGCTCTTGCTCGAGCTGCTGATGAAGCTGCTGATGATGAATTAACACCATTTCAAATGCAAAAGTACTTTCGTGAGCTTGAGGAATGTGTTAATACTCTTGAAAGTCTTGTTCGCCGATATTCTAAGTAGGCCAAACATTATCTATTATCTGAAAAAAGTACTTTTTGCCCTTATTTCTAAACGTTTACTTAATTTTATTTTTAACTTATATGTCAGATGTTGAATCTCAAAAGAAAAATCAACGGATTTATCGATCTGAGACGAACAAAGTAATTGCAGGTGTATGTGGTGGTCTTGGCGAGTTCTTTAATATCGATCCTGTTATTATTCGTTTAATTTTCGTTCTTATGGTCTTGTTTGGTGGTAGTGGTATGTTAATCTACTTAATTATGTGGATCATTGTTCCTCTAAAGTCCAGTGTATCTCAAAGTACAGAAGCGACGATTAAGCAAAATGCTAAAGAATTTGAAAATAAAGCTAAGAAAGCAGCGGTTGATCTTGAAAAAACAGTGAAGAAAACAGATACAAAATTATGGTTCGGATTGATCATTTTATTTCTTGGATTCTTCTTTTTATTACAGAACTTTGGTATAAACTTAAATCCATTTAGGTTCATTAATTTTTCAATATTATGGCCGATACTTATCATTTTCCTTGGTATATTAATTGTTATTAAGAAAAACGATGACTGAAAATAAATCAAAATCTTCGAAAAAAACTCAAAAATCTGACACCAAAAAAGTGAATGCAAAGAAGAATAAAACAATTCATAAGTCAGATAAAACCCGTCCAGTTTCTTCAGAAGCAGGATCGACTGAATCTCCATCTGCTAATCAGGCACAATCGGGAAATAGTAATTCTGAACAGAGTAAGTGTCGTCGTTCTGGTGGAGGGTCAATTTTTTGGGGAGGCTTGTTCATATTTATCGGCGCTATATTTTTACTCAATACACTGGGGTTATTATCCTGGTCGGTATGGTCTGTACTGTGGAGACTATGGCCAATCCTCTTGATATTAATTGGTATGCAAGTGATTTTGGGGAGGAGTTGGATAGGGAGATTACTTGTAGGATTAATCAGCTTGAGTATTTTTGCTTTAATTGCAATTATTGCTATTGCTGCTTTGGACTCAAGATTTAATAACTGGCTTGGAAACAGATTGAAATTCTGGAATGATCATGGTGAAAGTATTATTGATACCTGGGATAATGTAACTACAGGAAATAAACTGAAAGATAGATTTACTGTTGCTAAAAATGATTACGATGGAGTTGATGAACTCAATGTCGATATATCGGTAGGTGAAGGGGAGTTCGATTTAGGTAACTCAGGAGACGAGTATTTGATTGTTGATTCATCTTATTACAAAAATGTCGGAGTGCCAAAAATTAGAACAGAAAAGAATAATGATTCTCTGGATATAAAGTTCTGGACCGAAAAAAACATATCATCAGGGATGATTGATAGTCCTTATTATGATATTTCTCTTGGTAAAAATGAATTGGCAACAAATTTAAATGTTGATCTTGGTGCTGGATCAGGTGATATATCTTTTAGCAAGTTGAACATAAAGGATTTTAATCTGGATATCGGTATGGGTTCTTGTAGTGTAGATTTGTCCCAAACGGATGTTAATTCAATGGATATTAGTATTGGTATGGGTTCTGCAGAGATGGAACTAGACGAAGAGTCAATTCCTGTTAATACAAGTACCGTTGAGATCGGTGCAGGATCGTTATCTATGGATGTTCCTGAGCGTGTAGGAATTAAAGTAATTTATAATATTGGACTTGGCTCTCTTGAAGTTGGAGGCAAAACACTTACTGGGGATGGATCATATAAGACAAATAATTTTGATGATGCAAAAATTCAACTAGTTCTTAATGTAGATATTGGTACAGGAAGTATTGAAATTGAACGAAGTTAGTTTTATGCGACTTTTACCAACATATATTAAGGAAATTTGATAATTGGATTTGTTAGTCCTTGATTACTACAATTGCCATATTTTCAAGGTTTTGAAATCCTGTTCTAAACTCCGGATAACTTACTGCATCGTATGTCCCAAATCCGACATCCATAAGGTAGATTTTTTCGGGATCTATTCCATGGATGACCAAGGCATGTTCATCTTCTATCCATGGATTTTCTTCTCCATCTGGACCGATCATTGTCCCAACTGTCTTGGGCTTAAAATCATTTGATACCCATACAATTACTGGGTAACCTTGACGTACGTAATTGAATAATTCATCTACGTCCCAGTTTGTTTTAGAAATACTGGAAGAAAACCCATGATTGGCAAGTACTTTATATACTGGTTCATTGTATACGCCATATCCATCAACATAGACAACTTCGCCATCAATATTTCCGACAAATGAACGTTGAGGGTTTCCCCAGTGAAGATTTCCTTGATCATCAAAATATCTAGTACTTGTTGTATCAGCACCAATTTCTGCTATGATCTGATCCTCAGTAACATCTACTCCAAAATATTTCATCAGAATGTGTGCACTTGCTGACTCACAGGAAGCTGGATGGGTTTGTTTGTATGTTTCGACATTCATGATTACTGTTGAGGGATATGTGTTGAGTCTTGGTGGATTTGAGGTTGAGTTTATCTGGTCTTCTAGCTCTAAAATCTTGAGTTGCAATGAGGTAATTTCTTGTTCATAATCTTCAATCTGTGATTCTTGTTCTTCTTCTGTGTAACAATCTTTAGCACGTTGTATTGCTATGAATTTGGTAACGAAATAATAAATCAGGAATGAGAGAGCGGCTAATGCTAGGAAAAGCGGAACTATCATCCATCTATTTTTTTCGTTTTTAGCCTTTGTTGGCTTTTCTTCAACGAAATTGATATTTTGTGGAAGATCGAAATTCTTTGTCTGTTGTGGATTAATCATATGATCTATTATCTCAATTAATTTGCTATTTGCAATAGGAATCCTTCGTATTATATAGTTAAAGATATAAATTAATAAGTATTTTTTATGGCTGATCAAAATAAAAAGGGAAAATCAGAAATGAAAGATAATAAGAGTAAAAAATCTTCCGTCAATGTGCTTGTATCTCTACTGATAGCAATTCTTGCACTTATTGTCGGCTGTGCTGGTGGAGCATTGGTTTTATGGCTTGTTGTGAATTTCTCAAAAGATGCTTTCTGTTCTGAGTATAATGTTCCTGAGGTTAGTGATAGTGAAGACATATCAGAACCAGAGAGTAATAATGATGACAATGAGTATATAGGTGAGAGCTATAAACTTCTGGTTGATGATGGGTATGTTACTGTTCCTGAAGGATGGAAGGTTACTGAAGTAGATAGTTATTTTGATTATTTGAGTGATTCAGAAATAGCTGAGATTGGTCTTTCTGGCGGTGCCTGGCCAATTCATGATTACAATCAGATCGTAATTTCAAACGACGATGCGTCTATCACCTATGAGAGACAGGCTCTATATGTCCCTGGTGGATTCGGGGGCACGTCCTCCATGCTGAATGACTCATTTACTGTTGTTGTTGAGCCAACAGAAGTTTTGGACTATGATAATTCTGATTCAGATATGTATGGTTTTGCTGTAAAGGAAGTTAATTCTAATGAATTTGAATATCATATTATTTGCATAAATGAATATTATGATCCAGCTTCTAGTAATCCAGATGAATCTGAATTTTTTGATCTTTCTGCAGGACTTGAGGTATACCCGATATTGGTACTTGAAGGAGATGAAACGTATAAAAATGTAGCAGAGACATTTCTAGCCGAGGCTTGTATCGAAAATTCATCTGGATGGTGTGAACAATAAACTTTTTTAGTTCCTTATATCATAGTTAGAAAAAGAGGGCGGAATTCCGCCCTCTTTTAAATTCTAAAAACCTTTAAACGAAAATCATGCACTGCACCTTGGACATGGCTTTACATATCCAAAGGAACTTTCTTCTGGCTCATCTTCATAAGCAACATCCTTTACGAGATTCTCCATCATTTTTTCTGTTAACTCTGGCATAAATTTGTACAAGAAGGAATAACTTTTTGACATACTAGGGACAAGTATTTTCCTGGTATTCGTAAAGATAGCCTTATACACCGCTTCAGCAACAATTTCTGGTGTGACAACTTGACTACTATCCATCTGCGAGATATCTATATTTGCCTTATCTTTTGAGAAGAAGGCTGTGTTTACTGCACCTGGATGAAGAGAGGAGACCTTTATTCCAAATGGTTTCAATTCCTGTCGAATCGCATCAGTAAGTCCGGTAATGGCCCATTTTGAAGCTACGTAAACAGACCATTGAGGAATTGTAATCAAACCGGCAAGCGAGGAGGTATTAATGAGGTGTCCATTTTTTTGTTCTTTGAAAATCTGAGAAGCGTATTTAGCTACGTAAATTTCACCTTTTACGTTTACATCTATTGTTTTAGCAATCTCGTCATCGGTAATTTCGTATATTCGCTTAACAAACCCAAGCCCAGCATTATTAAACACAACATCGACACATCCAAGATTCTCAATTGCATTTTCGAACATTTTTTTAACTTGATCTGGTTGAGTTACATCAACTTTGAAATAAAAACCTTTCCCGCCTAGGGAATTAATTTCATCAACAACTTTTGAAAGTTTTTCCTCGTCACGTGCGGCAACTAGTACTTTAGCCCCATCTTTTGCGCAACGTAAAGCAACAGCTTTTCCAATGCCGCTTGATCCGCCAGTGATCAGAATTGATTTATCCTTAAGCTTAATCATAAGTAATTTTGCTTATTTTATTTTTTTCTTTTCTACACGGATGGCACCTTCTGGGCATCTTCTTTGGCATATTTGACATGCTGTGCATTTGCTTATGTCGCATTGGACTATTTTGTTGTTGTAGACACCTCTTACTGTTGGATTTATTCCTATACATTTTTGAGGACAGACTTCTTGACAAATTCGACAGCCCTTGCAAAGACCTGCAAAGACAGTGTGTGATTGAATTTCGTTTTCTGTTGTTTCTGGCTTGAAGTCTTTTAATTTTTTATTTGTATTTTTTTTGTTCATTTTTTCCAGTCTTTAATTATTTTGTTAGACTTATTCCGTGTAAAAATGCTGAGTCATTATTTTTTTTAAGGCTTTCATTTTTTTGATAATATTTACCAAATTTTTTATCCATTAATTTTTGGATATCCTGAACTAACTCTTTATCAATTATCCCAGTTAACAGTCCAAGCAAGATTATATTAAAGCTCCGTTCTGAAAACTTTTCTGTTGCAATCTTAAATGCGTCTGCAGGTAAAATACACCCAGTTTTTTTCTTGATTTTGTCTACTACACTTTGATTAACAAGACTACTGTCATAAATAACATTTGACTGGGGTGAAATGTATCTTAATGACCTCTCAATGTTTCTGCTTGATGTAATTATGAAAACATTTGAAGTTGTGAACTTGGGTGATACTATTTCGTTTTTAGAAATTGTTATAAAAGATAAGGATAATCCTCCTCTTTGTTCTGTTCCAAAATTTGGAATATATGTTGCATGATAACCAAAATTTGAGGAAGCCTGAGCAAACAGTTTTGCTATCGTCTGAATTCCCTGTCCTCCCTCGCCAACAATGATTATTCTTATTGTTTGAGTTGGTATAGTGCAGCTCATTTTATTTTATGTGTATCTTCGAAATTAGGATAATATTTCTTGAATTTCTCAAGTGATTGAATTGTTTCTTGAGCATTTGTTTTCCAGTTTGTAGGGCAGTATGATAATGCTTCAACAAAACTGAATCCCTTGTTATCAATCTGATGCATAATTGCTCTTTGAATTGTCATTTGCAGTTGGATTGGATTGTTGACTGCACTTCGGGCAATAAACTGATTCTCAATTCCAAGATTATTGAGCATTTCTGGACCATTTATTGGATTTCCATGGTATTTTCTATCTCTACCAAGCGGTGCTGTTGTTGTTTCTGGTTGGTCGCTGATTGTGGTTGGTGCCATTTGTCCACCTGTCATGCCATAATTAAGATTATTTACAATTATTGTAGTTATAGCTTCATTTCTTAAAGTTGCATGAATTAAATGCTGTAAGCCAATTGCATATCCACCTCCGTCACCAAGATAGGCGATGACAATTGAATTTGGATTTGCTCTCTTAAATCCTGTAGCAACAGGAATAGTTCGACCATGATGTGTCTGAGTTGTATCAACGTCAAAATAATTCCATGCAAGGAGTGAACAACCAATGTCAATTAAAAATACAGTTTCGTTTTTTATCCCGAGTTTATCAATTACTGATCCCAAGGCGTTTAGCACTATTGGATGACCACAGCCAGGACAAAAGCTATGAGGTTTAGTTGATAAATTAACACATTCAGGCAATATTGGTTGTAGCTGTTGTGTTTTATTAATGTTTTGTTTTAAAGTGTTTTGCAAACTCATTCATTATTTTGTACAAATTTAACGATTTCTTCAGGCGTAATTCCTATTGCAGGTCTAAACATTTCTCTTATTTGAGTGTTCTTTTTAAAATTGTTTCTTGCGGTATCTGTGTCAGTGCTTCGTTTAAATAATCCCGAAACTATTTCATCGTTGATCAATCGAGCCATCTGACCAAGAGCTGATTCAACATAGATGATTTGCTTTTTGTGGCTGATATTTTTTAGTAGCGAATGCCGATCAAGCGGTCTGAGTGTTATTGGTCGCCATAGCCCTATTTTCATTCCTTCTTTGCGCAATGAGTTTATTGCATCTTTTGCCGCTGTCGCAACTATTCCATGAGCAATTATTAAAACATCAGCGTCTTTTGCTTTATATGTTTCTGATTCCGCGATCTCCAAAGAATCTCTCTCAAAATCTTTTTGATAATTATTTATAATTTCATTCATCTCTTCTTCCTGGTCATAGCAATTCCTCATATTTGTTGATATTCCTTTTTTTCTGTTTTCTCCAAGAAGAATAGGAGATGGTTTGGTGTAAAAATTTTTATTCATTTCTTTAATTACTACCTCTCCTTGCATTTTGCCTTGATATCCATCAGATAGTACGAATGTTGGATATCGATATTTCCATGCAGTATTGAATGCTTTTATTGTATAGTTGTAAACTTCTTGAAGTCCTGATGGGGAATAAACTATTCTAAATCCTTCTCCATTACCACCAAAACAAGTCAATGTTACTTCTTCTTGTGAATAAATTACTGTTGATGTTGAAAGACCTCCTCTTTGGACAATTAAAGCAACCGTTGGGATTCTTAAAGCTTCCGCTGCTGAGAATGCGTCCTGCATTAAGATATTTCCTGGTCCTGCTGTAGCAGTAAAAGCTTTCTTCCCTGCAAGACATGCACCTGTGACTGCAAAGCCTGAAGCCATCTCATCTTCTAATTGAAGATAGCCTATTGGCTCGTTTGTTATTGGACTTTTATGGGGCTTGTCAGGGTCTCCGGTCAATTCAACCCAAGTTTCAAATATCTCTGAGGAAGGAGTTATTGGGTAACCAAAGAAATTTGTAGCGCCTGCATTAAGAGCAGCATAGGCAGATATCACATTTCCTTGTAAAAATTGTTTTTCTTTTTTTTGACTGGGTTCTTTCATTAATTTGAGGGCAAATTTGGAATAATTCCATTTAATATCAATAAGACTTAACTGTCAAATTGAACAAATGGTTGCCTGTTTGATCGTTAATCTGTGATAAAATACTTTTTACTATGAAGATAGCAATTGTAACAGATTCAATGGCTGCATTCGGTGGTTCGGATAGATATTTGTTGTCTCTGCTGAAAGCTTTCCCTGAAAGTGAACTCTACACATCGATTTATGACCCAGATATATACACAACTTGCAACTTACCAAAGGTTCATTCGTCATTTATTCAGAATTTACCGTTCAATAAATTCTGGAAACGGCACTATACCGTTATTTCACCAATGGCTTTCGAGATGTTTGACTTTTCGAAATATGATCTTGTGATAAGTTGTTCTGCTGGTTGTTCAAAAGGCGTGATCACTTCTCCTGATACACTTCATGTCGGAATAGTATTTACACCTCCAAGATATCAATGGGGTGGGGATCCAAATACGAAAAGAGTTAAGTTCAGATCGATCTATTCGTTTTTTATGCCACTTGTAGACCATTACCTTCGCATTTGGGATTTTGAAGCAGCTAAAAGACCAGATTTTCTTGTAAGTATTTCAAAATATGTTGAGTCCAGAGTTGAAAAATATTATAAACGTGATTCGAGTGTGATTTATCCTGGAATTAATACGGATTTTTGGAAGCCAATAATTCAGCACGATAAAGAAAATCAAACCTGTAAAGGTAAAGAAGATTTTTTTGTTATCGTTTCAAGATTATTCGAATACAAACGCATAGATTTGGCTATTCAGGCATGTAACAAGTTAAATAAGAGGCTTGTAATAATTGGTACTGGACCTGATGAAAATTACTTGCGATCTATAGCTGGTGAAAATGTATCATTTTTAGGGTTTCTCGACGATGAACTAGTTAGAGATTATTTTCGTAGGGCTAAGGGATTTCTTTTTTGTGGACTTGATGATTTTGGTTTAACTCCTGTTGAAGCTATGGCTTGTGGTACTCCTGTAATAGCTTATAATAAAGGTGGAGCAACGGAAAGTGTTGTTGATGAAGTTTCTGGAATTTTGTTTAATAATCAAACAGTTGAAGATGTAGTAGGTGCAATTAAAAATTTTGAAACAATTAAATTTAACTCTCAGGAAATAATCAGTAGAGCTCATGTTTTCTCTGAAAAAGTATTTATCAAAAATATAAGGAACTATATTTATGGAAAACTTAAAAAAAACAAATAGTATAGGTTCTGGCAAATTGAATGTCAGTAATCTAAAAAAACTTAAAGTCGCTTTAGTTGATGATTTTTTAACTGTTGATGGTGGTGCGCAAAAGGTTTTACGGGCAATGCATGAAATCTGGCCAGACGCTCCGGTTTATACAACAACTTATTTTCCAGATAAGTTCCATCCCAAACTTGAAGGTTGGGACATAAGACAATCATTTGTTTCTAAGTTCCCGTTTCGAGAAACTTTTGAAAATCAGTACAAGCTTTTTTATCAACTTGCTATGGAGCAATTCAAGTTTGATGGCTATGATCTTGTTATTAGTAGTACATATGCGGGTTATGCCAAGGGTATAATTGTTCCGGAATCTACTTTGCACTTAAGTTATATTCATACTGTTCCCCGTTACTTGTGGAAACTTCCAACACAAAGACATGAAAAACTAAATCCAATTTATAAGAATATAATTCTTCCTCCTCTGGAACATTTTTGGAGAATATGGGACAGGCAAACTGCAGACAGACCTGATTATCTTATTAGTAACTCGAATCTTGTACAGAGCCGAGTCAAAAAGTTCTATAGAAGGGACTCTTTTGTCATTTATCCTCCAGTTGAAGTTGATGATTTAGCTAAAGTATCCAATAGCAAAGAAGATTATTTCGTGTATTTTGGGCGGCTTGAAAGTTACAAAAAAGTTCATTGGGCTATTAAAGCATGTATTCGGGCCAGGTCGAAATTAAAGATAATTGGAGATGGTACATATCTCTCTGAGCTTGAAAGTCTTGTAACAAAGATGAAAGGACAGAAGTATGTTCAATTTCTTGGTAGAACATCTGACAAGGTGCGTAACGATGTTGTTTCTAAGGCAAAAGCTTTTATATTTCCTTGTCCTACTGAAGATTTCGGTATTGTCCCTGTAGAATCGATGGCACTTGGTACCCCTGTTATTGCTTTTAAATCTGGTGGAGTTATGGAAACAGTAGAGAATGGAAAGACAGGGATATTGACAAGTGATATCTCTGTAAATGGACTTGTCGAGGCAATAGAAAAATTTGACGCTGATAAATTTAGGCCAGAAATTTGCAGAAAAGTTGCGTTGTCGTTTAGTAAAGAATCGTTTACCAACTGCTTATTGAATTTTGTAGGTTCAGTATATGGTAAGTAGTTTAGCTTATCCTTATTTGAAAAGACTTCTTGATATTGTCGGATCTCTTGTTGCTCTGTTTTTCCTCTCCCCCTTATTTGCTTTAATTTCTTTGGTGATCTGGCTTGATGGAACAGGTGGACCGATCTTTGCTGAATCTCAGAGTAGGGTCGGCTTAAGAGGAAGTTCTTTTAACATGCTAAAATTTCGAACAATGGTGCCAAATGCACATGAACTATTACATTCAAATTCTGAATATGACTATTTGTTGAGATTAATGCATCAGAATGGTGGAAAAATTAAAACCGAGGAAGATCCACGAGTTACAAATCTGGGCAAATTCTTAAGAAAATGGAGTCTTGATGAATTGCCGCAGTTTATCAATATTTTTTGGGGAGAAATGAGTCTTGTTGGTCCACGCCCATATTTTCAATATGAGCTTGAAGATTTGAATAGAAAGTTGCTAAACGGTAAGACTTTAGTTGACGGAGTATTATCTGTGAAACCTGGATTAACAGGATTGTGGCAGGTTTCTGGTAGAAATAATCTTGGATTGAAGAAGCGTATTGCGTTGGATTTCTCATATTCTTACAATAAATCTATACTATATGATATTAAATTGTTATTAAAAACTCCTGAAGTTGTTATCACACGTGATGGTGCGTGGTGATATTGAGACCGAGACTGAGGTTCATTAGCTTTTAATGAACCTCAGTCTCGGTCTCCACCTTTTGAGTTAAAAATCATGGCTGTTTATCGGGATGAGGTTGCAATCCTAAAATCAAGAGATATTAACGAATATGACAAGATCGTTACGTTATTTGGCCGTTGGCATGGCAAGTTTAGTGCCATTGCAAAAGGTGTTCGAAGGCTTTCAAGCCGAAAGCGAGGCCATCTTGAGACTTTTAATCTTTGCCGAGTCAGTTGTGCCCAGGGTAAGAGTCTGGATTTAATTCTTGAGGCACAATCGTACTTTTCCATTGATACCAAGGATACAAAATATGATGAATATGAAAGGGTTGGGTTTGCAGGTTTTGTTGTAGATAAATTTGTCCCTGACAATGTGCAGGAGGGTAAGATTTTTGATATGTGGACTGACTTTATTCAGGGGCAACACGGCAAGACCGAGACTATCGATTTTATTCTAAATATCCTTTTGTTGCAGGGTTTTGTAAGCGAAGAAAATATCGAAAAGTTGAGACTCGGTCAGGTGAATCAAGTGAATCAGCTGACCTTTGAAAAAATAAAGTTATTTGTTCAAAAAATTATCCATGAAATTTAGTTTTTACTGTGATTTTAGTTGAGAATTGATGTTTTGTTTGCTTGATTTCGTTACCTTTGATATGTTTTGCCATAAATGCTTTTCTGCTTTATAATTGCTTTGTTACCAGGTTTACTGCCTGTTTGCTTCATTATACAAACGAAAAGTCATTTTTCGGGCGCGTAGCTCAACTGGCAGAGCAAGCGACTCTTAATCGCTAGGTTCAGGGTTCGATTCCCTGCGCGCCCAAGGGAAAAGAGATCAAAATTGATCTCTTTTCCCTTGAAATGTATGTAATCGAACAAGTTCGTAGGGACGTATCCCGAGAGCGAAGCGATCGGAAGATACGACCACATGCAATTCAGAGACGAGTGTAATGAGTCCTGAATTGATTCCCTGCGCGCCCAAGGGAAAAATTTCATACGAATCTCTAAATCATATTAAAATTCACGGAAAATATTCATTCCTAGTTTTACTTAATATTCCAAAAACTAATAATTAGTCGAGCAATTATTTTTCCGTTTTGTGTGGTTGTTATTTGATAAATATATCTAACAATGCTTGAATCCAACGAATCTTTTGACTGGTTACAAATTGGCTTACAATCTGGTCCTATGACTGAGGTTACGTCTGCTATACGTGCTGTTTCTTTGGGGATTGGTGGTGAGGGACTTCAATTTATTGAGAATGCCTGCAAATATATTCATTTAAACTTTGCAACTCCGAAGGAAAAGCCTGACAAGATGAAAAGAACAGCTGATGAAATTTTATCTGGGGCACCTGATCCGTCAATTGGTAATAAAAAACCGATTGCACATTGTACCGAGTGGGGTAAGTTGTTGAGGACGATTTTTCTTGCAAAAGGATATCCAACAATATGGGTAAATAGTATTCCTGAGGATTGGATACGAGCAGAAGGAGAATGGTCAAATCCTGATAATTACAGTAATCATGTTTTTCTTGATATTTATGTAAATGGTGGATGGGTTACATTGAATACCACAGGGGCTCCCGATCTTGAAAAGGGGCTTATCCGAAGAGGTGCAACAGATAATGAGAAATATTACTTAGACACTAATGCCGGTCGAACTTATTATAGACCGTACATGAGAGGTTTAGATCATATGCATGCATGGACTCCAGATGAACGACTAATTAGCTCATCGGATAAGAAGCAATGGCATATTTTTATTAATCATGAATTTCCTGAACGGATTGAGCGCTTGGAGAGAAACCCAGTAGATTATTGAGTTTGTATTTTGTGTAACTTTGTTCACAAAAAGACTTGTTCGGATTAAAATTTCATATAGGAAAATCGAAAACACTGATATATAAACAATTTTCGAAAACTATAACAAATTAATTTCTGTAAAGATCCCTTTTCCTTATCCATCCTACCGAATTTGCTATAATTACCATATAAATTTATGCTATATCTTTTATGAAAATCATCCGGACAATTTGTCAGTTCAAGAAAGATTCTAAAGACCTTGAACTAGATCGAATTTCTCAGATTGAAATGAAATTACAGCAAATAGGTTTTACAATCCAAACTAAACGTGTTTGTCATGCTGGTAATTTCGGGGAATGTGAAAATCTTTCTGCTGATATCATGGTCAGTGTTGGTACCAAAAAACTTGAGTATGTAAAAACTAACATCAATGACTTCTTTAAAACACGGGATAACTTTAATATTGAACTTTCTTCAGAAAATATTGATATTACGCATGTGGAAATTTTATTTGAGATAATTAAAAATGCACCTCATAAAACTTTTAACTTTACTTATGTATTTAACAATACGCCTTCAAGTCCATATATGCCGTCAGCTCAATATGCTCGGGATGGATTTGCGATTGGTCTGCAGCCGACAGATCTTGCAAAAGAGGCAAGAAATCTGAACGAGTGGCTTGATATTTTAAAAAATACATATAACGAAATTAATGATGTGCTTTCAAATGATAACGATTACTTAGGAATTGATACATCAATTGCTCCACTTTTTGAAGGGGATTCATCACTTATTAATATTGTTAACCGATTTTGCAAGGGTGGATTTGAAGCATCTGTTACGACTAATTTTTACACAAGGATTACAAATTTTATTAAAAATCAGAATGTTAAGACTATTGGACTTTGCGGCATTATGTTGCCATGCCTTGAGGATTTTGAGCTTGCAAAAGAATATGAAAAAGGCAATTTTAACATAGAGCGAAATATTTACTTATCATTACACTCAGGTCTTGGTATTGATACATATCCAATTGGTGTAGATGAATCTCCTGATAGAGTTCTTGATATTTTGAAATTAATACAAGCGTTATCAAATAAATATAAGAAATCATTATCTGTAAGATTTGTTTCAGACGGGGTGGCAAAAATTTCTGAAAAATCAAATTTCAAGAATCAATATCTATACGACGTAGTCATTAAAGGTCTTTAATGTGAATATATGCTTGGAGAGGCGAGCGATAGAAGGGTCTTTTTAACCTTCCCACGAGTATTCAATCAGAATACTCGTGGGTGGAATAACAGATTACGAATTACTCTGCATTATCATATAAATTTTCAATCTCTTTGCTTGATTTCTCAAGATCTGTCAGTCGGTCAAGATAATCAATATATGTATTATCAAGATACTCATAAAGACTATCAGATAAATCTTGCAACCCTGTGTCATAATTATCGTTAGCAGTGGATTCTTCTTCAACTATGGCATTATATGCATTTGCATCTTGATTCTGTAATGCTGTTTTCTCTCTCTCGTAAAAAGAAATCCAGGTATTTAAATGGTCAATATATTGTTGTACCCAATCAAGGTAAACTTGTTTGTGATCATCGGTCTGGGATGTCGAGTCGATATTCTCAACATCTGTTTTTAATGCTTCCATCTCTGCAAGTTCATCTTTTGTAGCTTGCATTTCAGTATCTATTTCCTCTATGGTTGCTCGATCACTGTCATAATACTGTTCATATGTAGCAGCAATTTCATCGTATTTTGCATCAATAAGTAACATCTCACTGTAATATTTTGTATATTCCTTATAATCGCTAACTAGAGACTCTGCATCATCGTAATATGAGGTTAATGCCGAATCAAGTTCGTCAACTGAGCTTGGTGCCGAATCTGGAATATTATCCTTAGCATCTTTTATGTCACTAAGTAATGTGTCGGCATCTTTACTAATTCCGACTAAAATCTCGCTTTGTTCTGTGTATGATTCAGAAATTTCCTCATATTCAAATACATAGTCTAGCTCATTGTCAATTACGGTTGTTATGTCAGCATTTACTTGATCAAAATCATCCTTGGTTGCATCGATATACTCACTTTCCGTTACTGATGTTCCAAAAGTTGAACTTCCCCCAGTTTGCGTGAGTAGGAGAAATCCTCCTGTAATACAACAACAAAGAAGAAGTAAAGCCCCAACAACAACCAGAACAATTAATAATGTATTGTTCTTTTTCTGTGGTTGTGCTGAAGTTGTTGATGCTGTCTGAGTTGCTTGTGGTGAAGCAGTCTGACTTGTACTTGAAGTTGGTACATTAATTGTACCTGAATTTTGATTTGGAGCAGATTCCATTTCTTATTATATTAATTTTAAATATATTAAATTTTAATTAACTAAAATCAGTATAAGGTATTAAATGAATTACGTCTATAATACTTATGTAGATGTAGGCTTTTTGTAATTTGAAAAACAAGATTGTCATAAATTTGTTTTCATATAGAGTTGTCTCCATATAATTAGTCATCTTGTTGTTTTTATGCTAATAATAGTTATATTAAAAAATTAAATTCACATGTGATATTTATGGCGAACAATAAGCCTTTATTTAAAGGAAAAATGGGATTAACAAATAGATCAATTAACAGAAATTCTACTCACAAAAATAATAAAGTAGGAGATAAACCCAACTTTTTTGTAAAGAATTCAAAATTATTAGTAATTCTTGGGGTCATACTTGTCGTTATTTCTGTTGTTGCTGGAGGTATTTTCATTTTTTCCCGAATCAATAAAAATTTACAGTATTCTGGGAAAATTACCATTGATGATGCTGACGAGGCAAACGTCGATGCTCTTGCATCACAGATCGTTTACGGTTCTGTCGGAGCAGATAATGAATATTATTCACCAAACCTTGACTTGGCCTTTACATATAATGGAAACGAATTTTTGGTTTCTGATTCTACTGACTATGTATTTTTGCATCCGGTGGGTTTTGGTAGTTTGAATTTTTATGCAAATCTTAAAATTATTGATAAAAGTGTTGTTGGTGATGATGTAAAACAATACTATCTATCAGATTTTCAACTAAGCTATCCTGACGCAGAAGTTGTAGAAGACACAACGATTGGTAAATTAACCAAAATAGTTATTAAATACACACAGGCATCTTTCCTTGACGAAAATAATCCGACTAAAGTTGCATACCATACAATTCTTGTTAGTGACGCAAGTGATCAGTTAATTGTTATGGATATTCGTGAAGATGGAGCAAATGACTCAACAGAGAGTATTCTTGGTAAGTTTGTTGATATTATAAATTCTGTGAGACTACATCCAGAAGATATCGATGAAAATATAGTTGTTGCAAAACATAATGGTTCTGTTTCTTTTACGATGAATCGCTCGAAGTGGGAGGTTTATTCACAAACAGATGAAAGAATATCTTTGCAATTTAGAAGTGATACTTATGAAGAAAAGGATACATATAAAAGTGCATATGCTGCATTTTCTCTTGACGTTTATCCTGTTTCTGGTGAAGTAACAGAGGATTATGCATCTCAGCGTGCGTCAAGTGATTTGGAAAGTACCCAAACGATCTATGCTACTAATGGTTTCTCTTTGGTTTCGGAAGTTCAGTCAAAGAAAATTGGAGGTATAGATTTTTATTACTATCAATTTGAAAAAAACGCTTTTGGTACAACTGATCAAAAAGAGACGAATATAAGATACTTTGGCTATGATTCATCATCAAAAATTCTTATGGAGATCAGAGCTACATTTCCTGGGTCAGATAGTGCTGCTTTTGCTGAGTGTGAGTCTATTCTTGAATCTATTTCAATTGACTCTTCAAAGACTGAGGATAGCTCATCTGGTGATCAGAGTGTTCTTGGTGCTTCTTCGATTCAAATTGATAAAGCTGCATTAATTGGGAAACCTGCCGTGGTCCATCTATTTAGTAGATCTTGCGTTGATGTACATGTCGATTCATCAGATGCACTTTATTATTCATCTGGGAATACCTATACCGTATGTAGTGCCGGACTTGGTTCTGGATTTTACGTAAATTCAGACGGTACGATTGCTACAAATGCACATGTGGCTGCACCAAATCCTGTTGATACTGCTATTGATGGTACTTTGTACGGCTATGATCCGGATGAGCTTTTTTACGATCTTGGAGTAGATGCTCTTACGATCCTGGAAAAAGATTCTCCAGGCTTGGTTAAGAACGCAAGTAATGATGAACTCTCGATACTTCTTGAAAGCGCAATTCAAATCCTTATAACAGATGGAGTTCAAAATGGATATATTCAAGTAAGTAATCAGACATATGAAACATATGTACAGACAGATACACCTTTTGATATCAATATGGATGATTTAAGCTTGAATAATACAGAAGATCATTATTCTACTGAGCTTGTTGGCAATAAAGAGATTGATTCTTTTTATGAGCTTGCTGTGAATTTATCAACAGGCGAGGAAGATGGTATATCCGTTCCCGATTTAGCTGTATTGAAAGTCACTGATCAGGAAAGTAATAACTTTGTTGCTGTTGAGTTGGCTAGTTCAGATGAAATTACTACAGGAATTGATATTTATGTAGTAGGATTTCCAGGCTCAGCGGAAGAAGATGTAATATTTTCTGATGCTGCCTCAATTATTCCTACCGTTACCACTGGTACAATAAGTGCAGTAAAGCCAAATTACGATAATAAATTCGATTTGGTGCAAATGGATGCTTCGATTTCTCACGGAAATAGTGGTGGTCCAATATTTAATAGTGAAGGAAAAGTTGTTGGTATAAGCACTTATGGTTTGAATGAAGCAGAATCTGCAGATTTTAATGCTGGTGTTTCTGCCGTTGAACTCTCATCTTTTCTTGGTGAGCTTGGCATAAACAACGAAGTTGGTGAGGTTTCAACATTAATTGCAGAAGGAGCGGATGATTATTCAAGTAAGTATTACATTTGGGCTGTGGAGAAATTCGAGAAAGCAAAAGAACTGAATCCTGATGTGGCAGGAGTTTTGGATCCATTAATCAATATTGCAAATGATAAGATTGATGCTGGGGAGGATGATACACCAGTCTTTGTATTATTCGATATACCTGTACATAAAAATGAAGCAGTTATTGTTGGTATAGTAGTGGGTGCGCTAGTCCTTGGTATTGTATTAATTATTCTTGTCTCTATTGTTAGCTGGGCTGTAAGAAATGGTCGGAACAAAAGAGCTCTCAAAATGGATCAACCGCAAATTCCGTCATCGGCACAACAGATTCCTGTATCTGCCCCGTCTTTACCTGAAGTCGATAGTAATCCTGTAGCTCCAGTACCTGGTGTATCAAGTGCCAATCCAGAAGAATCAGTTGAACAGAAAAATGTTCAAACAAATCAAGTCTCAAGTCAACCTGTTATGCCTATTCAACCACAACAAGATGTGTCTGGTGTTTCTGATAATTCTGCGGAAATGCAAAGTCCGACTAGTCCAATGAGTCAAGTAGATACAACGAGTGCCTCGATTCCTGCTGATTCTGTGTTACCTGAAAATGATACTCAAGTAATGGCTTCTGGGTCTTTTCAAGAAATGAACCCTCAACAATCTGTTGTTCCTACTCAAGAAGTTGTATCGGAAACTCCTTTATCTCCTGTTTCCGAAGTTACCGTTCCTTTATCTGATAAAGATTCTACATTTGTTGAGCCTGTTGCATCTGCTGACCAGCAAGTTGGGTCCGATGAAAATGTTGTGCAAAATATAGCTGAGAATTCAGCTTTAAATCAAGATTCAAATTTGAATGTTCCTCCTGATCTGAATATGCCTCAGGAATCTGATTATCAGACTACTCCACCTGAAAGTGGGTTAGATCAATTGCAAAATCAAGAGCAAGCGCAAGTAGAAAATTCAGCTCAATCATTGGGAGGAACTGTCTCTCAGTCACTAGATCAGCCTGTAAATCAAGTTGATAGTTCACCGATGGAGCCTTCTATGGGTCAGCCGACAATGCCGTCTAATTCCGTTAATCCTGTGAACCCTTCATCAGGTGTTATTTCAGGAGGTGACGTTCCTGTTGATTCTGGAACCAATCCTGTATAGCCAGTATAGGATTATTGAGGTGTGAAATATGTTGTGGCGTGGAGGTCGGGGGATTTTCCCCCGACCTCCACGCTCAAGGCCTTGTTGCAACAAACCCTCTCTGATAAACTGGAATTGTTAGTAAATAAACTGCTCCGACGCAATTATGGAATTTACTGTCTTGTTTAACTTTTTGATTGCTACCGCCATTGGTGGTTTAGTTGGGTTGGAGAGAGAAATTAACCAGAAACGAACAGGACGTAGCTTTGCTGGAATAAGGACATATATTCTAGTAGCTTTTCTTGGTGCTGTAATATCATATCTTTCCTTTGATATTGCCTGGTATCTTATTCTTGCCGGACTTTTCGTACTAATTGCTGTGACTTATTATACGTCATCATTTAAGGGGTTTAAGGGTGTTACAACTGAACTTAGTCTTGTTGCTGTTTACATAATATCCTCGATGGCAATGTATAACCAATATCAGAAATTGGCAATTATTTTTGGTGTACTTCTTGCAATATTGCTTTCTACGAAAAAGCTTCTTCATGGTTTTGCACAAAGAACTAAACCCCAGATCTGGTATGATGCACTTGTTTTTATTTTTATGATATTTGTTGTTTTGCCGTTAATTCCTAATAAAGAGTATTCATTTCTTGGAATTCAGAATTGTTTTAATCCATATCAAACGTGGATAATGGTAATTCTTGTTTCTGGTATAAGTTTTGTTGGTTACTTCTTAAGCAAAGTTGTAGGAACCTCTTATGGCATAGGTCTTTCTGGAGTACTTGGTGGTTTGGTATCAAGTACGGCTGTAACAGAATCGATGGCTCATGACAGTAAAGATAATCCGAAGTTATTGAATGCCTATATATTTGCATCAATATCCGCAAATGTTGTTCTTGGATTAAGGGTAATTCTTGAATCCTGGATTGTGGATTCCTCACTTTTAACTATTGGAATTATTCCGATTTTGGTTATGACCGCAGTTGGCTTAATTATAATGATACGATGGAGCATTGTTGGAAAACAAAATGGAAGTTCAAACTTAGAGCTCAACAGTCCGCTATCTTTGAAACCAGCGCTTATATTTGGCTTAATATATTCTTTTGTAGTTTTTTTAACAAAGTTTATGCTTAGTTTGGGGTTCAGTTCATCAGGGTTTATTGCTGTAGCGTTTTTTGCTGGCTCTGTAAATCTTGATGCAATAACTTTGTCTATGGCATCCCTGTATGCTAATGGTGATATGAGTGCTTCAGTTGTTTGGTTTTCTATTATTGCTGCTATTTTCAGCAATACTCTATTTAAGATAGTACTTTCGAGGATATTTGGTTCAAAAGATTTCTTTTGGAAATATACAATATCGATGTTGATAATAATCCTAGTCGGGATGATTTCACTTGGTTTATCTCTTTTCTTTGCATTTGTTTGATATCTTTCCTGAAGTTCTCGATTTTAATTAAATATTGAATTTTCCATTAACAAGAACCTTTTTCCCATCAACCTCAACGAAGCTTCCTTTTCTTCTAGTATCTTTTACGATGTCCCAGTGGATAGCAGATTGATTTTTCCCCCATCCTTTTTCATCATCATATGACATGCCTAGAGCAAGATGAATTGTTCCTCCTATTTTTTCATCAAATAGAGTTTCTTTCATGTGTTCTGTGATTCCATAATTCGTTCCGAATGAAAATTCGCCGAGTCTTAATGCTCCTTCATCTGTACCTAGTATTGAGTCCAAATCCTCCTGGTTGCTATTACATTCATATTTAATGACTTTGCCATCCTTGAATTCAAGATATATTCCATATACTTCCTTGCCAGAATAAACGCCAGGAAATTCAAAATATATGTGACCTTGGGTTTTATTTTCAACTGGACCAGTAAAAACTTCTCCGTCCGGGATATTTCTTTCTCCAAAACACTTTTTGGCTGTGCGTCCCTTTATTGATAGAGTTAGATCTGTTTTCTCCCCAACAATATGTACTTCATTTCCATTGTCAATTATTTTTTCTAACTTGCTTTGTTCTTTTTCCATTTTGTCATAGTCTACAAGTACTGATTTAAAATAAAAATCCAACATTTCCTCGTATGATTTATTAGCGTTTTGAGCCATTGCATTTGTAGGATAGTAGGTAAGTACCCAATCTTTTTTAATTACTTGGTCAAACCATGGCTTGATGACTTTTGATTTAGCTTGAATTTTACCTGAGTCAATGCGGGATAAATGTTTGTAATTATCCATTGTTGTGATACGAATAAATTTGTCACCCCAGTCAGCTATCTGTTTGTAGATTACGGGTGGGTTTTCGATCTGTCTTTTATTAGCATTTTTGTAAAATGTATTAACAAGATCTCCGAAAGAAGATCGATCTAGAATGAAATTAAACCCCATGATATCTAGGTAAACATCAGCATCTTTTTGAAGCAGATAGGAGTATATTTCTCGTATTAAATCTATTGGAAGTAGATCTGAGGTGCTTATTACGACCCTGTCTTTTTTCTTAACTTTAATTGAGTGGTCAACAAATATTTGAGCAAGTTTTTTATTTCTCTGATCATTCATATTGGATGCTATTAAAATTTAATGAATGTATTTAATATATTATAACTTTTAAAGATCAATTTCGAGCTTTATCTCTGTATTTATTTACTTTTGTTAATTTATCATTATGTTCGCTAATCAGAGCTTACTAAGTTTCTTTTCAAATTATACTTTGTAAAGCCCTTAATATTTTCTTATGTACTCGTGTAATATTTGTTATTCCTGTATTAAACTTTAACTCAAATCTCATCTGGGTTATATTGAATATAGTATTTTTTATTTGACTGTCTATCACCAGTTTTGGTGAACCTCTATATAATTTTATATACATAATATAAATGTTGAGTTTTCAAAACATAAAAAGAAAACTTGTAATTGCAGCTATATCAATTGTTGCTTCTTTTGCAACTTTGTACGCTGTTTCTGGGGTTAGCCCTGTACAAGCTGCTGTTGCAGGTGAGGTAAAGGAGTATGTTGGCGTTTTGGAAGTTAATTCAAATGCTGCATATACCCATAAAGTTGGCAATATTGATCTTATATTGAACAGCTCTTATGATAAATATTTGGGCCAATCCGTAAAGGTCGATGTTCAATATTATAATTCTGTAGAATTTACAGTTTTATCAGTTACACCTGTTTATGACTATACATATTTACCTTCCTATTATTATAACTATGGTAGAGTTCGAAAATACCAAGGTGTTTTAGAGAAGAATGATGACGAGAGTTATACTCATAAAGTAGATGGATTGGATTTGATATTGAATGATTCCGTTGCTGATTATGTTGGCAAAGAAGTTGTTGTTACTGTTCAATATACAGATGGATGGAACTTCAATGTTATCTCTGTTGTTCCTGTAGAGCCTATCGTAGCTGATGCAGATGCTGATAGTGATTCTGATTCTGAAGATACTGAGACTGAGGAGGAAGATGCAGACGCAGAAGATAAGGATTCGAAGGAGGAGGACTCTGATAAGGAAGATTCCTCAGAGGAATCTAGTGATTGGGATACAAGAGTTGCAGAGTATACCGGAGTTTTGTACTGGAATGCAGATTCAAGATATACCCATAGACTTGGAACAATGGATTTAATTCTTAGCTCGTATTACAACAGGTATGTTGGATCAACTGTAACAGTTAAGGTTCAATATACAGATGGATGGAACTTTACAGTTTTATCTGTAACACCAGCTTATCCAGCATATAACTACAGTTATTCATATACTGGTCACAAATATGGAGATGTTGTCGAGTATACAGGTGTTTTTGAGTACAATGACAATCCTGTTTACACTCATCAAGTCGGTAACGTTGATCTTATACTCAACTCATCATACAACACATATGTTGGTCAGAATGTTCGAGTAACTGTTCAATATTATGATGCCTATCATTTTACAGTTTTGTCTGTTGAGCTTATCTAATCTAATTAGGTAAGTTAGTGTGTGATTGCTGGTGCGGCCTTGCAGGAATCTGCAAGGCCGCACATTATTAATACCTTGAATTGCATTTTCCTTTTTTTATTAAACTTTTTGAGCAATTCGTTATTCTTTTCTTTTTTTATCGTATAATGATTTATCGCTGACAAGTTTATTTTTTACGAATGTAAAAAGAATATGGTTTATGAGCTTAATATCAAAGCCCCAGGTTCAAGAGGTTCAAGCAAAAGACGGTTTTCTTCAAGAAGACAGTCTCCTAATAGAGTTGATAAAAAAAATAACCGTGAGTCTCAAAGGGTAGATAATAATCTTTTTCCAAGATCTGCAACCAAAAATGTTACATCTTCTAATAAGAAAAAATTATCCATAATTCAATTTCTTTTGATTGTCGGTGTCATTGTTGTTTTGGGTGCAGGTATCTGGAAGTACATAGTTCCAGAAAAGATTAAAGAAAACAATCCGTTTAGTCCTGAAGCGATTTTTGATCCAAAGCTTAAGCAAGAAAATGGGATGACTAATATTCTGCTTCTTGGTGTTGACACTAGAGAATCCGATCTTGGGCTTCAAAATACTGATACCATAATAGTTGCAACAATCGATTACGAAAATGACTCGGTGGTTATGACCTCTTTGCCTCGTGATTTATGGGTTGATTATACGTTACCTGATGGTTCATATGCATCTTCCAGGATAAACAGTGTTTACGCATATGGGGAAGGTGTTCAAGAAGGTAAAGGTATTGAAACGCTCTCTAATCTTGTTGAGGATATTCTTGATGTTGAAATCCAGTACTATGCGAAAATCCGATTTGAAGGTTTTATAAAAGCGATAGATGAACTTGGTGGTATTGATATTCATCTTGAAGAGGAATATACAGACGCTTATCCCAAAATCGAGTTGTCTTCAGGTCTTCAATCTTCTTGTGATCCATATTATTATGCCGGTAGTACATACTGTATCTTTACCTTCCCGGCAGGGGATCAACATCTTGATGGAGAGCATGCATTGATTTATGCAAGAAGCCGTATTCTTAGTCCTTATGGGGATTATGATAGGGCAAGAAGGCAGCAGTTTGTAATTGATGCTGTTAAGGATAAAGTTCTTTCAGATGATACACTTAAGGATCCTGGGACATTACTTAGTTTGTATGGAATTTTTAAGGATTATGTTGAATTGAGTGAAGGTCCTAGTGTCTCAAATATTTCTGCTGTACTTAATGTCCCAAATAAAGTTGATCTTGATAACAAAGCGAATGTTGTTCTTGATCCAATGTTTGGTGGTGAATATTGCAGGTTTGTAACTGCAGATGAATATTCATATTTAGATTATATAAATGATGGGACCTACTCAGAAATTCATAATTATTTTGGTTATATTCGGAAATATCCCAAAATTTATAATGAGGCTCCAACAGTTTCTGTTTATTATGTAAATTACGAAGCATCTTTAGTGAAAGATTGGGTACTAGATCTTGAGACGAGTAATCCATTAATTAATGCATATGATGGTACATGGTATGTTGATGGCTATGTAACTGCTTTGAGTGAAGATGATTCTACCTCTGTTCGTGTCCTAAAATTTACTGATGCAGATAAACCTAACGCAGAGAAGTACCTGAAGTCATATTTTGGAGTCGATAAAATTGAAACAGACTTTACAGATCAAGTTACAAATGCCTTTGGTGAGGACTATGTAGTGATAATCTATAAATAGGAATTCATTAGCAGCGTTTGATCTTTTATTTCTGAGTTATTTCAAAATATTCTGTTTTGCGATAAAGTTACAGCCGAGCTTCTTTTTTATGTTATAATTATCTAGTTAGACAAATAAATATAATGCCTTGATAAGGAATAGTAAGATTTATATACAGAAATTAATCCAAGTATTTTTGATGAAAAAATACAAGACTGAGAGATTAAACCAAATCCGAACCCGCCTTTGAGCATCTGAAGGACATCCTTAATTATGTACTAACTTCAGCTAAATTTCTTAATGTCATTGCTTTAAGAAGTTCTATGAAATAAGCCAGATTTTTCTGGGAATAAAGGTGGTACCACGAGAAAACCTCGTCCTTTGATTCTGTTTTTACAGAGTCAGAGGATGAGGTTTTTTTATGCAAAATATTTATTGAATATGTCTCGTAATTAAATTAAAATAAAATTGATATGAAAGAAAATACAGAAAAGAAATTTCTTACTCCTAAGTCGGAGAATGTTTCGAAGTGGTATAACGAAATAATAATAAAATCTGGTCTTGCTGATAGAGCTCCTGTTAAAGGATGTATGGTTATTCGACCATATGGTTATGCAATTTGGGAGAAGCTGCAAAGTGTTTTAGATAAGATGATAAAGGATTCTGGAGCTAAAAATGCCTATTTCCCTATGTTTATTCCAGAGTCATTTATAAAAAAAGAATCTGAGCATGTGGAAGGTTTTTCACCTGAGCTTGCAGTGGTTACAATCGGTGGTGGTGAACAACTAGAAGAAAATCTTGTGTTGCGACCGACATCTGAAACTATTATGTATAGTATGTTTGCAAAATGGATTGATTCTTGGCGTGATTTACCTCTGAAGATTAATCAGTGGTGCAACATTATACGATGGACAAAGCGTCCTTATTTCTTCTTAAGAACAACTGAATTTTTGTGGCAGGAGGGGCATACTGTTCATACTAGTCACGAAGAAGCAAAGCAAGAAGTTTTCAGGGCTATGGATATGTACAAGAAGGTATTTAATGAATATCTAGCATTGACTGGTATTGTTGGTGCTAAAAGTCAGTTTGATAAATTTCCTGGGGCTATAGATACATATTCATATGAGATGTTGATGCCTGGTGGTAAAGCGTTACAAAGTTGTACTACGCATGATCTGGGACAGAAATTTGCTAAAGCTTTTGATGTCAGTTATCTAGATCAGGATGGAAACACTGAGTATGGTTGGCAAACTTGTTGGGGTTTTACGACACGTGTAATAGGTGCCTTGGTTATGGCTCATGGAGATGATAAAGGTCTTATTTTACCTCCTCAGGTTGCACCGATTCAAGCAGTCATTATTCCTATTTTTGCAAAAGATAACAAGCCCGTATTGGAAAGAGTTGATCAGGTCAAGAATATTTTGAAAGATGCTAATATTTTAGTTGAAACTGATATTAGTGACGAGTCAACGCCAGGATTCAAATTTAACGAATGGGAGATGAAGGGTGTTCCTGTTCGTGTCGAAATTGGTCCAAAGGATGTGGAGAAGGATCAGGTGGTTTTGGTTCGAAGGGATACGGGCGAAAAAGAATTTGTTAAAACATCAGATGTCGTTAATCGTGTCACTGATCTTCTAAATGAAATTCAAAAGAGCCTTTATGAAAAGCATAAGGAATTTACGAAACAAAATACCAAGCAACTTGACACATTTGAGGAGTTTGAGAATCAGATGAAAAAAGATCGTGGTTTTGTTACTGCGTATTGGTGTGGGGGAAAAGAGTGTGAAGATTGGATAAAACATAAAACCAAGGCTGCTACGCGTTGTTATCCTATGGAGCATGACGACTCTGATATAGGCTCATGTATTTATTGTGGAAAGAAGAATGCTCAGAAGTGGCTGTTTGGGCAATCGTACTAGAATCATAAATTTTATTTTGAAAGATAAATGAAAAAAACTAAAAAATGTACAAAGTGTGAGTCTACTGAAATTTTTTACCTGGAAAGTGTTGTAGATCGTGCTCATGGTAATAATGCAAGTAAATTGCTAGTTGGACTTAAGAATGACTTTTGGAGAGGCAAGATTGGTGGTGAAATTGAAGCATATATCTGTGCCAATTGTGGTTATGTCGAATTCTACCTGAAAGATCCGAAATCTCTATATGACAGTGATGTCGCAGTTAATGTGAAACCCTAATATTGTTATTTCGATATTGGTGGACTTTAGATAAAAGCTGTTAGTTTGTACAGTTCCCTTTTGTATTCGTTGAAATCCACATCGATCTTATTTTCGAAATATTTTTGAATATTATCAAAATCACGCAACAACAGATCTTTTGCATTAGGGTCAGATCGCGTGCTTACCGCTTGCGGAAAATCGATTATGAAGAGATTGTCATTCCAACACAGAATATTAAAGGCTGACAAGTCGCCATGCACAAAGTTTAAATCGAAAAATGCTATCATGTTTTCAAATATTATATTAAATACGGTCTCGTATTGTTTGGTTGTCAGTTCACTATCTTTTAGTAGAAATGCTTCGTTTCTGGCCTCTCCTACATATTCCATCATGACTGCATTTTTTGTAGCAAAATATGGCTCAGGTACATTGCATCCATGCTGATAAGCTTGGTTTAAGAGTTTGAATTCTGTTGAGACCCAGACATTCTGGATATATTGCCGGCCGACCTGATTCTTCTTTTTTACAGCAGCTCTTATTGTTCTAGAACCTATATGCCTTCCCGCCGTATAATCTTGTTGTTTTTTAAATGATCTCAGATTGTAATCCTTGTAAATTTTGAGTGCAGCAATTCTGTCTTTCTCTTTGGGAGTGCTGAATCTTGCGACATAAACTTTAGCCTCTTTTCCTGAGGTTAGTTCACGCTCCAATTCTACTGTAATTTTCTTTTGAGCAAACTCGCTGATAACTTTGTCTATATCAAATAGTTGCATTTATTAGTTAATTTTTAATTTATGGAAATAGCTGAATGTAATGAATAATGAGGAAGAATAACGAGGAATATAATCTAGATATCAAAATTCATAAATCATTCAGAATCGAGGTTCTTTTTCATGATTTGTATATTTGGTGAGAATTTAGTTACAATCTAATTATAAATTATACACCATAAATAATTTACAGTTAATATTTCAATATATACTAATTATGTCAAGAAAAACCGCTCGAGAAATGATTGAATCAAAAACGGAAGTCTATTTTGATGAAAATGTTGAGCCAAGAGGTAACTGGAAACTTCACGGTAAAATGGTAATTCCTCCAGCCCCAGAATATGAAGATGTTATGAAAAAAGTTCCAGAAGGGAAATTGTTGACTCAGGATGTAATACGTAATTATTTTGCTAAGAAGTATAATGCAGATTTTTGTTGCCCTTTGGTGACTGGTATTTTTGTAAATCTCGTGGCAAAAGCAGCAGAAGAAGATATTGTGAACCAGGGTAAAAAGATTGACGAAGTTACTCCATATTGGAGGACTCTCAAAACAGATGGTGAATTAAATCCTAAGTATCCTGGAGGTATTGAGGCTCAGGCGGCGAAATTAAAGGCTGAAGGACATGAAATAGAATTGAGTCGAACAGGAAAACCAAAATCAGTTAAAGATTTTGATAAAAAAATACACAATATTTTAGCTTAGAACGTCTGAAGAATTTTAAAGTAATAAATTCTATTTTTGTGACTATTTTTCCTTTCGTGCATTATTAGTAGTAATAAGTTCCAGAGCCTTTAAAATGTCTACAAAAGCATACTTACTTGAAAAATTTCAAAACAATAGGTTTCGGACCATTATTTTATTCGTTGTATTTGTTGCGATAACATTTTTATTTTTCCCAAAGATTGTTTCTGCTGCTGAAGTATATATTAACGATTGTGAGGGGATGAGGCATCACCTAATGAGGAGATATCACTCAATATTGGTTTATCAGACTATTGTGTCATTTGTTATTTTGTGTACAGCAGTTATTATTAATAGATTAGAAAAAGAAACTCTTTGGTCGATATTTACTATCTTCTTACATCTCTGCTTATCTATATTTTTGTTGGATTTTGTAATTAATATACTACTCCAAATGGGATATTTGGGGTACTCATATCCGCAAGATTCCTTTTCGATTTATCATTGTTGGTATTGGAATATAGTTATTATCAAAAGTCATATAAATTATTCAGTAATACCAAAATTATTTTACATGCTATATATAATATGGGTCAGCGTTTTGGCTCAAAGAAAGAATATTCGTGATTTTTTAAAAACATTCCTTATTACCTTGGTTCCATATGTAATATTCTTTTTGGCTGTGAATTCGGGTATTCTGAATTTTATGATTGATAATCCTTATTCCGTGGACGGTGGCGAAAATAATATTTTTCAATATGCTGTTTTTGAAATTCTAATGGCATCAATACTTATAATTATTAACTTAATGGACAAGAATCCTAATAAAAAGATAAAAATTGCAATAGTCTCTTATCTTGTGATTCTGATAATTATTAATATATATTTTGTTGTTTCCCTATTTCAGCTTCGAAGTAATTTTTGTTCAAGTTTGCTTGAATGGTTTATTGGTATTAGTTGTCACGAGCCGAAAATATAGATGATGATTCAGCGAGGATAATTTTTTTTAATATTTACTTACTATTAGTTGAAATTTTGCGTGTTTAACGCTATAATTTTAGTATTAAAGCGTTGATGGAGAGGTATGGGCTCCGGAGCAGCGAAGTGAAATTGATTATTGAAAACTAATCATTAGTAGCTTAGCCGTATTTTCTGCGAGAAAGAATATCCAATATTGTTCGGTAATAATTGGACAAAGTTGGTCAGAGGTTAAGGTAAAATCTTAATAAATTGGGGTGGCACCACGTTATAAACGTCCCCAGGCAAGTTGATCTATATGGTCTATTTGCCTGGGGATTTTTGTTGTATATTAATAAAAATCTCACAAAGCGAAAAGATTAATTTTAAGTCAAAGTTTAATGAATAATCACGAAAAACTCAAAAAAAGACTAGAGGATCTTAAGTGTGACTATAAGATCATTACGCTAGATGTAGATTCTCTTGATCTTGATGATCAAGTAAAAGCAGGTAATTTAAGCTACAAGGATTGTGTTGGAACCCTGCTGTTTAAAAATACAAAAGGAGAATACTTTGCATTCCTTCGCAGAGATGATAGGAAATTGGATGATAAAAAAGTTAAAAATCTTGTAAATGATAAGAAGTTCATATTTTGTGATGAAAATGATTTACAACAATTAGGTTTTGAGCCAGGACTTTTATCCCCTGTTTTATTAAGTTTGGCAAAAAAGAAAATTCAAGTATATGTTGATGAATACGTAAAAGAAACTGATATGGTAAATTGTGGCCCAGCGGTTCCAGGAGCGTACTTAAAACTTTCAAAAGATGATATGCTAAAGGCTGTAGGAGACTTTGAATTTGCTAATTTTACAATTCCAAATCCAATGCGAAATCCGGACAGAACTTCAGAAAAGATCGTATACACTGCAGACACACCAACAGGTCAACTTCATATTGGTCATTACATTGGCACTGTTCAAAATAGGGTTATGCTGCAGTCAAAATATAAATGCTACTTCGGAATTGCAAACTACCATTCGTTTTCTTATATGCAAAAAGGTGAAGGATTATATAAAAAACCTGATTTTATCCATGAATCAACACTTGAAATTGCAATGGATAACCTGGCGATTGGAATTGACCCAGAAAAGTGTGTTTACTATATTGAATCAGATGTTCCTGAGACATGTGAACTGGCAATGTTATTTTCAAATTTGGTCTCACATTCAAGAGCGCTTCGAAATCCTACGATAAAAGATGAAATTAAGATTAAAGGAATGGGTGAAAGGTTTTCTCTCGGCTTTATTAATTATCCTATGATGCAAGCAGCTGATATCCTTCTTTTTAAGGCAGATTTGATACCTGTTGGAAAGGATCAGGTACCACATATTGAGCAATCAAGAGAGATTGCCCGAGATTTCAATCAGATTTATGGCAAGACCTTTTCAGTGCCCGAGGCATTAATTGGGAAAGTTGGAAATCTTCCTGGACTGGATAATAAGAAGATGAGTAAAAGTTTAGGTAATGCAATTGTTTTTACAGACACTGACGACGAAATCAAAAAGAAGATTATGTCGATGTATACAGATCCGACTAGAATTCATCCAACAGATCCAGGAAAAGTTGAAGGAAATCCAGTATTTATTTATCACGATGCTTTTAATCCTGATAATGAAGAGGTTAATGATTTGAAAGAACGATATAAAAAAGGTAAAGTAGGTGATGTTGAAGTAAAAGAAAAACTTGTTAAGGCTATGATAGCATTTATCTCTCCGATAAGAGATAAACGACATAATCTTAAGAACAATCCGAAACTTTTGCTTGAGATTCTTTCTGAAGGTGGAGCCAAAGCTAGAAAAGTTGCAGCAGAAACACTTAATGAAGTTCGGGACAAGATGAAACTTAATTTTTAGAAATAATTAATGAAGATTTACGACTGGTTTATAAGGGATTACGAAATATTTGGGAGGAAAATAAAAAAAGATTTTGTTGAGCAGTTATTTAAATATGTTGTTGTCGGTACATCGGGCTTTCTTCTAAATTATGGTCTATATTGGATTTGTCTTAACGTCTTTAAAATGAAGCACGAGATTTCTGGATATATTATCACCCCAATTGGTTTGTATTTCATTTTTATAATGAATAAAATTTGGTCATTCAAAGGCAAAGAAGGGGACAAAAAAAATTCAACAAAGCAAATGATTCGCTACTTAATCCTTGTTGTTGCTAATTCATTAATAAATACAGTGATGATGAATTTCTTCTATGAATCACTGAATCTTTCTCTTTTGATCGCTCGTGCAATCTGTACCGCAATTCCTGTTGTATGGAATTTCTTTTTATATAAATACTGGATATACAAAGAATAAGAAAGTCTGGGCAATTATCTCTCTCTGATGCAATTTAAAAAATTGTAAATTATTTTGAGTTTCTGATAAACTCTGAATCAAGTAAAGATTATGTATATTAAACAAATTTCATCAGATTCAAAAGTTCTATTTAATTCTGTTGTCGAACATCCCCTTCAATCTTGGGAGTGGGGAGAATTTCGTTCATCTCGCGGTCAAAAGTGCCTTCGATTTGGCATTTATGAATCTGAAACAAGTGATACTTTGGAGTCGGCATTCACGATGCTTATAAGAAATGTTGGCAAAACAAAATTCACGTACGGATATATTCCCAAACTATCTATGATAAATGGATCAGTGATTCAGGCTATTAAAGACGTGGCAAAAAAGGAAAACTGCGTTTTCGTCAAGATTGAGCCAGATTTTATTTATAAAATCTGGCTCAACAAAAAAGGTAAAATCCTTAGTGAAAATGACATTGTTTTTGAGGAGGACCTATCTGTGTATAACCTGGTTAAATCAGATAGGGAAGTACTTGATAAATTCACATTTTTCCTTGATATCAGTCGAAGTGAGGAAGAGTTACTTGCAAATATGCACCATAAAACACGCTACAACATCAAAGTTGCTACTAAAAATGGAGTAACCATCGAGGAACAGTCTTCAATTGAAGGCATAGAGACCTTTCTAGCGTTGAATTCTGAAACAACTGAGCGACAGCAATTTTATCTACATTCTGATGATTATTTTAGAGATATGTGGAATGTTTTTAAAGAATCAGGGATTATGAAAGTGCTTATTGCAAAGTACAAAGACAAGCCGCTGAGTGCATGGATTTTGTTTATTTGGAATGATAAACTTTTTTATCCGTACGGTGCTTCAACTCATGAACACAAGAATGTTATGGCCTCAAATCTTTTGTGTTGGGAGGCTATCAAATTTGGTAAAAAATATGGCTGTAAATCATTTGACCTTTGGGGTGCACTTGGACCAAATCCTGATGAAGAAAATCCTTGGTATGGATTCCATAGATTTAAGCAGGGCTATGGTGCTTCGCTAGTTGAATTTATTGGCAGTTGGGATCTTATACTCAATCCTATAATGTACAAAGCTTTGATATTCGGAGATAAGATGAGATGGATGTTTTTGAATTTAAAGAAAAAGTTGAAATAAGATATTTTCATTCGAATCTTCATTTGTAAGTGACGTTTTCCAGTAAATTGTGTATTGTTAAGTGTATCCTCTAGTATTGAGTGTGGCGTATTTATGATATATAATTGCCGCAAATCTAACTAATGGTTGGAAATAAGTTGTTATCCCGATGAAAATGGGTGGTTCACCTGACTCTTTTACTAACTCAATCACATATCTTGATATTACTAGAACTGGTGCGGAAGTGACTACTTCGAGTGATGGACCTTGTTGCCATATTAGTCTTAAAGTGGAAGATAGCGATGCCAGAGAGATAATCGTTGGAGGTATTCATGTGAAGAATTTATCTGAGGACCCTGAAGACCCACGATATGAATTAGCTAAAACAGCGCCTAGCTTTATACCTGGATTTAATGTGGAACTGTTTGAATGCTGGCTTCTTCAACCCTGGATTTTGTGTAATGGCACTTTAGCGAAACGTCCTGACTCTATTTTAAAGTTAATGCATATTGCTGAAAAGCATGTTTTGGACCTTGGACGTTCATGTTCTCCTGTTTTCTGCTTTATTGGAGAAGAAATTAGTCTGTTGCAGGAATATTTTGAAGAAAATGGTATTTCTTTTTATATTGCTGATTTAGAAAATTCAGAAGCTATTACGTATGCAGATCCCCATACTCAAGAGATAAAAACTGTCCCTGCACTTCAAATACAATGTATTTTTTACCAGTTAGAATAATTATGCAAAGATTAATGAGGTCATCGGGTAGATAATGCCCACTTTTGGAGAATGAGGTTGAATGAAGTGTATCATAAAATAGAACAGGGAATTTGTAGAA
>JAFGIK010000023.1 GCA_016929645.1 Candidatus Dojkabacteria bacterium
GTGAGAGATATTATTGAATTTAGATACTTCAACAATTCTCTCACTTTTTTATCCTTTTTTCTGCAACATGTTTCCCAACTTATTCAATAGCAAATAAATCTTATATGAACAAGAATTTAAAAAGATAAGGAATACGAAATAATTCAGATGAAAAATTCCACAAGAAATATGCTAGTATACAAATGCAGGCTGCATCTTGCCCCGACATGATCAAGAAGACAACCTGCATTAATATTTACGAACTCGCTACCCAAAAGCCACAAAATTATAACTACTAAATCCTATGAGAACTATGCTAAATGGACTTTTACTCATCAATAAAGAAGCAGGTATCACATCCTTCGACGTAATAAGGAAATTAAAGAAAATTCTGCCGAAGGATCAAAAAATCGGACATGCAGGTACACTCGACCCTTTTGCCACAGGACTGCTAATAATCATGCTTGGAAAAGCAACAAAGGAATTCGACAAGATTCAAACTTTGAGAAAAAAATACATCGCTACTGCTGAATTTGGTTATCAGACAGAAACATTGGATAACACAGGTAAAGTTATTAAAAAATGCCCGATAGATGCAAATTTTAATACAAACAAAATTAAATCCGTATTAAAGTCCTTTACAGGCCAGATAATTCAAACGACTCCAGCCTACTCCGCTGTCAAGATTCACGGAACCCCAGCTTACAAATTTGCTCGACAAAACAAAAAAGTCAAAATGCCCAAAAGACAGGTTACAATATACAATATTGAAATTGAGCATATATCACAAAATAAAATTACATTGATTATCGAATGTTCTAGTGGTACATATATTCGTACGCTAATATCTGACATTGCAATAAAAA
Organism: Candidatus Dojkabacteria bacterium; assembly: GCA_016929645.1. GTDB lineage: Bacteria > Patescibacteriota > Dojkabacteria > SC72 > JAFGCJ01 > JAFGIK01. Next base: position 846 of record JAFGIK010000023.1, read on the forward strand.
TGGGCAACCTTGCTACGACAATTGAGTTGTATAGACAAAGTATTGGTGAATTTTCATGTGAAACAGCATTGAAATCTTCTGAAATAGAGACCAAATCCTTAGGTGACATAAATAACTTGATAATTAGTCAAGATAAGATTCCTTATTAAGAGTTAAAAAAAAATACTCAACTCATTTGATACAAAAAGCCTGACAAAAAATTCTAGACAATTTTTTTCAACCCAACAGATTAAGATCGTCCAACACCAATATAATCAAAACCCAGAGATTTGACTTTATCTTTATCCAAACGATTTTCACAATCAACAATCAACTTTCCAACAAGAACGTTCTTAATATCCTGATAATCAAATTCAACAAACTCAGGCCAAGCAGTCGAAATCACTACCGCCTCTGCCCCAACAAAAACATCACTAAGGTTATCAACAAGAGTAATTCCTTGATTTAAAGAATCCCTGGAATTGGACATGGCTTCAGGGTCATATGCAAGGATTTGCGCTCCTCTATCGTCAAGCAGGTTTGCCAGACGAATTGCTGGAGATTTTCTAATATCACTAGTGCCAGGCTTAAAAGCCAAACCAAGAAAAGCTAACTTCTTCCCAGATATACTCCCAAAATACTCCTCGATCTTTTTGTCAATATGCTCTGTCATATAGTTGTTTACCTCAACAGCTGAATTCATAATTGGCAAATCAATTCCAAGGCCTCTGGCAACAGTAATCAACCCACTGACATCCTTAGGAAAACAACCTCCACCCCAACCTCTACCTGCATACAAAAATGATCGTTCAATCCTACTATCAAGCCCAATACCATCCATAACCTCGTTAATATCAGCTCCAGCTTTATCGCAAACAAGAGCAATCGAGTTTGCAAATGAAATTTTAAGCGCAAGAAAAGCATTAGCTGTAACCTTGATTAACTCAGCACTTTCAAGACTTGTCTTTAAAACACGGCTCAAGAAATCAATACTTGTAACATCAGAGCTCTTACCCTTATATAAAGTGGCATATCTCGACACTTTACCAATATCAAAATCTTTCGCAAAATCATCAATCGTTTTGAAAATATCAACAACTCTATCCAGGGCCTCTTGATCACTTCCACCTACAACGACACGGTCAGTGTTTAGAGTGTCATACATGGCAGAACTCTCTCTTGTAAACTCTGGATTAGATACATAACTAACTCTTAAATCTGGCTGTTTCTCGGTAATATATGCCAAAAGCTTACCACCTGTACCAACAGGAACTGTACTCTTTTGAACATAGATCAAACCATTATTCGCATTCTTTATCGTTTCCTCTACTGCACCATAAATAAATTCCATATTCGGACTGCCGTCTGGAAGATCAGGCGTACCAACACAAGAAAAAACAATAGAACTATTTGGTATGGCTTGCTCATAAGAAGTGGTTGGAATTAAGTTACCAGAATCAACTGCATTTCTTACAAAATCATCAAGACCTACTTCATAAAAGTGAGATCTACCTGATTTAATTGTGTTAATTTTATTTTCATCAACATCGAGACAATAAACTTTATAACCAGCATTCGCGCATGCCACAGCTAGAGTCAACCCAACATATCCAGTACCAACAACAGTAATGATATCTTTCTTGTTTAAATTTTCCATAATTTATTACTTCAGCAAAAAATTTAATTCTATTTAATATCGGACTGAATATGCAATATTACCACTTAAATTTTTAAATTCCATTAATTTATTGAATTGATATTAATAACTAGTAAAATATTAAAAGAATAACTAGTAAATTTGAACGTAGTAAAAATATTTGAGGCTAATCTACAACGGATCATGGAACTATAATTTAAATAGAAGAATTAAAAAATTATGAAAGCTATAGTTAAAGGACTTCGATCTTTTATCTCAACAATCCTTCGTTTTTTATTGTCTATTATTCTAGTTTTAACAATTCCTGTTTGTGCACTTTCATTAACATTTATTAACAGGAATAATTTAAAAAATGCTTTCGAATTAACGAATACATACGAGAAGTTCACTCCAGCCTTGCTAAATCTGATAGAACAACAGTACGAAAATTCCTCTACGGAAAAAACAGATCAAAGTGACACAACTCAAGGATCACCAGAAACAACACAATCGCAGGACACAACAAATAACACGAATATATACCCTGAAATAATTTTTTCACAACTAACCAGAGAAGACAGTGAGACAAGAAGAACTTTTGAACAATTCATGAAAAAAGAATTACTTAAAAGGGCAACAGAGAAAGTCATTGACGCTTTTTATGACTATTTCGAAGGAAAAACCAGACAGCCAGAATTCGAAATAAATTTAATCGACAGTAAAGAAACTTTAACCAATATTTTAAAAGCTGCAGTAAATGATAAATTCGATGAGATACCTGTGTGTAATTTAGATTACACAACAACAAACGAATTTAACCCATTTGAGGCGGAATGCCGACCCGAAAATATCACTGATAAAGATGTTGACGATTTTATTGCTCAATTCCTAACTGATGAAAAGTACAATGAGATTTATGCTACAACAACAATAAAATCAGAAAATTTAAACATACCAAAGAAAGAAACAGAAAATATTAAAGTAATTTTCACCACACTAAAAGCCATACCTGTTTACACTTTTGTTGTTACAATTCTCTTTGCATCTTTGATAATAGTAACGACGCCTACATTTAAAACAAAGTTTTCGCGACTTGGTGGAACACTATTAACATCAGGAATAATTCTGACTTTAATTCATATTTTTATAAATAAAAACTGGAATAGAATAGATATTTTTATCTCGGACAAATTAGCCATCGACAATAACTCGTTTATTCAGACTATAAAAAGGATTGTCTTACCAATTACAGATAATTTGTTTAACCAATTCTTAAGTAATTTTACAATATTAAATTTTTCACTAATAACAATAGGTATAGGATTTATTATCTTTGGAATCTTCTTTAAAAAAGAGGTTTTGATGAATACTACAAAAACCAAAAAAGAAAAAGATTATGATTATAATGACGAAAATGACGATGACGATAACGACAGCAACACATCATGAAAGCTTAATACTCTTTTACACTACTTATCATTAAAATTTCATTAATTATTTTCTTATCTCCAGAACATCGATAATTTCACCAAATTTTTTAATAATAAAATCTGCTTTTATTGAATCATCCTTGTTAATAACATTTCCATCTTTTAATGGGCTAAAAACTCCAGCCTTTATTCCAAGAAGTTGAGCACCACGCACATCACTCTTATAATCATTCCCAAGCATAACCACACTACCCGCCTCTACTTTAAGCCTTGTCAGTGCTAATGTGAAAATTGCACTAAAAGGCTTTTCAAATATAACCTCCTCCGAAGCAACAAGTTGATCAATATATTTCATTAATCCTGCTGATTCTACTTTCCTGATCCTAAGCGACAAATCCCCGTCAGAAACTATCGCTATCTTAACTTTTGATTTTCTTATAAGTTCCAATGTCTCACAAATACCCTCATAAAGCTCAATATTATTCATAAAAAAATCCCAATACATATCCTCAACCGAAGGAAGAAGCCCAAGATCATAATTTTTGACAGTCTCTTCTAAAGCCATTCTGAAAACAAGAATTCTACTATGACGCGTATGAATTGTTGGAAAGTTTCTATGTACTATCAGGTGTTTGTCTAGTACCAACTTAAAAAATTCTTCTTTATCAAGTTTATATTTCTCTGCAAGATAATCAGATGAAAATCTTAGAGCCCTGTCGTAAATCAGATTTGATTTAATTAAAGTATCATCAAGATCTAAAAGTAAAGCTTTAAACTTTGCCATATTTTTTTAAGGAATAGTTAATTAAATTATTATACTATTCGGTTGTTACAAATTTATGAAAATATTTTTACAGCACATAAATTTCATATTCATTCTACACGAACAACAATAATTTACAATTATTTTAGAAATATTTTTGAAAAATAAAAATTAAATTTACACGTAATGTAACATATTTGAACACAAAGTCGCAAAAACGCTTAAACTAAGCTATAATCACTACATGGAACCATACCAAAAGGCTCTTATCAAGGCCTGTAAAAAACTCAAACTGAAATATGAAATTCCACACAAAAATGCTATTGCAATAAAAGTTTTAACTGATCCTGCCTTATTTTTCGTTCATCATTTTATACCAGTTAATCATCAAGATGTTTGCAAAATATGCACTGATAAAGACCTGTCATACACACTATTTAGGAAAACGATTCAAATTCCAAAATGGAAATCTTATCTTGACCCGAACAGTAACAGGAAGTATCAAAATTTAATTAAAAACAAATCAATAGAAAGTATTGCTACTGATATTATAGCCAATTTCCAACTGCCCGTTGTTTTGAAAATGAACCAAGGAAGCCTTGGAATAAACATATTCATCTGCAATTCATTAAAAGAGATAAAAAATGCACTTGCTAAAATCTTTAATAAAAACCAAAAAAAATATGATTATCTTGCAATCGCACAGGAATTCATCGAAATTAACAGAGAATTTCGGATAATAATGCATAAGAAAAAAGTATTACTTGCTTATGAAAAAGACATTAACAACGCAATATTTACAGAAAATATAAGCCCTGAAACATGGGAAAACTCAAAAGATTTGAAGATAAATTCAATATCCATGCAACAAAAACTTGAGGCCTTTGTTAAACCAGTCTTTGATATTATTCCCATAGAATTCTTCGGAGCCGATATCGCCGAAGATAAAACCGGCAATCTCTACTTGCTAGAAATCAACCACTCTCCAATGTTTAACCACTACATAAAAGATAATGGAGACGAGGATATAATCAAAGTTTATGAAAATTTATTAATAAATCAATAAGTACCTTTCAAAAATTCGTCATTAGAGCTACTATAAATTAGAGTTAAGAATAATTTAATCATTACTCAACTTAACTAAGAGTTAAAATTTCATTAATAAAATAAAAGGAATCAGACCTCAGGGCAAACCCTAGATACAATTACAATATAGAGAAAATAAGTGCGACAAATCTAGCAGTACTAAGCTTTTCTTAATTTGCTCGCTCGCAAATCTCAAAACTTCATTTTGGAATTAGCTTGCGCCAATTGATTAATAAATTATTAATTTCAAACAATGCCAACTCAACCTAAACCGTATGTAAAAAACAAAAAAATAGCTCCAAAAATTCCTGCACAAAAGCGAAAAACTAACCCTGGAATAATGGCTTTATTATTAATTTTTTTCACCCTAGCAACCGGGATTTCAGTATATTTTGTACTAACAAATTTATCCTTGACGAAAAACAATTCTGAAAATAACGACGATTCAACGGATAACAACAGTGACAATCAAACACAACAAGAAGTTAAAGACCCCGAACCAGCTGTAGGTTGGACGCTTCAATCAATTCGAGGCGTTGAACTAACAACAATCTCTATCTCTTCCGGCGATAACATCAGACCACAACAGGTTATCTCTGGAGAGCTTCCTGGCTCATGGTTTTTCGAAGCAGAATTCCCTGTAATAGTCACAGACCAGAGCGGAAATGAATTAGGCAAATCAATAGCCACAGCAACCCGAGATTGGATGACTGATGAGTACATTCCCTTTGAATGTAGACTCGAGTACAACAAAGGAGAAAACACCTCAGGATGGATAATTTTGAAAAAATCTAATCCCTCAGGACTTCAGGAATATGATGATGAAATAAAAATTCAAGTCGAATTTTAGTGCTCCACATATTGTCTGGCAAAATCAGTAAGTGAATAACCATATGCAGCATAATCATCATTTTCGCTACTTGTAAAAAGGAAATCTGTTGGGCAATCATCGTAGCTTAGGTCAAATTCCGTCTCTGCAACTAGTTCAGCAGTCTTAGCGTTGTATAAACTTACTTTGTACTTAGCATCATATGTATTCAAAGTAAAAGTCTCGTTATCCCCATCATATTCACATTTTCCAGAGTCAGATGACTCAATAACAGTCACACAGGCGACCAATTGCGCCTCCTCTGGCCGAGAAATATTTGGTTCCCAATCACTTGGTACCTTTCCATATGCAGAAATATATGAATCATTCTGGCTATTCCTGCTAAAAACGTAAATTGGAGATACATCTCCCGATTCTGTAGAGTATTCAGCTGCATCACTTACTGCAACACCATTGCACACATTAGCAAAAGTTGCTGATGTTAATATATCTGTATCTTCTTGATTATTTGTTGTATCGCCATCTTTACTACAAGAAGATAGTAGTAAACCTGAGCTGACAAGTAAAAGAATAGAATATATAAAATTCTTTACTTTCATTATTTTTTGATTACAAATAAATTAGGTACAAATATTTTACCAGATTAGAAGAAAATCACCAGACCGGACGACCAGACCAAACCCAGACCGAGACTCAGCTTCATTAAAATTTAATCTCCGCACAAACACATCTGTAGCAACATTTCCTGATTATTCTAAAAATCAAGCAGCTGAAAAATATACGAAACACCCTATAAAACTACACATCAAATGTGACCTCACACACCAAACGATCGTCATCGACTTTTACTTCAGAACCGTGATAATTTACACCTTTAACATCTGTCTTACATGAACAGACAGGAACCCCCTTAACCTTCGCTCGAACCTCAGTCTCGGTCAGCTCAAGAAACTGCACATCCACATAAACCTCCTTGTTCACTTCAGACATTTCTAAAACTTTATTAAGAAAATCGATAAAAAGTGCGGATCTATCAGCAGAGTTTACAACAATAGTCCAATAATGACCTTTTTGACTCAATACATTGGATTCAAAAACCGGATCCATAACTTTAAACATAACACGCATACCCTCTCGAAAAAGCTCCTCAATAGTCGATCCTGAAATTAACACCCTCACATCAGCAGTGTGATTAAGTCGTTTATAGGACATATAATTAGGAAATTAAAAATTATTTAAACTTCGCAACAAAATTTCCAATATTTTTGAGTTAGGTGCCAAATATGTCAATACTTTTAATATTAAAAGTTACTTCACATCATATCGTATTTACACATGTACCAATTTTCTGCAAGTTTTTTCCCATAACCATCGGAAGAGCAAGCCACAACATCTTCCATATCATTAGACTCTATGTAATAAATTCGATAGTCATAAAAAGCCTTAGCATCATCCTTATCACTAAAACTAAAAACCACAACAAGGATATCATCACTTCGGTCAATACTCACAAATAAATCATCCATATTGTACTCATCTAGCTCGGAAGCTTTTATTGAATCAACAGCATTTTCAAAATCATCAAAATTTTCATTGAAATATGTCTCTGATGAATCTTTACGTATGAATTGCTTACACAAAAGATATGTCGCTATTGCACATAGTATAAATGAGCAAAAGACAATGAATAACACTAGCAATACAATTGCAATCGTTCGTAAATTTTTCATATAAATTGATCTAAAATTAGTCTCCTCTAAAATAACTAAAATAAATGACGAATACAGGTATAATTAGACACGTCAACTTTTTATTAATAGAATAAGGATCAATATTCTATTTTAGCACTAGAGTAGCGATAACAACATAAAGAAATCAATTGTGTTTAACTATCTAGAAAATAAGTTTATTTTAGAAACTAGGGTTCATAAAAACTAGTAATATATTAAATAGAGCTATGCCGATAATACAAATACTAATTTATATTCTATGCGCAATCATCATCTTAATCGGATGCACAATTTCATTGTTTTCACTTCCTGGTGGATGGTTGATCTTTTTAGGATTTTTGATCACTTCAATTGTTGATGGATTCGAAACTTTTAGCCTTCCGCTAATAATCATAGTTTTCATAATTTGTTTATCTGCAACATTTATCGATAATATTGCAGTGTTACTTGGAGCAAAACAATGTGGAGCATCCAAATGGGGGATGATTGGTGCAATAGTGGGATCAATTGTCGGATTTTTTGTAGGAAATATTATTGGTTTAATTATTGGTCCACTGTTGGGAGCTTTTTTATTTGAAATGATATTCGCTCAAAAAGGATGGGAGGCGGCACTCAAAGCAGGAATTGGAACATTTATTGGATTAATTGTTAGCATAATTACCAAATTTGTCATAAATGTGGGGTTAGCCTTCGTATGGTTTGTGTTGATTTTTAGATGAGGAGAATAATAGAAGAAATAGAAAACGCATCTCAAAGAAGACCTCTAATAGCTAATAGTCGCCTAATTATTCCCGATATTTCGAGGCCTCACTCTTGTTTCATTTGCTCGCCAGGTGGAATTCACGTGGCTCACATTCGTCGTTTTGCTTCCAATGTTCCCTGTACTCCTTATTATGCAACAAGAACCCTTCGGCTGGCCTCGTATTCTTGCGTCTCAAATTTCGTGCGTACCACGTTTCTAGTCTAGCTTTGAGCCATAAAAAAACCCGACGAAAGTCGGGTTTTTTTATGGCTCCTCGGGTAGGATTCGAACCTACAACCAGCCGATTAACAGTCGGCTGCTCTACCATTGAGCTACCGAGGATCTATTAGATAAAGTTCATCAAAATCTGATTAATTTTTAACGAATTGCTAATGAAAATTAACAGAATTTGAAGATTTATTCAACTTTGGAATTACAGCGATTATATTACTATATTATTAAAAATATGTTAACAGCAAAGAAAAAGATAAAGCATAGAATTTGAGAATTTATGAGTAATTCATTAACCCGGCATGCAATTCAGATTCATTAAAAATTCATTAACCCGAGACCGAGTCTCAAGCACCTCAAGCTATGTTCTATCCACAAAATCATCCATTGAGTATGAGCAAGCTATATGTTCTTCCATAATCTCTTTCCCTCGCTCTACGACAGAATCCCAAACACTCTTTTGCCGAATTTCACCCTTTAGTTTAAACAAATCCCAACCAAGGAACCACTCTAGTGCAGATTTTTCCAGATTATATTTATTTGCAATTGAAATCATGAAATTATCACTCTGCAGACCATTGCTATCCCAACTATTATTTCCAGAATATGAATATGAATTTCCAGAATATGAATATGAATTTTCCAAATTATCAGAATTTTCCGAATCACCAAAACCATTTTGCAGACCCATATTGGACCATATATCCATTGAATCCCTGAATAAAAGGATTATTGCAACACTCGCAAATTCGATACCATACCACGCTGACATTTCATCATAAATTAATTCGTATTCATCCCATACATTACTAGTACCAAAAACTCCACAATCATCTGTTGACATAACAATCCGAGGAAAACCTTCATCAAAAAGAAACTCAAACATTACATCTTTGTTCTCCATCAAAAAAGGACTTGGTGGATTATGACTTGCTCCAAGTATTTTTGTACTGGTAGGGCAGAAAGCTATCTCATAACCTCGCTCACTCATCTCTTCAAGAAATGGCAGTTTGTTTGGCCAATAGGCCATGTGAATAAATCTGGCATTTTTAATATGCAAATCTCCAAATAAATCAACAATTTCATTCAACTCCGAAATCTGATCCAGATCATCAATCAAAAGCTCCCTATCAATTACTTCTTCCAATAAATGAACATGGCAGCAATCTGTACTTGCTTTGGCACGACTGAAAAAATCTCGTACACATTCTTCTCGATCTGGACATTTTTTTGTATTAAACAGTGGCTCATTATGTCCGACATCCTGAACATCAACAAACAATGAGGCAAACTCACACACATTCCTTTGTTTTAGCTTTTCTAAAAATTCAATGACCTTAAGATATGGCTTATCTGACTTTTCCATAAACGGATTTGAAGAATTTGATGATAAAAAATGCTTTGTTAGAAATTTTCTTTTCACTGCAGCACCAATCTCTATAGGTGAATGCCCTTCTATATCCTGAAGTTCATGAACAACTGCACTGATGAAGGCCTCACAACAAATATCATAATCCAGCCCCATCTCGAGCCAAATCGTCGGATTAACTTCCCTTGTAAATCCAAGATAATGCTCCAGATCATATTCAAGTTGAGCACAGGTAACTTCATAAATAATGTCAGGATTACTTGATTCACAAAGTTTCATAACATACAAATATGGAAGAAAATCTTTTTCAAAATTCTGTTGCTTCACAATACCAGACTCTCTTTGATCCATAAGCCTCTGGTAATTAGCTAGTACATCATCAACCCTCCATCCGGTTAACAATTGAAATTGCTTCTCAGCTGATTTGTTTTGCTTAAAATATCTAAATGCCTTGTAAACAAGTTTTGAAATTTTATCTGTAATTACAGTGCCTTCGAGATGGCCATGTCCACATACACCTCTTGATAATAGAGTTTTAATTGATGATTGTCTGTCGAGCAAGAAATTAGCGAAAAAACTTATCTATTACAGATCCAATAACAAGAGCAATTGAAATAAGAAATATAATCCCAGCGACAACAAAACCCCATATATTTTTCTTAAATGATACACCTAAATCATCTTCGGTCATAGATTCAATTTCGCTTAAAGTCGCATACAAATTGTAATCTGGTGTTGAAACAAATATATCCTGTGTGCCAACTTCATAACTATTAAACATCCTGATACTAGGACTAAATCTAATGCTTTGATTTTCTCCAATATCAACTTTTACAACACTGCCATCAGAAGTGACCTCGTACATTTCAATTAAATCTATTTGAAAATATCTATTTGTAGAACGCCTATGCCTTCTGACAAATTTCTTAGAGATTACACCTTTTATTACCATAGGATTTTTTCGAAAATCACGAACTGAAATTATGCCAACATAAATTGCAATAATGCTAAAAATTACCAAGAGAACCCATTTTTCACTGGCAATAGGAAAAAAAATAAAAGCCGCAGCAATAAGACTAGTAACAATCAGATTGTTTATTAAAAGTTGCCTTGTATATTTTTGAATTTTTTGAACTGTTTCTGGCTTGAGGTTCATAAATGTATAACTCAAATTATACTAGAATGTGTGGTAACATTGTAGTATAAAATAGAATTAATAATAAAGATGGATAGTCTGCCAATACCAATGAATGGAGAGCAAGGGCAATCTGACGAAACAGAAAAATCAAGCAATGGGCCAAAGATTTCAAGAAGAAATTTCCTACAAATGGCAGCTCTTGCTGCAGCGGCTGCTCTAACAGGATGCAATAAAAGACCAACAGAAAACCCATCAGAAGTATCACAAGCTGCAACAAAGACACCCCAGGTACCTAATCGTCAGCAAGATCCTCATTCTACCCCTACTCCACAATCAATAAGACCTCCTATGACAACTGGCCCTACAGGCCTTCCAACCAAAAATGAAACACCAGAACCCATGCCTGAACAAGAAGAAGAAAAACCATTTGACTGGGGACATTTTGAAAAATTAAGCTACAATGATGCAATTAAATACGTAGAGCAATATGGACCCGAGATATGCTTCCAACTCGGTAAAGATGCAAGAGTCATAATTGTAGCATCTCACTCACCCGATATTATTGCTGGAGAATTTCAAAATCCCGCAGGAATGATGTTTCAGGGACTACAAGAGGTAAATACTTACGATGACAATACGCCACAAGCAATAAAGAAACAAAAACTAGAATCAACCGAGTTGTGGGTAGAAGCAGATCCTTCATCACTAATAATGTATGCAGGGTCAGGTGGATATTTTTCAGGTTATAGAGTATTTATAAAGTTAGGATCCTATGATCTACCAGGTAAAAAAATTGGACCAGACTTCCAGCAAACAATAAAAAGAGAACCAGGGATTACATCTGTTTCAGGAAAGATAAATGTCATAAGAGCAGACACCTCATTGTATCAAATAATTAACCCAATAATATTGGGAGGCTCTAAATTGAATGAGACAGCCAATACATTTAGACAAGGAGGATCTATTTCATTCCAAAATTTAATTGGCCTTGATACCGAAAGCAATGCTGCTGCAACATACTCCATAAAAACAGCAAATGAGGAAAGTTTAATGTGGATAGGAGGCCAAGATTTCATGACAGGAGTACCAGGATCTAATACTTGCATGTTAGGAAGAAGAATGATAGAGGTCATGGCAGAATTAAATGCTAGGTTAATTGAAGAAGCAAAAGAGCAAGGGAAACCATTGAAAGCTGAAGATACCATCTTCGCATTAGCTCGCCCAAGACATAACGTAATCAGAGATAACAATGGAAGGTTAATGATCCACTCTGAACCACCATTCAATGTTTATTATATTGATAATGCAGATCTTGAATGGAAAAAAATAGAATTGGATAATGTTGAGGATTTTTACAGTTTTGTAATAGGCAATCAAACAGCACTTGTAAGACCATACAATGGAGACTACGGATCACCACATGTAGATTCTGAATCAGCAGGGATAACCAATCCAGAGGATATTGCTGATTTTCCAACTGATGTTATGTTCGGTACAAATAGTCAATTCATAATATATGTACCAAAAGTTATGTACGATATAACCTACCAGGTAAGAGTTATCCCATACACCCCAAAGGCAACAGCAGGTTCAGAAATTGGTAATGCTCCTGTTGTCTTTGTCTATTCCCAATTAGCATTAAAAAAAGGAGAATTTGATATTGAAACAGTAAATACACACAATTCATCTTGCATAGAAGCAAAAGCTGCAGTGTTAGGGAGAGAAAACATTGACCATGGACTAGCAGAAGTCAGAAAACAAATCGCTGAATGGCAAAACAAAAATGAAATCTCACAAGAAGAAATAGCAGGTGTAATCGCAAGTATAATCTCGTCGCCATACTATCAAGATGCAGCCGACTATATTTCCTATTGTGCACAGAAGGAATTACAAAATAATATGAGATATACCGAAGGATTTCAAAATATCACGGAAAAGACAATAGAGACAGAGGTCCAAAAAATTAGTGACATATTTGCATTTTTCAAGAACTTGAGAGAAGCAGACATTTCACATATTTCCGAATATATATCAACGATGCTAAAGAAGAGAGATATGTATATCTATTATTCTATACTTGACCCAAAGATCACCTTTATTCGACATCCAATATTTGATAAAGACAATTCAATGACTCCAGAGACATATGAATTCAATTGTGCAATGTTCATGTTATGCATGTTTCATGATATATCCTTTTTTGCTGATAATCTTATATCCTCTGAATTATTAATTCTTCCTATTTATAGATTTGCAAAAAGTTTTATTCCAATAAGGCACTTTGTAGAGCATGCTATCAAGTATAGTCGTAATTTTAAAGGGAATAATCAACAAATATCAAAAAACTTAAGCTATTCTTAAGGATAAAAGATTAAATTCATTATTAACGAGTTCCTAAATAACTTCAGTGCTATATTTCCATGGGTGAATATATCTTTTGATTGATTTGGTAAATGAAAATACTGATAGAACTCAAAAGTTTGACAATAAATACGGAGAGGGCGGGATGGTTCGCTAGCGCTCACGCTACTCATATAGTGCTTAAGTGTAGAACGAACTTCAGTCCTGCGGACTGAGGTTCTCTCCCGTCCTTTGTGTGTTCACAAAAGATGCCTAAAGCATCTTTTGTAAACACACGGAGAAGGCGGGATTCGAACCCGCGGTCCCGAAAACTCGAGACAACGCTTTTCGAGAGCGTCCCTTTCAACCACTCAGGCACCTCTCCAAAGAAAGTTTATATGTACAAAAGAAGATTCAGTAAGATTTTCATCAATTTCTGCTATTTGCACCAAAAACTATCAAAAAATTACAAATACTATACCTTACTCTCCTTCCCCTCCCCCAACATATTTATCCATTGTCCATCAATCATCTTACTTAGATAATTTTGCTTTGATAGATCCGCATACTTTAACTTCGTAAACAAAATCTCGTTAGTTTCATCAAGTTGCTTTTTGTCCACAAGCATTATCAAACGCGGGGTAAATCGTAAATTTGTATCAACATTCAAAATCAACTGTCTATCTTTTTGCGAGTAAAAATATGTCTTCATATCTTTCCATAGAAATTCAGCGTTTGCACTTTCGATGCCAAGCGATGTAATTCTATGTTCAATATCAACAGGAGGAACAGTCCCAACAGCGTAAACAAGAAACAATACAGATGCGATGGCAGCCATTAACCAATATTGACCAAGAATAGCAAGAATTACAAAAGTTCCCAAAACAACAGCAACAATGAGCCAAAACCTCTTCATGTCCATCTTCTTAAAATGTCTTGACGGTGCGTGCCAAGTATAATAAACATCTCTCTGGACAATTGGTTCTTTATCATTCGGACCCTTAATATCTACATTTTCGGCATTATTAACAGCATTATCCTTATTCATATTATTCTTTTTTTATTTTATCTAATCAAAATTATACCAATAATTACAAGAACAAATAAGATCGTTACCATAAAAAAATTCAAAAAATGGAAAATATGCAACATCAAGGCCGTAAACAAACCAAGAGTTGTAATGATTCCATATTTTATCGAACGTAAAGGAGACGGATACTCTTTCCTTCCACATGTCATAAATTTTTCCAAAAGAAACGAAATGAAAGACACTAACAGTCCGAAATTGGTTGCAACAAGAACTACAAAGATTATAATGTTCCATACATCTACCTCCCCTTTAAAGTTGAAAGGACTAAAAAACTCAGAGCTCCCTAAATAATAGATCAGGAATGAATCGCTCAATAATAACAATACTATAAGGATTAAGTAGTACAAAGCGACAAATTAAAAGAAATTATATATCCTTAATATAGAATATGGTTTATATATTTAATAACTAGTAAACTACAAGGTATTACATATTTTAATCATTATAAATATAATATGCATTAAATGAAATAAATCTCCCCCAGAACAATATCCCCCAAGAATAAAATTTTAAGCCCGATTCATGAATATTCTTATTCTGGAGGATAGTACCACTATTTCGAAAATTATCGAAAAGACTTTAAATTCTTATGGCTATATCACAGAGGTCGTAAGCAGCAAGTCGAATATCTCTAATCTTCTTAAGATTAGTCAAAGAGATTTAATTATTATGAATATCAAACTTTCATATAAAAGTAGTTTTGATTTGTGTTCACAAATAAAACAAGATCATCCAAAAGTATATATCATAGGTATACAAAATAGTGGAGTTTGGCAAGATAAAATTGATTTTTTGCAACAAGGAGGAGATGATTGCATGAATTTTCCATTCCCAATGCAGGAGCTGGTCGTCAGGATCCAGACAATTATGAGAAGACCCAAAAACAGCGAAGACACTGAGATAAAATACGGCAACTTCAAAATAAATCCTTCAAATATGCAAGCATTCTACAAAGGTAAATACCTTCCATTGAGCAAAAAAGAGTATAACGTGCTTGAGTACATGATGCGCAATCGCAAGCGGCCTATCACTCGTGCCGAACTTCTCGACCATGTATGGGATTACAAAAAGTCCACAGGCTCGAACACTGTAGACGTGCATATTCAGAAAATAAGGAAAAAAATATCAAGCCTGATAAACTCAATTCCTAAATTACAAAACCAAATGCAAACGAAAAGCTCAAAACATAATCATGAAATCAAGACCATTCATGGGATCGGATACAAACTAGATACATGTGATACCTACCAGACAACAGATAATTTCACTAACAAATTTCGGGATCTGACCTAGTAAAAGACCTCAGAGATTTAGAACAAACCAATAATAAATGCACTTATTAATTAGCTCTCATTGGCATAATAATATGTAGGTAGGAATCATCATTCTTTGACTTGAATACTCCTGGCGCTGTTGGATTGCTACCCTCAAAGATAATAGTATCAGAGTCAAAAGTTGAAATCATATCATTTAAAAACTTCGTGCTGAAACCAATCTTCAATGGATTTCCTTCAATTTTGGTCTCAAAAGAACTTTCGTTTTCACCAATCTCAGCAAGACTTGCAGATACCTTAATACTCGAATTTTCAACATCAAAATTCATAATTGCTTTGCTGCCAATTGTCCCTCTTGCAAAAATATTTACAATCTTGACCGCATTCTGAAGTTTAGCAAGATCCATATCACACTTGATCTCATTGCCTGTTGGAATGATATGTTTGTACTCAGGAAACTGTCCATCTATCAATCTTGATATTAAGTCAACTTCCTTATACCTGAAAATCACCTGATTTTTGTCATTTAATAAATACACAGAAACATCATTCTTATCTTCTTTCTCTTCAGGATCAGCAAGGTCTGCAACAATTTTAGAAACTTCAAGAAGAGCTTTAGCAGGTACAAGAATTGTCGTCTTATTTTTAACTTCTTTGTCTAATTCAATATATTGAGTTGACAACCTGAATCCATCAATAGCAACAAACGTAACACCCTTGCCTTCCGCCTCAATGTTTATACCCGTCAAAACAGGTCTTGAGTCATCAGTAGCAGCAGCTACGGCAACTCTTTTCACAGCAGTTTGAAAATCCCGAGAAGGTATGCTCATAAGAAGATTCCCATCATTGATACCTGGAACCGTAGGAAAATCATCAGCAGGAAGAGTATTAAACTGGGCTGAGTTATTAACAGTCTCAACTTTCAATAGCTGCTTATCAAGAGTCAATTCTACATTGCCTACAGGTAGAGAGTTTACAAATTCAGAAAAGGTACGAGCAGGAATTGTTATCACTCCTTCTGCTTTAATTTCTGCACCAAGCCATGTATGAACTCCAATTTCTAAATCAGTTGCAGTCATTATTACTTTACTATCCTCAGTCTTTAAGAGAACATTTGCAAGTATAGGTAAACCAGGTTTGGAACTGACTAAACGCCCTACAATAGCCAATTGCTTAGCAAGACTTGTTTGGTTACAAGTAATTTTCATTTCGAATTTCTCACAAATTATTTAAACTGAGAAGTGTATCTAGTTATATATTTATTAGATAGTAGTAGTATATAGTAGTGATTGTGTATATGTCCAGATGTATATATTTTTAGCTTCAATTGTCTTTTTCTAGCGTGAAAATTCATAAAATTTTCTATGTAGATATCTTCTATTGTTAGGGTATACTTCGGTAGTTTTTTTGTCACGATTTATTAATGTTTATTTCATTAAATATTTGTTGTTACTTTATAAAAATTTAATTAAGATTTTATTAAAAATATTTTCATCACTATGTGGATAATTTTGCGAATAATTCTTCAATTACCATACAAAATTGCGAACAATTTTTGAGTATGTCGCATAGTGATTAACGCCTTCTTCTTAATGTAAATCGAGAATATTGTTAGAAAATGTTTTCCTATCAATGTGGGTAACTCGTATAGTTATACACATTTTTAACAATGATATCCACTGCAAAAAATTTGCATATTTATAGTTGCTGAGTTGTTTACAATGATTCAGTTTTCCCAGGTATGAATGATGATACATTTATGGCTGAAGTTATTCCGTGCACATTTTGTACCTTCGGTATCCAAAATGTGAATGTTGAACCTTTTCCCACTTCGCTTTCTATTGTAATTGTGTCCTTATGTGCGCTGAGAATATTCTTTGCTACAAAAAGTCCTAATCCTGTACCTCCTGGCCTTACGATTTGTCCATTTTTACCACCAATGTAGTTTTTTATTCTTGAGAACTTTTTAAATAGAAGCTCCTGGTCTTCCTGAGATATCCCAATACCCGTATCTTTTATACTTGCACCTACAAAATCTTCTCTTTCCAAAACTTTTACTTCAACATAACCCTCTTTTGTATATTTAATTGCGTTACTTAGTAGATTATCAATAACCTCCCGAATCCTTATGGAATCCATATCTGCGAAAATCTTTTTTAAAGGAGGATTATAAATTATCTGGAGATGTTTTTTCTCTGTGATTTGTTTTGTATCCTCTACCGAATGATGGATAATTTCAGTAAAATCTACGTTTTGTTCGATATTCAATTCAAATCTTTTATTTTGAATTCTTGCCGACTCTAGAAAGGTGTTAATCAGGCTGATTTCCCGTTCAATGCTGCTTGATAGCCTTTCCATATATTTCACTATCTTTTCGTCACTTTCAGTCTGGTATTTCTTGTTTAGGTGATTATTCAATAGATAAAGGTTTGTTTTGATAACTGATGCTGGAGTTCGAAACTCGTGGCCTGCAATATCCATAAGGTCTTTCTCCTTCTGATAAAGCTCCTCCAAGTTCTTGTTGAGTACCTGAAGTTCTGTATTTCTATGCTTAAGTTCTAGTGTAGCCTCGTCGACTTTTTTTTGGAGAGTTTGAGTAAAATTCTGAACTTCCTCGTATAATAGTGACCTTTCTATTGCAACTCCCAGTACTTGTGCTGCACTTTCAAGTAGGTTTATATCTTCTTGAAAGTATGGGCTTCTGTCCTTTTTGGCAGTTAATAGAATTAATCCGACTTTTTTCTTGATTCCTTTTATTGGTATTACTGCTTCAACGCAATTGTCTTTGCAGAAGATTTTTTGATCATTATTCTTGTCTTGTATAGTTGAACACGAAATTACTTTGTTAGCATATGTGTCAAAGTCTAATTTTATATCAGTAATATTGCGTGGTACTTGTTCTAATTTTAATTCTGTTGAGGATATTAGTGCATTTTTTTCAGTAAGCAAAAGATAAAATTTAGGAATATTTAAAGTATAGGATATATATTTTTTAAAAAAATTTAAGATATTTAGTGTATTTAGTTCTGTATCAATTTTCTTTTTTAGAACTCCTATTAGTACGCCTGTATTAAAATCGACAATTTTATCAGTGAATTTAACCCTTATGAAAGTGTCAACCTTTGGATAGGATATTCCAAATAATATTGCCCATAGGAAACCAACGATTAACGCCTGTGGTGATAGAACATTATCCCATACGAATTGCTGAATTAGTGTAATAATAATGTATGAGAGGAGGATATATGCTGAAAGCATAAAGTTGTGGATTATTGGAGCAATAAGAAATTTGATACTAAACAACCTATGTCGTAGTATTGCTGTTGTCATTGCTATGCTAAATATTAGTGTGAATGCCGGGCCAAGTCTTGTGAACTCTCGAATTCCCAGATTTGGGAGAATCATGTTAAAGAGAAGAGCAAAAAATAGAGTACCCCCAAAACCCCATAACACATATCTTTTTTGATTGTTATACTCAGGCTCGTTGTCGAAAAGTTTTCGTATGAATATCCATAGTCCATAAGTGATAAAAAGTAGACAGGAAATAACGAAGTATTTATATACAAAGTTATAGCTTACTTCTCTTGGTATTATTTCCATATTAATATCTTTAACTATCAAGTTGGTAAAAGCCATGACTGTTATTGAACAAAAAGTTATAGCTATACCAAAAGCTTTCAACCATTTTGGCACTGGTGTCTCTTTTGGAAATGATACTGAGAATAGTAAGAATCCAAGCGATGTAAGAGCTATCGATATCCCACTCAGTTTGGTCCAGATTATTGCTGCTGTATAGTTATTTACAGAGTCAATCATGATATTGCTTACAACCCAGCCAGCTAGTGCTAATGACAGTGTTGAAAAGTATCTAATAGAAAGTTTTCTTTTGTTTTTTTGAGGAGATTTTTGAACAAATATTGTTATAACAATGTGGTAACATGCTGTAATAAATAAAACAATATTACTAAAAAAAAGTTCAGAATCCATATTTATATCGGGGCTTTAGAAATATTCATACTCTATTCTAGTTGCAATGTCATCCATATTGCAACTATGTAAAATCTTGCGGCCAAGTTCCTCAACATTTTTGAATCTTTCTGGTAGAACTATTATTAAGTTTTTTCCTATAATTGGAGTTCCCTTATAAATTGCTTCTTCAATATTTATATCTAGACCTCCTGTTTTAATTACATGCCATACTGTTAATAATAAAGAACAAGGCATTTTTTTTCTAGACTTTATATATCTCAAATATTTCTTCTTTAGTTTATGCTTCATTTTATGAAGAAGAAATATACAATAAACTGTCATCGTGGATTCCAACATGACAAAGTCTGGATTTGCCTCCAAATCATTTAAATTTGATAAAAATTTATCAATATTTAGAATATGATTTATTGGATTGTAATTATCAATTAGGATACACTTGCCGTGAGATTTGCCTAAATTATCAAGTTCTCTTTCTTTTTTTCTTACAATTTCAATACTTTTTTTGTGCTCTCCATTGAATCTTTCATCAGTATATATATGAGCGTATTCAATGAGATATTCAACTTTCTTAATGTTATTATGTCGGGTCATTTTTGTAAATCATCTTTCTATTTCTTCATAAGATCCAAAGGTATTGGTATCCCAGGATGTGCATAGATAGAGTATAACAATTCCTGGTGTTTTACCATGCTTTCCAATATATTTTTTATATTATTTTTAATCTTCCAGATTACCACCATCCTTAATCTATTATCTGACAATGCTTCTGGTAAAGCTGTAAGTACCCAACCTCCATCCATAAATGTTAATAATGGAAAAATGGCAAACGAAGAAGATTTTATAATTCTTGATAGGCTTTTTATTATTCTTTCCGCATAGCTGATATGTTCTCTTTTGGTAATGTTTGGTGCTTGGATTGTACTGGAGGTACCCAATTCTGAAGCCAGTATCATTATTAGTTTATTTATCTCATCAAAAATTAATGGCGCTTTGGCTTGATTTTTTGATATTTCTTCAATTTCCTCAACAAATTTTATTGCTTTCTCTGGGTTAACTCTATAAATATCTATCCAAAACCTTCTGACCTCTTGATTTGATAAAGTTTCTATTTTGCTTGCATAACCGTCTCTTCTGGAAATTTCTTTTGCTTCAGGCCATGAGTATAAAGACATTACTGCCATAATTCTGAACCATGCTGATATTCCGCCAAGACCTGGGATTGCTTCATACGACGCTATAAATCCTCCAATCCTTTTTAGCAGTAGATCCTGTGTCAATGCTCCTCTAGCAAAAAGAGAACCTCCGATGAGCATTATGAAAGGAAACAATCCATTTGATATTGAAGCTCCGATTAATGTGGCCCTAATTGCTCGATTTATTCTTATAGCTAGAGGTTTTCCCTCTTCTAACTCTGAAATTACTCTCTCAAGTTGACATCGCTGCTCTATATCAAGACCGCTTGCCTCGCTAAGCATTTCGATTGCCCAGTTTCTGTATGTATTACTGAAGAAATTATTTGGAATTTTCTTTTGTGCCTTCTCGATAGACCTTTGCGCAAGATTGATTATAAATGTGCCAAATCTGGATAATGTTCTTCTCTCTGATATCTGGGTTCCGTTCTCATCAAATTGTTGTCCATTACGCTGTACTAGACCTAAGGCTACAGCATGACCTGTATGAGATCTTCGACTGGATTTCGGTACACCTACGAGAAACATTCGTTCGGGAGCCCCGTAGAGAAAGATTTCTTCCTTATATGTTGTAGAGTACATTTTAAATTCTCGTATAAGTACTTCAAATTGTCCTATTGCTCTTGCTAGAAGTGCATAATCAATGAATCTGTTTATATCTGGGATATCAATCTGCGATATAGAACAAAGTTTATTTGAAAATTCTGTAAATAGCTTATTATATTGTTCTATAATAATATCTGGATTGTGTTGTAGACAATTGACTGATTTAATTTGTAATAAGAAAGAATCTACAAGTTCAGGAGATATTGTATATGCAAGGATAAGATATTGTGCCATTACTGCAGTATTTGTATCTTGCTTTGTATCATCTGAAGATAAACGATAATCACAAGGGAGCAATGCGATTGTTCCTGGGTAAAGCAAGAGAGTGTCGAAATCAGTAGAACTACTTACTACATTAAAGTCTTTCATTAGTGCCGCAATTTGTTTTTGTTTTTCTTCCGTTTTTACTCCACGAGATCTTTTTATCATTGATATCTTTTTTTCGAATTCACGGTATTTTTTTGGATCAGCAATAATGTTTTTAAGTAAAAACATTGCCACTTCTTGCCAATGAGTGCGTTGAGTACATTTAATATCTGATCCTGGAAGAGAATCATTGGCATCTATCTCGAGAGGTCTTATACCAAATAATCTATTTAGTGTTTCATTCATGAAAGAAGCTCTTTCATGAGCTCTTGTCAGATATGGTCTTGAAGCGGTTCTTTGTCTTATGTAGGAGAGGAAACATTTTGCTCCACTGATTGGAATTCCTAATGTTGTTCTATAATTTTCAGAAATTCCTGCGGTGTCTATGTATAACATATTTTCGTAAACTATCCCTGTGTTTGTATCTCTTATTGCTCTTGCAGATACAGGTATATATTTTCCTCTTGAACTATCTTTGATATAGGTTTTTTCTAATTTTTGAGAAATATCTACACGGTAAGAAATTGTCCATCCTATAATATCTCCTTTGTCGTCTATTGCTAGGGCAATCTCACAATCTTCTTGTTTAATTGCATTATTGATATACTCTATTCCTCTTCGCTTACTCCAGAAATGTTCAGTTTCTGAACCACAATAAGTACAATTTTGAATATATTCGCCATTTTCTTTTGCATATGATTGCAGATGGTTTCTATCAAAAGGATCAAGTGGACTAGTTTCATGATAAGGGCTATTTGAACAATGATTATTAGTACAAATAGTTACGTCTTCGTCCCAAATTGCAGCATTTTGTACCTCTCTTTCATCTTGTGTTTGTGGTTTTGCCCAAGCTTTCGTAAATTCTTCAGCCAGTTTATCAATAATTCCAAGACTCGTAAATTCTTGGAAGTTTTCTTCTGTTATAGTGATAAAATGACCACCATCAAGATTAAATTCTTTTATTTCATATTTATTGAGCAAATCACCTGTGTCTGGTTTGTTATCCATAATGCCTATGCTGTAAACTTAATAAAGTATCGGTAATATCCGTTGGGTCCGCCAATTGTATCATGAGTAAATGATAAAGTCTATAGTAATATATACTGGGATTACTAACTACTCCTTCGTCACCCCCTCCACCCTATTCTTCAATCTATCATCAACAGCAATCTTGTCCTCTACCCTTTCAATTGCGTGCAAAACCGTTGTATGATCAAGCCTATTTAGCTCCTTTGCTACTCGTTCAAGTGGGTAATCAAGCTCTTTTCGAAGCAAGTACATGCATACCTGTCTTGGCAAAACAATATCGGCTGTGCGTCTTTTACCTCGGACATCTCGAACACTTACATTAAACTCTTTACAAACTGCACGTATAATCTCTTTTGAAGTAAAACGTCGTTGTTTGCTTGCTGGATCTATCCCTAGTATTTTGGCGATTTCTGCTTCATCAGGCATTATGTGACCAAAATGAATATGTGAGCTGACCTTTATTAATGAGCCTTCAAGTTCTCTGATATTATCATCGTACAATTTTGCTAAATAGTCTAGAATATTTTGAGGTAATGAGATTCCTTTGTCTTGCGATTTTTGCTTAATTATTGCAGACCGTAGCTCATATTCTGGTTTTGAGATATCTGCGACCATCCCTCCCTGGAATCTTGATCTAAGTCTGTCAGTCAGCTTTTCAATTTGCTCTGGTGGTCGATCCGAAGCAAAAATTATCTGCTTGTTTGCCTGCTGAAGCGTATTAAATGTATGAAATAACTCAATCTGTGCTTTTTCCCAGTTTGAAATGAATTGAATATCATCAATCATTAATACATCAAGTTCTCTATGTTTTCTCCTGAACTCAATATTTTTATCAGTGCGGATGGCTTCGACCATCTCATTTAAAAATGTTTCGCTGGAACAATACAATATTTTTTTATTTGGGTCTTTATTCAGGATTCTGTTTCCGATAGCGTGGATGAGATGAGTCTTGCCAAGTCCAACTCCACCATAAATAAACAGTGGATTGTAGGCGTTCCCGGGGTTGTCAGCCACCGCCTCGCTTGCAGCGTGGGCGACTCGATTCGAGTCGCCCACAATAAAGTTTTCAAATAAATAATTTGGATTCAGCCCTGCTTTTTGTTGTGAACTTTCATAATAATTTTGGTGTGAATATTCAATATTAAAAATAGGAGCTTCTTCTACCGTTAAGTAATTTCCCTCGTATCTTTTATCAGGATGTTCTTCTTCCTTGTTTTTCTTTTCAATTGAAGAATTTGGTGCGGTTAGTATGATTTTTGTTTCTCTTCGGGTAATTTCTGTAAATATTTTTTTGAGCTTTTTGTGGTACTGTTTTTCTATCCAATCTTTTACAAATGGGTTCTCACACACAATTACAGCTTCACCATTTTGAACCCTTATCAGCTTTAGATCCTTAAACCAGGAATTGAAATTGGTTGGACTGACATCTATTTTAACTCTATCCATAGCTATTTTCCACAACTCATCAAGATTTATAACGGGTTTCTTAGTGCCTTTGTTTTCTAATCTTTCTTCTATTTCTTCTTTAATTTGTGGATTTGGTACAAATGTTTGCACTTTGTATGAATGGTAATAGATATATAAGGTCAACCTGGCAGAATTTGACGTATTTATTTAGACTGGAATTTCTTTAGTAACAAAAATACTTTGGGTTAATGTAGCATATTGTGGATAACTGTTCAAGGCGTTTATCATTTTGATTGATATATAGGAGTTTTGATCAATTTTGTCCACAATGAAAGGGTGTCTATTCTAGACAGTTACAATGGATTTTTTTAATGTAATGTAAAGAGTTTGTAGTACATGTTGTAGCAAAAATATTAAAAGCACATA